>NZ_VFMN01000001.1:2442174-2747446 GCF_006715055.1 Lapillicoccus jejuensis
GGACCTCGAGCATCGGCTCCTGCTCGGGCAGCTCGTCGTCGAGGCGCGCGGCGAGGAAGCGGACGATCTGCTCGGGGATGGCGGCCAGCTGCTCGATCCGCTCGGCGCGGTCGGCGGCGTCCGGGTGCGCGGCGAGGTCCTCGACCTCGGCGGCGACGTCGGCGAGCACGGCGGCCCGGTCGGCGTCGACGAGCGGCTGGTCGAACCAGCGGAAGCGCACGCTGCGGGCCAGGTCGCCGACGAGCGGGAAGCGCAGCTGCGCGGCGAGCACGAGCCGGTCGAGCACCTCGCGCGCGGTGGCGTCGTGCGGCGGGGTCGGGCGCGGCTCGGTGGTCCAGCGCTGCAGCAGCGCACTGGCCAGCGTGACGTCGGGCGTCGAGCGCTGCTGGGCGAGGAAGATCCGGAAGACCGCGTCGTCGAGCTCGCGGCCGCGGTCGAACGAGGTGACGCCGTAGTGCGCGAGCACCCGGGCCAGCTTGGTCCGGAAGTCGTCGGTGAGCCCGCCGCGCTCCGGGTCGAGGGTGCGCAGGTAGGTGTGGAAGAACTCGCGCGGGGAGTGCACGACGTTCTCCAGGTGCTCCTCCTGCACGACCGGCCGGTTGCGCGAGAGCTCGGCGAAGTCGGCGAAGAGGCGCAGCAGCTCGGTCTCGGCCTCGAGCGGGACCCCGCCCTGCCGGGCCAGCTCGTCACGGGCGGCGAGGTAGGTGCTGAGGGCGTCGCCCGAGCCGGACGGCACGACGTCGTACCCGAGCAGCATGCCGGACAGCTCGGTGAGCGCCTCGCGCGCGCGCTCCTCGGCGGTGCCGTCGGGAGCGGGCAGCGGCAGGTCGAGGTCGACGTCGGAGGCGGTGTCGACGGCCTCGGCCGCGTCGCCGGTCGGCTCGAGCCGCACCAGCGGGGCACCGGACTCGACCTGGCTGCCGGCCGAGACGTGCAGCTCCTTGACCGTCGCCGCGAACGGCGCCGGGATGACGGTCTCCATCTTCATCGACTCGAGGACGAGGACGGGCTGGCCCGCGGCCACCTCGGTGCCGACGGCGGCCGGGGTGGCGACGACGAGCGCCGGCGCGGGGGAGCGCAGGACGCCGCCCTCGTCGCGGCTGACCCGGTGGGTGACGCCGTCGACCTCGACGAGGTGGACGGGGCCGTGCGTCGCGGTGACGAGGCGGTGCCGGCGGCCCTCGAGGGTGAGCCGGCTGCGGTGCGCGTCGAGGCGCTCGACGTCGGCGTCGATCGCGGGCCGGTCGTCGACGGCGACGCGGAAGCGCTGCGGGCCGAGGCGGCTGACCCGGACGACGTACGACGTCCCGCGCAGCTTGAGCTCGACGGTGCGCCCGCCCTTGTGCTGCACCTGCGGGCGCCCGCCGCGGGCGGTCTCGAGCAGGCGCGCGACCTCGGTCTGCTCCTGCTCGTCGTAGGCCTCGATGGCGGCGGCGACGAGCGCGACGCCGGAGTGCGCGGCGGCGACGAGCCGGCCCTGGGAGCGGACCCGGTCGATCCAGCCGGTGTCGCACCACTGCGGCTCGCCGCGGACGACCTCGTGCTGGTCGAGCAGGTCGAGGACGAAGCTCTTGTTGGTCGAGCCGCCCTCGATGACGACGGTCGTGTCCTCCATGGCCCGGCGCAGCCGCCCGAGGGCCTCGTCGCGGTCGCGGCCGTAGGCGATGATCTTGGCGATCATCGAGTCGAAGTCGGCCGGGATGCTGTCGCCCTCGGCCACGCCGGTGTCGACGCGGATGCCGGGGCCGGCGGGCAGCGTGAGCAGGGTGATCCGACCGGGCGACGGCGCGAAGTCGCGGTCGGGGTCCTCCGCGTTGAGCCGCGCCTCGATGGCGTGGCCCTGCTCGACCGGCGGGCGGCCCTCGAGCCGGCCGCCGCCGGCGACGTGCAGCTGCAGCTTGACCAGGTCGGTGTCGGTCGTCACCTCGGTGATCGGGTGCTCGACCTGCAGGCGGGTGTTGACCTCGAGGAAGGCGAAGAACCGGTCGGTCGGGTGGTAGAGGAACTCGACGGTGCCCGCGCCGGCGTACCCGACCTGGACGGCGAGCCGCTCGGCGCTGGCCTTGAGCTCGGCGACCTGGTCGGGGGCGAGCAGCGGCGAGGACGACTCCTCGATGACCTTCTGGTTGCGCCGCTGCACGGAGCAGTCGCGCACCCCGAGGGCCCACGCGGTGCCCTGGCCGTCGGAGATGACCTGGACCTCGACGTGGCGGGCGCCGGTGACGAGCTTCTCGAGGAAGACGACGCCGCTGCCGAACGCGCGCTCGGCCTCGTCGCGGGTGCGGGTGTAGGCGTCGCGCAGGTCGGCGTCGGAGGTGATGACGCGGATGCCGCGCCCGCCGCCGCCGGCGGTCGCCTTGAGCATGAGCGGGTAGCCCACGTGGTGCGCGCTCTGGAGCGCGTCCTCGAGGGTGTCGACGGCGCCCCGGCTCCACGGCGCGACGGGGACGCCGACCTCCTCGGCGATGAGCTTGCTGCCGATCTTGTCGCCGAGCTGGCGCATCGCCTCGGGGCTCGGGCCGACGAAGGTCACGCCGATCCGGCCGCACAGCTCGGCGAAGGCCGGGTCCTCGGCGACGAAGCCCCAGCCGACCCAGGCAGCGTCGGCGCCGCACTCGCGCAGCGCGCGCTCGAGCACGGCGTGGTCGAGGTAGGGGCGGGCGCTCGCGGGCCCGAGGTTGACGGCGAGGTCGGCCTCGCGGACGAACATCGCGCGGCGCTCGCCCTCGGTGTGCAGGGCGACGACCTCGGTGCGGGTGCCGCGCTCGGCGTCGAGCTCGCGGACGGCGTGGATGAGGCGCATCGCGGACTCGCCGCGGTTGACCACGGCGATCCGGCGGAACCGGCGCACGCCCGAGGGACCGGTCCCGGCGGCCGTCGTGGCGGGTGCGGGCGGGGTCGAGGTGGCAGGGTCCTGGGGGGTCGCCGAAGGCGTCGTCACGTCGTCCATCGGCTCGGAATCTTCCACATCCGGCGCCTACTATCGAGTCACAAGCGCCACCCCTTCCTGCGTGGCGGCCGGGTGCGAGGATGCGGGGATGCCGCAGGCCACGCAGGGACCGACCGGCGACGTGCGGCCGCACCCGCTGACGGGCGACCTCTTCCCCTCCCCGGTCCCGCCGGGGACGGGCTGGCCGGGCGACCCGGCGGACGCCGCGACCCCGGTCGCCGCCACCCCCGCGCAGGTACGACGCCTCGCCGCCGCCGCGCCCGACGTCGCGCAGCTCGACGCCCGGATCTCCGTGTGCCGGGCCTGCCCGCGGCTCGTGCAGTGGCGCGAGTCGGTCGCGACGACGGGGCGCCGTGCGTCGTTCGCCGACCAGCCCTACTGGGGCCGTCCGGGCCCGGGCTTCGGCGACCCGGACGAGGAGGCCGTCGAGGTCCTCGTCCTCGGCCTCGCGCCGGCGGCCAACGGCACCAACCGCACGGGCCGGATGTTCACCGGCGACCGCTCCGGCGACTGGCTGTACGCCGCCCTGCACCGCGGGGGGTTCGCCGACCGGCCGACCAGCGTGCACGCCGGCGACGGGCAGCGGCTGCGCGGGATGCGGATCGTCGCGACCGTGCGCTGCGCCCCGCCCGCCAACACGCCGACGACGCTCGAGAAGGAGACCTGCGCCCCGTGGCTCGACCGCGACCTCGAGCTCTCGGCCCCGCGGCTGCGCTCGATGCTCGCGCTCGGCTCGATCGCGTGGGACGCGGCGCTCGGCGCCGCCCGCCGCCGCGGCTGGGAGGTGCCGCGACCCAAGCCGCGGTTCGGGCACGGCGCCGAGGTGGGCCTCGGGACGCCGTACGGCGTCGTGCGGCTGGTCGGAAGCTACCACGTCAGCCAGCAGAACACCTTCACCGGCAAGCTCACCGAGGCGATGCTCGACGATGTCGTCGCGCGGCTGTGAGCTCTCCGGGAGCGCGGTGGCCAAGGGGTGACGCGGCGCCGACCGCCCGGGGTCGGGGCTGCGACTTTCTCACCAACTACCGCGTGTGCCTTGCCAACGGTCGCCGTCGCCCCCCAAGGTGGGGGCCATGTCCATCCGTACCTCGGGGAGCGTCCTGCTGGGCGCCGCCCTCGCCGCCACCGCCCTCACCGCCTGCGGCTCGACCTCCGGCTCGTCCGGGTCGTCGGGCGGGGACAAGACCATCACCGTCGCGGCCAGCGGCGACACCAACGTCCAGCAGCTGTGGCAGCAGCTGCTCATCCCCGACTTCGAGAAGGCCAACCCCGGGACCACGGTCAAGCTGAGCTTCGACCTGCACGGCAACAACGACCAGCAGAACTTCGCCCGCCTCGCCGCGGCCACGCAGCAGAAGAAGGACCCGGGCGTCGACCTCGTCGCGAGCTTCACCGACAAGGCCGCCAGCGCCGGGCTGCTCGCCGACGTCTCCTCGCAGGTGACCAACCTCAAGGACGTGGACCCGCAGATCGTCAAGGCCGGCGGCGCCGGCGCGATCCCGTACCGCGCCTCGTCGGTGCTGCTCGCCTACAACCCCTCCACGGTCATGGACCCGCCCAAGACGCTCGCCGACCTGCTCACCTGGATCAAGGCGCACCCGGGCAAGTTCACCTACAACTCGCCCAAGAGCGGCGGCTCGGGGCAGGCCTTCGTCGTCACCGTCCTCGACAGCCAGACCCCGCAGGCCGACCGCGAGAAGATGACGAGCGGCTACGACAAGTCGCTCGAGAAGGACTGGGACGCGGGCTGGTCGACGCTGTCCGGGCTGAACCAGTACGTGTACCAGAAGGGCGTCTACCCCAACGGCAACAACCAGGTCCTCCAGCTCCTGTCGTCGGGGCAGATCGACATGGCGCCGGTGTGGTCCGACCAGTTCATCTCCGGCCAGGCCGCCGGCACCATCCCCAAGACGGTCAAGGCGCAGCAGATCACCAACCCGTCCTTCACCGGCGGGGCGGCGTACGTCGGCGTGACCAAGGCGTCGAAGAACCAGGAGCTCGCGGCCGAGCTGGCGAACTTCATCCTCACGCCCGACGAGCAGGCGAAGATCGCCGACAAGATCGCCGGCTACCCGGTCATCCCGATCAGCAAGCTGAGCAGCGAGGTGCAGCAGAAGTTCTCCGGCGCCGACGCCAACAACCTGCGCCCGGGGCTGTCCCCGGACCACGCGAGCGACGTCAACGACCTGTGGGACCAGAAGGTCCCGGGGAAGTGACCGAGCAGATGACCGGGAAGTGACCTCCTAGGACATGTCCGCCGAGAACGTCACCGCGGCCGTCGTCCCCGTCCCCGACGGGACGACGGCCGAGCGGCCGAGCCGCCGGCACCGGGCCACCGGCCTGCTGCTGGCCAGCCCGCCGCTGCTGCTCGTCGCCCTCTTCGTGGGCTTCCCGATCGTCGTCGCCGTCGCGTACTCGCTCGGCCACACCGGGGGTCTCAACGCGACCGTCTCCGTCATCGCCAAGGAGCAGGTGACGGTCTCCTCCTGGTGGCAGCAGAGCCTCGGGGCCTACTCCTCGCTCTTCGCCGACGAGAGGTTCCGTCGCGACCTGCTCGTCACGGTGCTCGTCTCGCTCGGGGTCACCGTGCTCGTGCTCGTCCTCGCGTGGGTCATCGCGCTCTACGTGCGGTTGTCGGACTCGTGGGTCTCGCGGGTGCTGTCGGCGCTCGCCGTCGTCCCGATGTTCGTGCCCGTCGTCATCGCCTCGTGGGCCATCCTCACCTTCTACGCCGCAGACGGGTTCCTGCGCTCGGTCGCCGCGACGATGGGGCTGACCGCGCCGGTGTGGGGCTACACGACGACGGCCGTCGTCATCGGCCTGACCTGGACGAGCCTGCCGTTCGCGACGCTCATGGTCGTCTCGGGCGTGCAGGGTGTGCCCGACGCGCTCATCGAGGCGGCCCGGGACGCGGGCGCGTCGCTGCCGCGCGTCGTGCTCAGCGTCATCGCCCCGATGGCGCTGGTGCCGACGGTCATCGCCGGGACGTTCACCGCGATCGGCACGCTGGGCTCGTTCACGGTGCCGTACTTCACCGGCCCGAACGCGCCGAAGATGCTCGGCGTCGACATGTCGGACTACTTCACGTCCTACAACCTGCCCCAGGCGTCGGTCGCCATGGCCGTCGTCGTCTTCGTCGTCGCGGCCGGGTTCGGCGCTGTCTACGTGTGGGCCAACTACCGCAGCGCGGCGAGCACGGGGAGGGTCTGATGGCGACGGTCACGCAGTCCGCGCGGCCGGGCGTCGCGCCCGACGACGCCGTACGGCGTCCTGCCCCGCGGCCGGCGCGCCGCCGCGGCGGGAGGGCCTGGGGCGGGCGGCTGTTCACCGGGTTGCTCGCGGTCGCCCTCGCGCTCTTCATCCTCGGGCCGCTGGTCTGGCTCGGGGTGCACGCCTTCGCGACGAGCTGGACCTACCCGCACCTGCTGCCCGACGGCTGGACGATGCAGTGGTGGTCCGCGGTGTTCGACGACCCCAACCTGTCGGGGTCGGTGGTGCTGTCGCTGGAGTTCGCGGTCGTGACGATGGCCGTGTCGGCGGTGCTCTGCCTGCCGGCGGCGTACGCGTTCGCGCGCTTCGACTTCCCCGGCCGGCGGGTCTTCCTCATCGGGCTCTTCGCGACCAACGCCTTCCCGAAGATGGGGCTGTTCGTCGCGCTGGCGTCGCTGTTCTACACGCTCAACCTCATGTCGACCTTCGTCGGCGTCGTCATCATCCACCTGCTGGGCACGGTGGTCTTCATGACGTGGATCCCGGCCGCGGCCTTCGCGGCCGTGCCGCGCTCGCTCGAGGAGGCGGCCCGCGACGCGGGGGCCGGGCGGTTCACGGTGCTGCGCACGGTGACCCTGCCGCTCGCGCTGCCCGGCATCCTCGTCGCGCTCATCATGAGCTTCCTCGCCTCCTTCGACGAGGCGCAGGGGACCTACCTGGTCGGCAACCCCGACTTCGTCACGATGCCCACCCAGATGTACTCGCTCGTCCTCAACTACCCGCCCCAGGTCGCCGCGGTCTTCTCGATCCTGCTGGCCGTCCCGTCGGCGGTGCTGCTGCTCCTCGTGCGCAAGCACGTCATGGGCGGGCAGCTGGCAGAAGGGTTCCAGATCCGATGACCACCACCCCCGACGCGGCCACCGCGCGCCGTACGGAGCCCTCGACCGTCACCGAGCTCGGGCCGGCGCCCGCCGACGGCGGGCTCGTCCTGCGCGGCGTGCACAAGGTCCTCGGCGGGCGGACCATCGTCGACGCCCTCGACCTCACCGTCGCCAAGGGCGAGCTGGTCTGCCTGCTCGGCCCGAGCGGCTGCGGCAAGACGACGACGCTGCGGATGGTCGCGGGCTTCCTCGACCCCGACGCCGGCTCGGTGACCATCGACGGGCAGGACGTCACGTCGCTGCCGCCGGAGCGGCGGCCGACCGCGATGGTCTTCCAGAACTACGCGCTGTGGCCGCACATGAGCGTCTTCGACAACGTCGCCTTCCCGCTCAAGCTGCGCAAGACGCCGAAGCCCGAGCTGCGCCAGCGGGTCGAGGCGGTGCTCGAGCTCGTAGGGCTCACCCACCACCTGAAGTCCCGCCCCGCGCGGATCTCCGGCGGCGAGCAGCAGCGAGTGGCGCTGGCCCGCGCCCTCGTGCAGGAGCCGCAGGTGCTGCTGCTCGACGAGCCGCTGTCCAACCTCGACGCCAAGCTGCGCGTGCGGGTCCGCGAGGACATCCGCGAGATCCAGCAGCGGCTCGGCATCACGACGGTGATCGTCACCCACGACCAGGACGAGGCGCTGTCGGTGTCCGACCGGGTGGCCGTGATGAACGGCGGGCGGATCGAGCAGTACGCCGCCCCGTCCGAGCTCTACCGCTCGCCGGTCACGACCTTCGTCGGCGGGTTCGTCGGCGCGACCAACACCGTCTCCGGGCGGCTCGAGCCGGCCGGTGGCGGCTGGGTGCTCGACGTGGGCGGGTCGCGGGTGCCGGTGGCGACGACCAACCTCGCGGCTGTCGGACGCGACGACGACACCGTGTCGGTGCGGCCCGAGGACGTCGTGGTGGGCGGTGACGGCGTGCCCGCCGCGGTGGAGCGGGTCATCCCGCGCGGGCACTTCACCGAGGTCGTGCTGCGGCTCGGCTCCGGGGCGGAGGCGGTGCGGGCGTACGTCGACGCCGACGCGGCCCTCGCGGTCGGGGTGGGCTCGAGCGTGCCTGTGCGGTTCCGGCGGGCGCTGGCCTACCGCGACGGCGTGCTCGCGTGACGGCGGCGCAGACGTCCGTGGCGCTGCCGCGCGTCGGGCAGGGTCGGGCGCTGGCCGTCGGTCACCGCGGCGACCCGGTCGCCCACCGGGAGAACACGCTGCCGGCCGTGCGGGCCGCGATCGAGGCCGGCGTCGACCTCGTCGAGGTCGACCTCAAGACGAGCGCCGACGGGGTCAGCGTGCTGCTGCACGACGACCGGCTCACCCGGCTGTGGGAGCTCGACCGCGGCGTGCGCGAGCTGACCGCCGCCGAGCTGGCCGACCTCGGCGGGCCGACCGACCGGCCCGGGGTGGGCGAGGCTCCGTACGTGCCCCGGCTCGAGCAGGCGCTGCGGCTGCTCACCGGGACCTCCTGCGGGATGCTGCTCGACCTCACGTCCGCCGAGTGGGTGCCGGCCGCGCTGGACACGGTCCGGGCCGCGGTGGCCGGCGGCACCGTCCGCCCCGACCAGGTCGCGTGGTGCGGCGGGGTCGACGCGCTGCGGCTCGTGCGCGAGGCTGACGACACCGCGCGCGTGTTCCTCACCTGGGGTGAGGAGCTGCGGACGGGGCTGCCCGACGACGCGCTCGTCGAGGAGCTGCGTCCCGAGTCGTTCAACCCGCACTGGCAGGGCGTCGTCCCTCGGGTCCGCGAGTGGTGCGACGAGCGGGGACTGGGCCTCAGCTGCTGGACCGTCGACGACCGCGAGACGGTCCGCCGGGTCCTCGAGGAGGGGGCCGGGTCCGTGACGTCGAACCGCGTGCCGCAGGTCGTCGCCGAGGTCGCCGCGTGGAACGCCCGATGAGCGCGTCGTCCGTGGACCTCGACGCCGTGCTCGAGGTCGCGCTGGCCTGCGCCGACGACGCGGCCCGGGTGCTGCACGACGTGCCCCGCGGCGAGATCCGCACGAAGAAGCACGCCGCCGACCTCGTCACCGACGTCGACGTCGCGACCGAGCGGACGGTGCGGGCGCGGATCGCCGACGCCTTCCCGGGACACCTCGTCGTGGGAGAGGAGCTCGGCGGCGAGCCCGACCTCGACGGCGACACCCCGACCTGGTGGTGCGACCCGGTCGACGGCACGACCAACCTCGCGTCCGGGCTGCCGTGGACGTCGTTCTCCCTGGCCCTCGCGGTCGGCCGCGAGCCGCTCGTCGGCGTCGTCGCGGACCTGTGGCGCGGCGAGGTGTGGTGGACGAGCGCCGGGGGCGGGGCGTGGCGCCGTACGGACGACGGTGGACGGGAGCGGCTCACCGCCTCGTCCGCGACCGGCCTCGCCGGCCAGGTGCTGCTGACCGAGTGGGCGTCGTACGCGCCGTGGCCGGGGATGCTCGACCTGCTCGCCGCCCTGTGGGAGCGGCACTGCACGAGCCGGGTCATGGGCTCGGGGACGCTCAGCGTCGCGTCGGTCGGCACCGGCCGCGCGGCCGCCGCGGTGATCGGGTCGTTCGGTCCCGAGGACCACCTCGCCGCGCTGCTCATCGGCCTCGAGGCCGGCGCCGTCGTCCGCGACGCAGCGGGTCGGGAGACCCGCTGGCCCGGCCCCGGCCCCTTCTCCGTCGCCGCCCCCGGCGTCGACGCCGACCTCCGGGCCCTGACGACCTCTTGCTTCTGATGTGCCCGAAATCCCTGTCTGAGCACTGAGTTCGGTCACATCCGGAGCACGAAGTCGTCCCTCGGGGGGGGGGGGGGGGGGGGGGGGGGGGGGGTCACCACTCGGCGAGGGAACCGTCGGGCAGGCGCCAGGCGGGCGAGCGCCAGCGGTGGCCGGTCTCCGCGGCCCGACGGACGGCCGACTCGTCGATCTCGATCCCGAGTCCCGGCCCGGTCGGGCGCTCGACGTGGCCGTCGGTGATGGCGAACACGGAGGGGTCGACGACGTAGTCGAGGAGGTCGCCGCCCACGTTGTAGTGGATCCCCCAGCTCATCTCCTGGATGAGGGTGTTCGGCGTGGCGAAGTCGAGCTGCAGGCACGCCGCGAGCGCGATCGGGCCCAGGGGGCAGTGCGGCGCCATGGCCACGCCGTACGCCTCGGCCATCGCCGCGATCCGGCGGCACTCCGAGATACCGCCGGCGTGCGAGAGGTCGGGCTGCGCGACGGCGATGCCCGAGGCCAGCACCTCGCGGAAGTCCCACCGGGAGTAGAGCCGCTCGCCGGTCGCGATGGGGATGGTGGTCGTCGCGCAGATCCGCGCCAGGTCGGCGCTCAGCTCGGGGACGACCGGTTCCTCGACGAACATCGGCCGCAGCGGCTCGAGCAGGCGCACCATCTCGCGGGCGCTGGCCGGGGTGACCCGGCCGTGGAAGTCGACGGCCACGCCGCCGTCGTCGCCCATGACCTCGCGCACCGCGGCGACGCGCTGGAGCATCTCGTCGATCTCGCGCACCGTGGCCAGCTGGCCCAGGCGCCCGGTGGCGTTCATCTTCACCGCGGTGAGCCCCTGCTCGAGCCGCTCCCGCGCCCCCTCGGCGACCTCGCCGGGCTCGTCGCCGGCGATCCACGTGTAGACCCGCTGCCGGTCGCGCACCGGACCGCCGAGCAGCTCGTGGACCGGCGCGTCGCGCACCTTGCCCGCGATGTCCCACAGCGCCTGGTCGACCCCGGCGACGGCGCTGGAGAGGATCGGCCCGCCGCGGTAGAACGCGCCCTTGGTCATCACCTGCCAGTGGTCCTCGATGCGCAGCGGGTCGGTGCCGACGAGGTGGTCGGCCAGCTCGTCGACCGCGGCGGCGACCGTGTGCGCTCGCCCCTCGACCACCGGCTCGCCCCAGCCGACGACCCCCTCGTCGGTCTCGATCTTGAGGAAGCACCATCGCGGCGGCACGAGGAACGTCTCGAGCGAGGTGATCCTCATCGGCCGGCCCCCCGGCCGACGAGGGTGGCGAGCGCGGGCAGCTGCTCGGGCGACTCCAGCGCCGAGCCCACGGCGACCCCGCGCGCACCGGCGTCGAGGAAGGCCCGGGCGTTGTGGCTGTCGATCCCGCCCGTGCAGACCAGCCGCGCCTGCGGGAACGGTCCGGCGATCGCCGCGAGCCACGCGGGCGTGAGCAGCGAGGCGGGGAACGCCTTGAGCCAGGTGTACCCGTGCGCCATCGCGGCCCCCACCTCCGACGGCGTCGCCACCCCGGGCAGGTGCGGCAGGCCCGCGGCCTCGCTCTCGGCGGCGACGGCCGCGTCGAAGCCGGGCGCCACCGTGAACTGCGCCCCGGCGGCCAGTGACCGGGCGACCCGCTCCGACGTCGTCACGGTCCCGGCGCCGATGACGACGTCCCGGCCCGCGGCGGCCTCGACGACGGCGGCGAGGGACTCCACCGCCTCGGGCGACTGCACCGGCACCTCGACGCAGGCGATGCCGAGGTCCCAGGCGGTGCGGGCGAGCTCGACGGAGCGGTCGGCGGTGTACCCGCGCAGGATCGCCATGACGGGCGTGCGGTCGAAGATGGTCGCGAAGTCGACCATGGTGCTCCCTCCGGTGTGGTGCGGTCGGGTCGGGTCAGCGGTGGACGCGTTCGGCGCGGGCGAGCAGGCCGAGCTCGGAACGGCGGGCGGCACCCTCCCAGTCGCCGTGCACCGACACGGCGAACGCCCCGCACTCGACGGCCCGGTCGAGGCACGCCGCGGGGTCGACGCCGTCGAGCAGCCCGCTGAGGAACCCGGCGACGAACGCGTCGCCCGCTCCCACGGGGTCCACCGCGGTCACCGCGAGGGCGGGCCGCTCGATGACGCCGAACGCGCCGTGGACCGAGGCGCCGTCCGCCCCCCGCTTGCGCACGACGACCGACGGCCGCTGCCGGAGCAGGTCGTCCACCGCCGCATGGACGTCGCCGACGTCGCCACCGATGTCGCGCCGGGCGAGCGCGAGGAGCTCGTCGTCCCCACCGAAGACGAGGTCCACGGCGTCGAGCAGGGGGGCGAGCGCGGCGCCGGCCTCCTGAGCGCTCCAGAGCAGCGCGCGGTGGTTGACGTCGAGGCTGACGACGAGACCGGCGGCCCGAGCGGCCCGCACCGCCGTCTCGACGGTCCTCATCGCCGACGCGCTGAGCGCCGGGGTGATCCCCGTGACGTGGAGCAGCCGCGCGCCGGAGAGGTCGGGCACGTCGCCCGGCTGCAGCCGCGACCCGGCCGCCCCGTCGCGGTAGTAGAGCACCGTCAGGGCGTCGGCGGTCCGGTGCTGGCGCACCATGAGGGCCGTCGGCGCGGCCTCGTCGACGACGACCCCCGAGACGTCGACCCCCTCGCCCCGCAGCGTCTCGACGACCATCCGTCCCACGAAGTCGTCCCCGACCCGGCTGACGAACCCGACCGCGTGCCCGAGCCGGGCCAGGCCGATGGCGACGTTGGACTCCGCGCCCGCGAAGCTGAACCGCACTGACGAGCCGGCCCGCAGCGGGGTCGCGGGCTCGCCCATGACGAGGCCGAGCGACTCGCCCAGCGTGATGGCGTCCACGGCGGCGGTCACCAGTCGTGCATGCTGCCGTCGAGGCGGCGGTTGACCGGCAGGTACCTGCGGACGTACGGATACCGTTCCGCCGCCTCGAGATCCACCTCGACGCCCAGCCCCGGCACGTCGTCGTCGACCTCCAGGTGCCCGTCCACGAGCCGGTACGACGTCGTGAAGACCTCCGCCGCCGCGTCGGGGTAGCCCATGAACTCCTGCACCCCGAAGTTGGGGATGGCCACGTCGAGGTGGACGTTGGCCGCCATGCCGATCGGGGAGACGTCGCTCGGCCCGTGGCACCCGGACCGCACCCCGTGGAGGTCGGCGAGGTCGAGGATCCGCCTCATGTGGGTGATGCCGCCGGTGTGCGTCGTCGCGCAGCGGATGTAGTCGATCCACCGGTTGCTGATGAGCTCCTGGCAGTCCCAGATCGAGTTGAACACCTCGCCGACCGCGAGGGGGGTCGTCGTCCCGGCCTTGATCGGGGCGAACGCCCGCTGGTCCTCGGCCGGCGTGACGTCCTCGAGCCAGAACAGCCGCTGCGGCTCGAGCTCCCTGCCCAGCCACGTCGCCTCGGTGGGGCTGAGCCGGTGGTGGCCGTCGTGCAGGAGGGCGAAGCCGAAGCCCAGCTCGTCGCGGACCCGCTTCATGAGCCTCGGCACGAAGTCGAGGTAGAGCGGGGTGCTCCACGCCTCCTCGTCCGGGAGGTCGGTGTGCGCCGGCTCGTAGGCCTCGTCACCGACGTGGACCCCGTACGTCGACGGCAGCCCCGGCACCGAGGCCTGCACCCGCACAGCCGCGTAGCCCTCCTCGAGCCTGCCGGCGACGGAGGCGACGGCGTCCTCGACCGAGTGCCCCGTGGCGTGCGGGTACGTCATCAGCCGCTCCCGCGCGCGGCCCCCCAGCAGCTGGAACACCGGCATGCCGGCGGCCTTGCCCTGCAGGTCCCACAGCGCCTGGTCCACCGCGGAGATCGACGCCATGGTCACCGGCCCGCGGCGCCAGTAGGGGCCGCGGTAGAGGTACTGCCACAGGTCGCCGATGCGGGACGCGTCCTTGCCGAGCAGGAGCGGTGCGACGTGGTCGCGCAGGTAGGACGCGACGGCGAGCTCACGCCCGTTGAGCGTCGCGTCGCCCCACCCGACGAGCCCGTCGGTGGTCCCGAGGCGCAGCGTCACGTAGTTGCGCCCCGGGGAGCAGACGACGACGTCGACGTCCGTGATGGTGCGGGAGCCGTGCCGGGCCCTGGTCGTCCCGAGCGCCGTCATGCGTCGTGCCGCGCCACCGCGCGGGCGACCCGGGCCTCCTCCTGCTCCACGTAGCCGTACATCTCCGGGAGGATGAACTTGGCCGACAGGAAGCCGATGCCCGAGAGGACGGCCACGGCGAGCGTGGCCCAGACCTTGCCCCACGCGTCGGTCATGACGGGGAAGATGAACGCGCCGAAGAACGACGCCGCCTTGACGAACGTGTAGGCGAAGCCGGAGGCGGTGGCCTTGAACCGCGGCGGCGCGACCATCGAGACGATGGTCATGCCGTTGGACGCGTCCCAGTAGTGACCCCACATGAGGATGCAGGCACCGATGACGATGAGCCACTTGATGTCGGCGCCGAGGGCGTAGGCGCCGATGACGAGACCGAGGAACGCGAGCCCGAAGCCCCACATGGCCACGCCGCGGTGACCGATGCGCGGGAGCATGAGCGGGGCGACGAACCCGGAGATCGTGGCGAGCACGTAGATGCCGGCGGTGACGAGGTTCGTCCCGGTGATGTTCGTGTTGCCGACGCTGCCGGTCACGCCGACCCCGGCGGAGACGAGGATGACGGGCAGGTAGAAGCCGAACGCCGTGAACTCGGCTCCCTGGCAGGCGTTGGAGATCCAGCCGAAGATCGTGGCCCGCTTCTTGACCGGGTCGGCGAAGATGACCCGCAGGAAGTCGCCCACCTTGGGCTTCTCCATCGTCACGTCCTCGTCGGGGAGCATGTCCAGCGGGTCGTCGAAGAGCTTCTGCGACGCGGCCTTGGCCTTGACGAACTGGCCGCGCTGCAGCAGCGAGAGCGGCGTCTCCGGCAGGTTGAGCCGGGCGAGCAGGAGGACGAGGGCCGGGATGGCGCCGAGCGCCAGGGCCACGCGCCACAGGATCTCGTGGTCCATGCCGGTGACGTACATGACGGTGATGACGAGGATCGAGAAGACCTCGCCGAGGCCGAACATGAACTGCCAGCGGCTGCCCATGATCTCGCGCTTGCCCTTGGGCATCGACTCCATGATGTAGGCGTAGCCGTTGGAGATGTCGCTGCCGAGCGGGATGCCGATGAGGAAGCGGATGATGATGAGGTCGACGATGTTCTGGGAGAAGCCCTGGGCGACGGCCAGGACGATGAACAGGACCATGGTGAGGATGAACACGCGCTTGCGACCGAGCCGGTCGGCGACGTAGCCGCCGAGCAGGGCGCCGACGAGCGCGCCGCCCTGGACCGCCGCGGTGGCGAGCCCGAGCTCGACGGCCGAGGGGTCGTACTCGGCCTTGATGAAGATGAGGACGAAGGAGATCGCGTAGAGGTCCCAGGCCTCGATGAGGATGGTGGCGATCATCATCCAGCCGCCCCGGTTGCTGGAGGCGGTGCCGTCCTTGTCGAGCAGGACCGCGGTCGCCTCGTCGGACAACCGGCGGATGGTGCCGTGGTCCATGGTCACTCCCTCACGTCGTCGTGGTGGTGGGTCGGTGGTTCTCGGGTGGGCTCGCTACCCGGTCGGGAGCCCCTCAGGCCGTCAGGGCCGGGGTGCTCCTGGCCATCGAGCGGATCAGCGCGGCGGCCGGGTGGCGGCGCAGGTCGGCCAGCAGCTCGCCCACCCGGTCGACGAAGGACGTCCGTGTCGTGAGGTCGTGGCCGAGCAGCGCGGCGTCCACGAGCGCGGCGTGGGCGAGGTCGTGCGGGCCGCGGGCGGCGGCTGCGAGGGAGCGGACCCGGTCACGGACCGGCTCGTGCAGGCCGATGGTGGGGATGGTGACCGCGTCGGCGTCGGCGGTGACCCGCAGCCAGGCGGCCACGAGCAGCGCCAGGTGCTCGGGCACGGACCCTCGGGCGGTGTGCCACGCGACCGCGGCCGGCACCCGCTGGGTCAGCTTGAGCGAGCCGTCGGACCCGACCTGCTCGGTGAGGTGGCGCAGGTCGTGGTTGAGGAACCGCCGGAAGACCTGGGCGCGGTAGGCGGCCGCGTCGAACCCGGCCGGCAGGGGGATGGTCGGCTCCATCTCGTCGCCGAGGGCGCGGTCGGCCAGGGCGCGCAGGTCGGGATCGGCCGCCGCGTCGGCGATCTCGGTCCGCCCGGTCAGGAGGCCGAGGTAGGCGAGCATCGAGTTGGGGGCGTTGAGCAGCCGCAGCTTGACCAGCTCGTAGGCGCCGACCTCGCCGCTGAGGACCGCCCCGGCGGACTCCCAGGCCGGGCGGGGTGCGGTGAAGCCGGAGGCGTCCAGCACCCACATCGAGAACGGCTCGGCCGGCACGGGTACGGCGTCGCTGATCCCGGCCGCGGCCACGGCTCGCCGGGTGGCCTCGGTGGTGCGCGGCACGATCCGGTCGACCATCGTGTCAGGCGTGCCCGCCGCGTCGAGGACCGTGCGGACCGCCGCGCCCTCGCGGGGCGGCAGCAGCGCGGCGTACTGCTCGAGCACCGCGCGCAGGGCGGCGCCGTTGTGCCCGACGTTGTCGCAGCTGACGAGGTCGACCGGGGCGCCGTGGTCGGCACGGGCGAGCAGGCCCGCGGCGAGCAGGCCGACGGCGGTGGTCGGCGGGGCCTCGAGCGTCGCGTCGCGGCGGATGCCCGGGTCGGTGAGGTCGAGGTCGTGGCCGCCGGGGCGGAAGGCGTACCCCTTCTCGGTGACCGTGAGGGTGACCGTCGTCGTCGCCTCGTCCGCGAGGGCGGCCACGACGGCGACCGGCTGGTCGGCGGCGAGGAGCACCTCGTCGACGACCTCGACGGTGAGCGGCGCCGCGGCGTCGGGGCCCACCTCGAGGACGGTGTAGCGCCCGCGCTGGGCACGCAGGGCGGCGACGAGCTCGCGGTTGCGCAGGCTCACCCCGGTGATGCGCCGGTCGCTCCCGGTGACGCGGTTGGCCGCCTGGGTGTAGACGGCCTGGTGGGCCCGGTGGAAGCTGCCCAGGCCGAGGTGCACGACGCGGCTCACGTCACCTCCTCGCCACGGTCGGGGTGCGTTCCGGTTGACGGAACGTCATTCAGTCAGGTGAAATCTCGGGAACAGTAGGCCTCGACGACTCGTTGCGCAAGGGCGCACGGGCAGGGACGGTGCCCGGCATGGACAGGAGGCGTCGTGACCGACACCGGGACGGCGTCCGGGCACAAGCTGCTCGGCCTGCTCGAGGCCCTCGGCGCGGTGGAGCGGCCGCAGCGCCTCGGCGAGCTGGCCGAGCGGACCGGGCTGACCAAGCCGACGGTCCACCGGCTGCTCGGCGTGCTCGCCGACTCGGGGTGGGCGGTGCAGCGCGACGGCGGCTTCTACGAGCTGGGACCGCGCGCCCGAGCGCTCGGCCACGCCGACGCCGAGTGGGGCGACGGCGTCGAGAGCGCCATCCACCAGCTGGCCACGGCGACGAACCAGACCGTCCACGTCGCGGTGCTCGCCGACGGGGAGGTGCTCTACACCCACAAGGCCACCGCGCCCCAGGCCTTCATCATGCGCTCGCGGGTCGGCTCCCGGATGCCCGCGCACTCGACCGCCGTCGGCAAGGCCATGCTCGCCACGCTCCCCGAGCCGCGCCTCGTGGCCCTGCTCACGGCCCGGGGCCTGCCGGCGCGGACGCCCGCGACGCACACCGACGTGGACGAGCTGCTGGCCGAGCTGGCCACGGTGCGGGAGTGCGGCTACGCCCTCGACCGCGAGGAGAACGAGGTCAACGTCCGGTGCATGGCCGTCCCGATCCGGTTGGGGGACAACGGGATCGCCGGCGTGAGCATCTCGACCATCACGTTCCTCACCCCGGAGGCCGAGCTGCTGGGCCTGCTGCCCAGCCTGCGCGACACGGCGGCCCGCGTCGTCGCCGCCCTGTCCTGAGCCTCGGCCCGGCCGGGATGCGGCCGGGATGCGGGCCGGGATCAGGACAGCTCGAGGACGACCTTCGAGGACCGGCCCGGGTCGAGGGCGACGTCCATCGCCCGCGCCACGTCGGCGAGCGGGAAGGTGTGGGTCACGACGTGACCGAAGCGGTCGTCGGTGGCCAGCAGGTGCAGCGCCTCGTCGATCTCGTCGGTGAACCGGAAGGCGCCCCGCAGCGTGATCTCCCGCGACACGAGGGCCCCGAGCGCCACCGACAGGTCCCCGCCCGGCAGGCTGCCCACCTGCACCACCGTGCCGCCGCGCACCACGGACGCGATCGCCGTGCTCAGCCCGCGGGGCGACCCCGACGCCTCGACCGCGACGTCGTGGGCCAGCTCCGGCACCGGCTCGCGGTCGACGCGGACGGTCCTCGTCGCCCCGACGAGGTGGGCGACCTCCAGGGCCTTGTCCTGCAGGTCGGTCGCGGTGACCTCGGCGGCCCCCCGCGCCGCGGCGGCCGCGACGACGAGGGCGCCGATCGGACCGGCCCCGGTGACGAGCACGCGCCGGCCCCGCACGTCCCCCGCCCGGTCGAGCGCGTGCAGGGCGACCCCGAGCGGCTCGGCGAGCACGGCCCGGTCGAGCTCGAGCCCCTGCGGCAGCGGGCGGAGCTGGTCGAGCCGGACGACCGTGTGCTCGGCGAAGCCGCCCTGGGTCTGCGGGTCGCTGGCGGCGGAGCCGAGGTAGCGGGCGTTGCGGCACGTGTTGGGGTGGCCGGCGAGGCACTCGGGGCAGCGGTGGTCGGCATAGGCCGGGTGGATGGCGACCTTCGTGCCGGGGGCGTGCCGGCCGCTCGGGTCGAGGTCGACGGTGCCGACGACCTCGTGACCGAGCACGAGCGGCCCCTGCAGGACGAAGCTGCCCACCCGACCGTCGAGGTAGTAGTGCAGGTCCGAGCCGCAGATGCCGCCGTGCGTCATGCGCACGCGCACCTCGCCCTCGCCCGGGTCGGGGACGGGGCGCTCCTCGACGCGCAGGTCACGGGCGGCGTGGACGACGACGGCCTTCATGGGCGGCCATTCTGCACCCGGGCCCGGACGGCGGTCGGGGCGCTCAGGAGTGGTCGTAGGCGGCGAGCAGGCGGTCGGCGGCGACGGTGGCGGGGAGCTCACCGGCGAGGACGGCACGCCGCACGTCGTCCTGCACGGCGCGGACGCCGGGGGAGTGGCGCAGCCGCTGGTCGAGCTCGTCCCGGACGAGGGCCCAGGTGAAGTCGAGCTGCTGGCCGGCGCGCTTGGCCGCGAGGCCGTCCTCGCCGAGGTGGTCGCGGTGGCGCAGCACCTGCGCCCACACCTCGTCGACACCGCGGTCGTGCAGCGCCGAGCAGGTGACGACCGACGGCACCCACTCGTCCTTGCCGCGGACCAGCCGCAGGGCGCCGTACAGCTCGCGCGCGGCGCCCTTGGCCGTGGTCTCCTGGTCGCCGTCGGCCTTGTTGACCGCGACGACGTCGGCGATCTCGAGGATCCCCTTCTTGATGCCCTGGAGCTGGTCACCGGTGCGGGCCAGGGTGAGGAAGAGGAAGGTGTCGACCATGCCGGCGACGGTGATCTCGCTCTGCCCGACGCCGACGGTCTCGACGAGCACGACGTCGTACGACGCCGCCTCGAGGACCGTCATCGCCTGGACGGTGGCCCGGGCGACCCCGCCGAGGGTGCCGGCCGCCGGCGACGGGCGCACGTACGCGTCCGGGTCGGCCGCGAGCCGCGCCATCCGGGTCTTGTCGCCGAGCACGGACCCGCCGGTGCGCACCGAGGACGGGTCGACGGCGAGCACCCCGACCCGGTGGCCGTCGGCGGTGAGCCGGGTCCCGAGCGCCTCGACGAAGGTCGACTTGCCGACCCCGGGCACACCCGACACCCCGACCCGCACCGCCCGCGACCGCACGCCGGCCAAGGGCCGCGAATCGGATTCGGGGCGCTCGGCTCCCGTCGTGACCCGAGCCGAGTGGCCCGAATCCGAGTCGGCCGAGCCACTCGAATCGGAGTCGATGAGCTCGGCTCCCGTCGTGCCCCGAGCCGAGCGGACCGAATCCGATTCGCGGTCGTCGACCAGGGCCGTCAGGAGCTCGCGCGCGGCCGCGCGGTGCGCGGGACGGCGCGACTCGACGAGGGTGATGGCGCGCGAGACGTCGGCGCGGCGGCCGGCGCGGACGCCCTCGAGGAGGGCGTCGACGTCGACGGCCCGCCCGCCGGACGACCCGCCGGAAGCGCTCAGTGGCCCAGCTGCTCGCGCAGCCGCGCCAGCAGGTCGAGGGCGGACTCGGCGATGACCGTGCCGGGCAGGAAGACCGCCGCGGCGCCCATCTCCTTGAGCCGGGGGACGTCATCGGGCGGGATGACGCCGCCGATGACGACCATGATGTCGCCGCGGCCCTGCCCGGCCAGCGCCTCGCGCAGCGCCGGCAGCAGCGCGAGGTGGCCCGCGGCGAGCGAGCTGACCCCGACGATGTGCACGTCGTTGTCGACCGCCTGCTGCGCGACTTCCTCGGGCGTGGAGAACAGCGGGCCCACGTCGACGTCGAACCCCATGTCGGCGAAGGCGGAGACGATGACCTTCTGCCCGCGGTCGTGGCCGTCCTGGCCCATCTTCGCGACGAGGATGCGCGGGCGCCGGCCCTCCGCCTCCTCGAACTCGGCCGTCGCCTCGAGCACCTGCGGGACGAGACCGCCACCCCCGCCGGTCGACTCGTCGCGGTACACGCCGCTGATCGTACGGATCGTCGCCTGGTAGCGGCCGTAGACCTTCTCCAGCGCCTCGCTGATCTCGCCGACCGTCGCCTTCGCGCGCGCCGCGTCGACGGCGAGCGCGAGCAGGTTGCCATCGAGCCCCGACCCGCCGCCGGTCTCCGCCGAGCGGGTGAGCGCCTCGAGGGAACGCCGTACGGCGTCGTCGTCGCGCTCCGCGCGCAGCCGCTCCAGCTTGGCGATCTGCTGCCGGTAGACCGCGTCGTTGTCGACGCGCAGGACGTCGAGCTGGTCCTCGGCGGCGAGCCGGTAGGTGTTGACGCCGATGACCTTCTGCAACCCCGCGTCGATCCGCGCCTGGGTGCGGGCGGCGGCCTCCTCGATGCGCATCTTGGGGATGCCCTGCTCGATCGCGGCCGCCATCCCGCCGGCCTGCTCGGCCTCCTGGATGTGCGCCCACGCCTTCTCGGCCAGGTCGTGGGTGAGCCGCTCGACGTAGTACGAGCCCGCCCACGGGTCGATGGTGTGCGTCGTCCCGGACTCCTGCTGCAGCAGCAGCTGGGTGTTGCGGGCGATCCGCGCGGAGAAGTCGGTCGGCAGCGCGATGGCCTCGTCGAGCGCATTGGTGTGCAGGCTCTGGGTGTGGCCCTGCGTCGCGGCCATCGCCTCGAGGCAGGTGCGAGCGACGTTGTTGAACGGGTCCTGCGCGGCGAGCGACCAGCCGGAGGTCTGGCTGTGCGTGCGCAGGCTGAGCGACTTAGGGTTCTGCGGGTCGAACTGGCGCACCAGCCGCGCCCACAGCGCCCGGGCCGCGCGGAGCTTGGCGACCTCCATGAAGACGTTCATCCCGATGGCCCAGAAGAACGACAGCCGCGGCGCGAACTGGTCGATGGTCAGCCCGGTCGCGAGCCCGGCGCGGACGTACTCGACGCCGTCGGCGAGCGTGTAGGCCAGCTCGAGGTCGGCCGTCGCCCCGGCCTCCTGCATGTGGTAGCCGGAGATGGAGATCGAGTTGAAGCGCGGCATCCGCGCGGACGTGAACCCGAAGATGTCGGAGATGATCCGCATCGACGGCGCCGGCGGGTAGATGTAGGTGTTGCGGACCATGAACTCCTTGAGGATGTCGTTCTGGATGGTCCCCGACAGCTGCTCAGGGCTCACCCCCTGCTCCTCGGCCGCGGCGACGTAGAGCGCGAGGACGGGCAGCACCGCGCCGTTCATCGTCATCGACACCGACATCTTGTCCAGCGGGATCCCGTCGAACAGCGTCCGCGCGTCGAGGATCGAGTCGATCGCGACCCCCGCCATCCCGACGTCGCCGCGCACCCGCGGGTGGTCGGAGTCGTAGCCGCGGTGGGTCGCGAGGTCGAAGGCGACCGACAGCCCCTTCTGCCCGGCCGCGAGGTTGCGCCGGTAGAACGCGTTCGACTCCTCGGCCGTCGAGAACCCGGCGTACTGCCGGATCGTCCACGGCTGCGTCGTGTACATCGTCGGGTAGGGCCCGCGCAGGAACGGCGCGAGACCCGGCCACGTGTCGAGCGCGTCGAGACCCTCGAGGTGCTCCGGCCCGTAGACCGGCAGCACGTCGATGCCCTCCGGGGAGAGCCACGGCTGCCCGTACGACGCCGCGGATCTGCTTGTCGCCGTAGGTTGCCCGCCCTCCAGGGGCAGATCGGCGAAGCTGCTCGGGATGCTCATGCTCGCGCCTCCTCGCGCGTGTGGACCGGTCGCTCGTCGCCTGGTCGGTCGTCGCCCAGCTTCTCGCGCGTGCGGCTCAGGAAGGCGAGCGCGTCCACGCCCATCGCGCAGGAGTCGTCGGCCCACCCGGCGGGCTTGCCGGCGACGACGACCCAGCGAGCGCCCTTGTCGCGCAACGCCCGCGCGGCATCGGCGCCCCACTGCGCGTAGGCGTCGTCGGTGCCGGCGACGAGCACGACGGGCTGACCGCCGTACGCCGCCGCGACCTCCCCGGCGTCGGCGGTCGCCCCGGCGACGTCGACGCCGATCCCGCCGGCGGCGAGCAGGTTGCTGGCGAAGGTCGCCCGCGCGGTGTGCTGCGCGACAGGGCCGAGGGTGGCGAGGAAGACGGTCGCCGACGGCGGGTCGTCGCGCAGGGCCTCGTACGGCGCCCCGTACCGCCGGACCGGTGGGGCGAGCCGGTCGGGGGAGCGGGTCGGGCGGCGCTCGGCCAGGTCGGGGAACTCGCTGAGCCCGGTGACCGGGCGGCGACGGGTGGCGACGAGCCGGTCGCGCGCGGCGACGGAGTCGTCGACGCGGGCGAGCAGCGAGCCATCGTCGAGCGCGGCGAGCACCCCGCCCGCGGCCTCGATGCGCTGCAGCTCGGCCCAGCCGGCGCGGGCGAGGTCGTCGGTCAGCCGCTCGACGGCGTACGCGCCGCCGGCCGGGTCGGCGACCGCACCGACGTGCGACTCGTCGAGCAGCAGCGCCGACTGGTTGCGCGCCATCCGGCGCGAGAACGCGTCGGCGCGGCCGATCGGCTCGTCGTACGGCAGGACGGTGACGGCGTCGGCGCCGCCGACGCCGGCCGCGAACGCCGCGACCGTCGTGCGCAGGAGGTTGACGTGGACGTCGTACGCGCTGAGCATCGGCCGGCTCGTCACGGCGTGCTGCCGCTGCGGCGCCGGTGCGGCGCCGCAGTGCTCGAGCACCCGCGCCCAGAGGCGGCGGGCGGCGCGCAGCAGCGCGATGGTGGGGAACTGCTCGTCCGTGGCGGCGTAGCGGAAGGACAGCAGGCGCCCCGCGTCGTCGAGCCCGACCTCGGCCTCGAGCGCGCGCAGGTAGGCCAGGCCGACGGCGAGCGAGTAGCCCAGCTCCTGGGCCTGCGTCGCTCCGCGGTCGTGCAGCGCGGTCGCGTCGACGATGGCCGCCTCGACGCCGGCGTCGCGGGCGAGCCGGGCGATCTCGACGAGCGCGTCGAGGGAGACGTCGACACCACGCACCCGCGCGGCGACCGGGTCGGCGCCGAGGCTCGTGCCCGCCGCGGCGGTCACCCCGGTCGCGCGCAGGTGGTCTACGAACGCGCGCGCCGTGTCGAGCGCCGACCCCGGCGCGTCGAGGACGACGGGCGCGACGTCGAGCAGCACCCCGTCGAGGAGCGCGGGCAGGTCCGTGTCCGGCGCGACCCGCAGCCACAGCGAAGTGACCCCGCCCTCGAGGTCGGCGAGCGCCTCCTCGCGGGCGGCGGCCGGGGCGACGTCGTCGCCGACGCTGAGCAGCGCGCGGACGTCCCAGGCGCCGACCCGCTGCGGGCGGCCGCCGGTCACGAGGCCGTCGAGGTCGTCGGGGGTGCCGAGCGGGGTGACGGTCAGGCCGTCGAGGGTGCGGCGGGCGAGCTTCTCCCAGACCAGCGCGTCGGCGTCGTCGTCCGTGAGCCGGCCGGCCTTGCGCAGCACCCCGGCGGCGGCGTGCTCCCACTGCTCGCGGGTGGCGGTGGCGCCGTCGGCGAGGGCCAGGCTGCCCTGGGCCGGCTCGAGGTCGGCGCGCTCGTCGAGCCCGCCCCGCACCTCCTCGGCCACCGGCTCGGCCGCGTCGCCGTCGTTCTCGCTCATGCCCCCGACTGTATTGAGGCCGGGACCCGCTCGACACCTCGCCGGGTGTCGGACACGTCACCCGGCCGCGTCGCGCGCCTCGCTACCCTCGCGACCGTGAGCCTCGTCGCCGTCACCGTCCTCGGGACCGACCGTCCCGGCATCGTCGCCGACCTCACGTCGGCCCTCGCCGCGACGGGTGCGAACCTCGAGGACTCGACGATGACGCTGCTGCGCGGCCACTTCGCGATGGTCGTCCTCGTGCGGGCCGACACCGACCCCGACGCCCTGGCCGACGCGCTCGCGCCGCTCGCCGCCGACGGCGCGCTCGCGGTCGACGTGCGCGCCCTCCCCGAGGGCCACGGGTCCGGTGCCGACGGGGCGTCGTACACCCTCAAGGTGCACGGGGCCGACCGCCCGGGCATCGTCGCCGCGCTCACCCGCGTCGTCGCCGACCACGGCGGCAACGTCGTCGACCTCGGCACGCGCCTGTCGCGCGGGCTCTACGTCCTCACCGCCGAGCTCGTCCTGCCCGCCGGGGTCACGCCCGCGCGGCTCGAGGAGGACCTGCACGCCGCCGCCCGCGCGGTCGGCGTCGACGTGCACCTCGACCCGATCGACGACGACCTGCTGTGACCGACACCGCTGCTCCCGGCCCCGCCTGGCGGATGCCGGACCTCCCGCCCGGGCACGTACGGCGCGTCGTCGAAGCACCGGACCCGGTCCTCTCGACGCCGGGCGCCGACGTCGACCCCGCCGACCCCGAGGTCGTGCAGCTGGCCGCCGACCTGCTCGCCACCCAGGCCGTCTCGCCCGGCTGCGTCGGCCTCGCCGCCCAGCAGGTCGGGGTCGCCGTACGACTGTTCTCGGTCGACGTCACCGGCCACGCGAAGACGAAGGTCTGCCACGGCGCGTTCGTCCTCGCCAACGCCGAGGTGGTCTCGGCGACCCGCAGGGAGAAGGGCCGCGAGGGCTGCATGTCGGTGCCCGACCTCACCGGCGACGTCGCCCGCGCCCGCCGGCTGACCGTCCGCGGCCAGCTGCCGGTCACGGGGGAGTGGGTCGAGGTCGTCACCGACGCCTTCGAGGCCGTCGCGCTCCAGCACGAGGTCGACCACACCGACGGCCTGCTCTTCCTCGACCGGGTCGCCGGCCCGTCCGCCGTGCACCCGCGCCGCACCTACCTCTGACCTCGCCACCACCTAGGCTGACCCCGCCCCCGTAGCCCAACCGGCAGAGGCAGGCGACTTAAAATCGCTGGGTTGCGAGTTCGAGTCTCGTCGGGGGCACCCAGCCCGTACGGCGCCCGGTCCGCCCCCACGTGAGACCATCGACGAGAGCCGACACGGCTCACCCGGACGAGGGAGCCGTACCCGGAACGCGACAAGACGGCCACGAGGAGTGGTTGTCGTGTCGTGGTTGGTGCTCGTCGTCTCTGGCGTCCTGGAGTCCGTGTGGGCCGTGGCCCTGAGCAGGACGCAGGGCTTCTCCCGCCCCGTCCCGACGGCGATCTTCGCCACCGCGCTGGTCGCCAGCATGGGCGGCCTCGCGTTCGCGCTCCGCAGCCTGCCGGTCGGGACGGCGTACGCCGTCTGGGTCGGCATCGGAGCCGGGCTCACCGTCACCTACGGCATGGTCACCGGCGCCGAGACGGTCAGCGTGCTCAAGGTGGCGCTGATCGTCGGCCTCGTCGGCTGCGTCGTCGGCCTCAAGCTCGCGCACTGATCGCACCCCTAGGGTGACGGCCATGCCGCTCCTGTCCTTCGGTGACCACCAGCCCCGCGTCGACCCGACCGCCTGGGTCGCCGGCAGCGCCGAGCTCGTCGGAGACGTGACGCTGCACGCCGACTCCAGCGTCTGGTACCAGTCCGTCCTGCGCGCCGAGCTCGCGCCGATCACGCTCGGCGCGGGCAGCAACCTCCAGGACGGGTGCGTCGTGCACACCGACGAGGACTTCCCGACGACGATCGGTGCCCGCGTCAGCGTCGGCCACCGCGCCGTCCTGCACGGCTGCACGATCGGCGACGGCGCGCTCGTCGGGATGGGCGCGGTCGTCCTCAACGGCGCGGTCGTCGGCGAGGAGTGCCTCGTCGCCGCCGGGGCCGTCGTCCCGGAGGGCATGGTCGTCCCGCCGCGGACGCTCGTCGCCGGCGTGCCGGCCAAGGTCCGCCGCGAGCTCGACGACGCCTCCCTGCTGCGGGTGCGGGCCAACTCGGTCATCTACGTCGAGCTCGCGCAGCAGCACCGCGACACCGCCCGCCCGGTGCCCGCCGACGGTTCCTGAGAGCGAACCTGGGAAGATCCTGACAACGCCGACCCCCAACCGGGAACACCGGCGCCCCGCCGCTCGTAGAACGAGTGCACACCCCTCGCGCCCGCCCGGGCGCCCAGCAGTCGACAGGAGCACGGAGATGGCCGGCAACAACCCGGTGTTCTCGAAGTTCGAGCAGCAGGCGTCCCAGCAGGGCTACGCCGGCTTCGGACGCAACCAGGCGCCGACGTACCCGCCGCAGTACCCCGGCCCGCAGGGCGGCTACGGCCCGCAGGACCTCGACGCGCTGTACCAGCAGCCGTCCGCCGGCCCGCTGCAGACCGGCCGGCTGACCGTCGACGACGTCGTGATGAAGACGCTGGGCCTCTTCGTCCTCGTCCTCGCCGCCGGCGGCGTCTCGTGGGTCCTCACGGACAGCCAGCCCGCGTTGACGACGCCCCTGTGGCTCGGCGGCATGCTCGTCGGCCTCGGCCTCGGCCTGGCGATCTCCTTCATGAAGAAGGTCAGCGTCCCGCTCATCCTGCTGTACGCCGTCGCCGAGGGCCTCTTCCTCGGGGCGTTCAGCCGTGTCATGGAGGCCGCGTTCCCCGGCGTCGTCACCTCGGCCGTCGTCGCCACGCTCGCCACCTTCGCCGGCATGTTCGCGGGCTACCGCTTCGGGATCATCAAGGTCACCGACAAGAGCCGCCGGATCTTCGGCCTGGCCATCCTCGGCTACCTCGTCTTCAGCCTCGTCAACGTCGTCGCCCTGCTCGCCGGCTGGACCTCCGGCTGGGGCTTCGGCGGCGGCGGCATGCTCGGCATCGCCATCTCGCTCCTCGGTGTCGGCCTGGCCGCGTACTCGCTGGCCATGGACTTCGACTCCATCGACCGCGCCGTCCGCGCCCAGGTCCCGCAGCAGTACTCGTGGCTGCTGGCCCACGGCCTCATCGTCAGCCTCGTCTGGCTGTACGTCGAGATGCTGCGCCTCTTCGCGCGGCTGCGCGACTGACCGGCCCCGCACCACGGACGCCGACCGCGTGACCACTCCGCCGCGACCCCTGCCGACCGGGGTCGCGGCGGAGCTGCGTCGGGTCACCGACCGGTGGCGCACCCTCCCGGTCGCCGAGGCAGGCCGCCGTACGGCGACCGTCCGCACCCTCCTCGACGAGCTCGCCGTCGCCACCGCACCGCACGCCGGTCCGGTCCCCGACCTCGGGCCGGCCGCCCTGCCCGACCAGCTGGCCGTCCTCGTGTACGACGCCGCGGCGGCGGGGGAGGACCCGCAGCGGCTCGAGGCCCGTCTCGCGGACCTGCGCCGCGCCCTCTGACGCGCCGCTGCGGACGCGTCACCTGCGACCGCGCCGCCAGTCGGCCGTGAGATCCCCGATCCGGGCTGCGAGCCGAAACTCCCGGGGAACCGATCGCGTTCCCCGCCCGTGACCGCACGTCCCCTCCTGCCGCCGGCCCTCCGGTCGGCCTCGCGACCGCGCCTCGCCGCCCTCGTCGCCCTCGTCCTCACCACCGGTGCGCTCGCCGGAGTCGCGAGCGCCCGCAGCGCCGCGCCGGCCGATCTCCTCGTCGTCCGCCCACCGACGGTGGCGGCGCTGACGGCCCCGGCGGAGCTCACCGTCACCGTCGGCGCGACCCCGACGGACGGCGTCGTGCCGTCCGGCGCGATCGGGCTGTCCTTCGACGAGAACGTGCTCGGCAGCCGGGGCCTTAGCGCGGCCGCCGGTCTCGTCCCGCTGATGCGACGGCTGGGCCCGTCGATCCTGCGCATCGGCGGGACCTCGTCGCAGTGGGGCCGCGCGGTGCCGTTCACCGCCACGCAGCTGCACTCGCTCGACACGGTGCTGCGCGGGAGCGGTTGGCGGGCGATCCTCACCGAGGACGACGCGCACTGGTCGGCGAGCGTCACCGCTCAGGACGCCCGCGCCGCGAACGCCGTCCTGGGCCCGCGGCTCGCCGGGATGGCGTGCGGCAACGAGCCCGCGGGCTACGCCCCCTCCGGCTGGCGGCCGCGGGGGTGGACGACCGCGCAGACCGTCGCCGACGAGCTGACCTGTCTGCGCGCCGTGCACGCCGCCGTCCCGAGCATCCGGCTCGTCGGTCCCGACGCGGGCCAGGGCGACTGGGTGCGCCGGTGGGCGCCGCAGGGCGCGAGCAGCGTCGCGATCGTGACGACCCACCTCTACCCGATGGCCGCGTGCCGGGTGCCGTGGCCGCTGCCCGGGACACTGCTCGGCCCCGCGGCGCAGCGGGTCGCGCTCGAGGACGTCGCCCCCGCGCTCGCCGCGGCCCGCGCCGCGCACCGGCCGCTGCTGCTCGACGAGACGAACTCGGCCGCCTGCGGCGGGATCCGTGGCCTCAGCGACGCGTACGCCGCCGCGCTCTGGGCCCCCGACGACGTCCTCACCCTGCTCCAGGCCGGGGTCGTCGGTCTCGACTTCCACGGGGCACCGAACGCCCACGGCTGCAGCCAGTACTCACCGATCTGCCTCCCCGCCGGCGCGAGCACCGACCGCGCCCAGCCGGTGTACGACGGCCTGCTCCTCGCCCACGACCTCGGCACCGGCCGGCTGCTGCCGGTCTCGGGGACGACCGCGCTGCTGCGGGCGCACGCCCTGCTGCGGGGGGACGGGCGCACCGCGGTGCTGCTCGACAACGAGTCCGACCACCCGGTGCTCGTCCACCTCGTCGTGCCGCACTCCTCGGGCTCGGCGGCCGAGACGCTCATGACCGACCCCGGCGGCCTGCGGGCGCGCGGTGGGGTCTGCTTCACGACCGGCCAGGTGGACGGGACCGCGGAGGGCACGGGCACGACGTCGTACGTCGTCCGGTTGCCCGCCTTCAGCGCCGACGACGTCGTCACCGCGGTCTCGGTCGCCGCCTGACCCGAGGTGTCGGCGGGAGCACGGCCGAGGACGCTCCCCGGCACGCTGGACCCGGCCGTGAAACCCTCCGTGGGGGGTGCGGACATGAAGGGGTGTGACGGTGGACGAGAGGGGCTCGGGGGCTTCGCGGGATGGTGATGCCCGGCCCCAGGAGCCCCACGTCCCGGTGCGGGGCTCGCGGACGAGCGTTCACGGCGGGGAGGGCGCCGTCGCGTCGCTGTTGGAGCCGGGTCGGGGGACGGGGCCGGCTCGCGACCATGAGGAGCTGGTGTGGGGTCGTGCCCGCAGCGGCGACGGACAGGCGTTCGCGGTCGTGTTCGACCTGCACCGTGACCGGGTCTACGTCCATGCGCTCCGGATGCTGGGGGCGCCCGGCGACGCCGAGGACGTGGCGGCGTCGGCCTTCCTCGAGCTCTGGCGCCGACGGGACGCCGTACGCGTGGTCAACGGTTCGGTCCTGCCGTGGCTGCTGGTCACTACCGGGAACGTCGCCCGGAACACGGCCCGGGCACGGCGTCGGTACCGGGACTTCCTCGCTCGCCTACCGCACAGCGGCGACCTGGCCGGAGAGGCGGCCCGCCCCGGGGTGTCGGGGAGTGCCGCGGAGGCGAGGGATGCGGCGGAACAGGCTCTGGCCGGACGTGAGCTCGGGGTGGACCCGAGGCTGCGGGACGCGCTGCGGGCCCTGCCCGAGCTCGACATGACCCTGCTCCTGCTCGTCGGCTTCGAGGACCTCACCGTCGCGGACGCCGCCGCCGCGACGGGGATCAGTCCGGCGGCGGCCAAGACACGGCTGCATCGAGCCCGTCTGCGGATCCGGCAGCAGCTGGCTGACTTCCCGGAGGACTCGACCGGCACCGAACGCATCGGAGCAGCGCGATGACGATCCGGATGGACGACCACTTCGCCGGCGCCCTGCGGGCCGCTCTCATCGAGCACGTCACGGAACAGGGCGCGGAGCACCGTGCTCGGTCCACGGCGCGGCGACGGCAGGCACGGCTCCGGGTGGTGGTCGGTGCCGTCACGGGCCTGGCCGTTCTCGGTGGCGGGGTCGCCGTGGCGGCGGCCGGGGGATGGTTCTCGCTGCCCGGTTCGGATGTCGTCACGACGTCGGCGCCGGCGGTGACGGTCACCCGGTCCGGGACGGCCACGGTCGAGCTGGGAGCGATACCGAGCGACGCCACCGATGTGACGTTGCAGCTGTCCTGCCTCACCGCGGGCACGTTCACCTTCTCCGACGGTGCCTCGATGATCTGCTCCGCATCAGATGCCGGAACCCGTCAGGGCGTCACGACGTACCGACTCCCACTCGCGCCTGGTCAGCACTCCATCACGATCACCAGCAGTCCTGCGACGCGTTGGACCCTCATCGCGACGTTTGCGCACGTGGAGGTCAGTGAGTGGGGCCGCAACGCCGACGGGCTCACGTACGGCGTGCAGAACGCGCACGGGACCCCGGACCTGATCGCCGTCACCGCGACGAACGGCAGAGAGGGCTACGCCTTCGACCGAGACCTCGACCCGCCCCCACCGACCGGCCTGCAGACCGGGCCTGAACCCGCGCGCACCATCCCCGTCTTCACCTCCGACGGTCACACCCGCATCGGCGTCTTCGTCATCGGCGGGGACCCGCACGAGGGAACCACCCCTATCCGCTGAACGGTCCTGAGGTCCGCACGGTATCCCTACTGCCACAGGGACCGTGGTCGGATGCCCAGACGACGGGCCGTGACGATGTAGCCAGCGACGATGGCGGTGGAGGCGAACGCGGACACGGCCATGAGACCACCGACCGCGTAGCGGAAGGTGGTCCCGGCGGGCGTCGTCCCCGTGTTGAACGCGATCGCGCCGGCCAGGAGGAGCCCGGCGACCCCGTTGGGGAGGATCAGCACGTGCTGCTCGACATCGAGGACCGCCGCCAGCCGGTCGTCCTCGCCGACGGGGCTGCCCTGCCTCACCATCTTGTGGACCCGGGCCATGTCGTACCGGACGGCGTCCCGCTCGGCGCGGGTACGGCGCCGCCACCGCACCTGCACGACCACCGAGGCGACGAGGACGGCGGCCCCGACGACGGCCACCACGCTCAGCCAGACGTCCACGTGCGTCCCCTCTCACCGCGCGAGGAGGTCAGGCCCTGGGCGCGGGCGCCGGTCAGTGCGCGGCGCAGCTGGACGAAGGAGCCACCGATCATGACGAGGGCGAGGATCATCATCACGGCGACGAACCACGGCACCGGGCGGTGCGACGCGGCGGGTAGCCCGACCGCGACCGCTCCGAGGAGCAGGAGGGCGAGGACGAGCCACGGTGCTGTCCGCAGCTGCCGTCGCGCCGAGTCGACGCAGGCCTGCGCGATCGGCCGGTCGTCGTCCGAGATCGTCTCGCCTCGGCGTAGGGACCGGTAGACGCGGCGGATGTCGCGGCGGTCGCCGCTGACGATCAGTGCTCGCGCCGTCGTGTCGCGACGGAAGAAACGTCGCCGCAGCAGCCGGAACTGGATCGGGATGACGACGAGGAGGAGGACGGCGGCGATCGACCAGGGAACCCAGGTCGGGACCGGGTGGTGGCCCGGGCGCGGGGTGGGTGGGTCGAGCCGCGCGTTGACGACGAAGACGACGACGAGGGTGGCGGGCAGGACGAGCAGCTGGGAGATCCAGATCCGACGCCACGCCCGTTCCAGACGCCGACGCTGCTCCACCGTCAGGTCGTCGTCGACGTCGCTGCCCGCGCTCATGTGCCCCCCGTTGACCCGTCATCAGCTCCAGATGGGAACGTAGCGACGGACCCGGAGCTCCGCAGCCCTTCGGTGGATTCGTGCTTCGCCCCGTCGCTGTCTCGTCGTCCCGCGGGCAACGACCGGTCAGTACAGGTCGGACAAGCGGATCAGCTCCGGATCAGTCGGGTGCGGCCACCCCACCAGCGACAGCAGCAGACGCCCGGTGTGGTCCTCGAACCGGTTGTACCGCAGGCTCCAGACCAGGCATGCCAGGTCGAGCTCGGGACGGGCGGCCATCACTCCGTCGCCCCAGTCGACGACGCCGGTCAGCTCCCCGGTGCTCGGGATACCCAGGATGTTCGGGAGGGTCAGGTCGCCGTGGAAGACGTCGGCGTCCTGAAGCGTCGACCAGGCGGCGCCGAGGACCTCGACCAGACGCTCGGGCTGGGTGCGCCACGCCGGGTCCGTGGCCGGCACACCAGGTAGCGCGGACAGCAACAGCCGATCCCCACGCGCGGCAATCACCGTCGGCACCGGCAGGCCGCGTGCCGCCAGCCGCGGCAGCAGCGCCGCCGTCCCGTCGTCCGGCCGCAGGTAGGCCTCAGCGCCGTCGACCAGCCGGACTCGGTGCACGCCGCCGCGGCCCAGCACGGCCGGCTCGATCTCCTGAACCTCCGGCCATCTCGGGTCAACGGTCACGCCGACCACTGTGCCCGTCCTGTCTGTCGGCGCCGCACCCGTCTTCATCGGAACCGGGTGGCGGTCGAGCCTGTCACGATGGCCGCCGTGCGACAGAGGATCGATCTCGACGCGGCGGCCGAGGAGCTTCGCCGCCGAGCGGCATCCTGGCGCGAGAACGGTCTCCACGTCGGTGACCTCACGTGGGCGGACGGCCAGACTACGGTGCACCCCGTCACGACCGACCGGGGCGCCGTGCGCGGCGACTACTCGGTCGGCGTCGCCGTCCGGCGCGGCGAGCGCGAGGGGATCCTCGTCCTGTACGGGGGCGGCTGGTGCGACCTCATCGTCTGGTCCGGTCGTCCCGGCGATGCCGCCGTCGACGAGGTACCCGGGTGGCAGGACTGGCTCGACCTCCAGGCGTTCTCCCGGGTCGTGGACCGGTTCGAGGCGCTCCTGCTCGAGTAGGGCACGTCGCCGTACGGCTCGGCCCGAGGGCTGATCGACCGCACGCGCCAGGCGACCCCCCGCCATGGAGCAAGGGCCGGCGGGGCATGCGCCCCGCCGGCCCTCGCCGATCCTGTTGGTCGAGCTCGCTCAGCTGAGGCGCTCGTACAGGATCGCCATGCCCTGGCCGCCGCCGACGCACATCGTCTCCAGGCCGATGCTCTTGTCGTGCTCGCGCAGGTTGTGCAGCAGCGTCGTCGTGATCCGCGCGCCGGTCGAGCCGAAGGGGTGCCCGAGCGCGATGGCGCCGCCGTTGACGTTGAGCTTGTCGAAGTCCATGCCGAGGTCGTCGGCCGACGCGAGCACCTGCGCGGCGAAGGCCTCGTTGATCTCGTACAGGTCGACGTCGTCGATGGTCATGCCGGCGCGGGCGAGCGCCTGCCGCGAGGCCTCGACCGGGCCGAGGCCCATGATCTCGGGGGACAGGCCGGAGACGCCGGTCGAGATGACCCGGGCCAGGGGCGTGAGGCCGAGCTCGGCGGCCTTGGTGTCGCTCATGACGACGACCGCGGCGGCGCCGTCGTTGAGCGGGCAGCAGTTGCCGGCCGTGACGGTGCCGTCCGGGCGGAAGACCGGCTGGAGACCCGCGACACCCTCCATGGTGACGCCGGCCCGGGGGCCGTCGTCCTTGCTGACGACCGTGCCGTCGGGCAGCGTCACCGGGGTGATCTCGGCCTCGAAGAAGCCGTTGGCGATGGCCTTCTCGGCGCGGTTCTGGCTGGAGACGCCCCATTCGTCCTGACGCTGGCGCGAGATGCCGCGCGACGTGGCGACGTTCTCCGCGGTCTGGCCCATGGCGATGTAGATGTCGGGCAGCAGGCCGTCCTCGCGGGGGTCGCGCCAGGTCTCGTTGCTCTCCGCGGTGGCCTTGGTGCGCGCGACGGCGTCGGCGAAGGCCGGGTTCTGCACGTCCTGCTCGGCGCCACCGGCCCCGGCGAAGCTCGTGTACTGCGAGACGCACTCGACGCCGCCGGAGAGGAACGCGTGCCCCTCGCCGGCCTTGATGGCGTGGAAGGCCATCCGGGTCGTCTGCACGCTGGAAGAGCAGAACCGGTTGACCGTGGCGCCGGGCAACGCGTCGTAGCCGGCGAGCACCGCGACGACGCGGGCGAGGTTGGACCCGTGCCGACCGGACGGCTCGGCGCAGCCCCAGTAGAGGTCGTCGAGGTCGGCCGGGTCGAGGCCCGGGACCTGGTCGAGGGCGGCGCGGACCATCTGCACCGAGAGGTCGTCCGGGCGGACGTCCTTGAGCGAGCCCTTGAAGGCCCGGCCGATCGGCGAGCGGGCGGTCGAGACGATGACGGCTTCGGGCACGGGTCCTCCAGGGTCGGCGGTGACGGGGGACGGCGACGCGGTAAGCGCTCGCTTAGTCCAGGTCCGATCGTAGGCCCGACGGCTGGGCGGGGACAGTCCCGGGGCTGTGCGGCCGGTCACCGCCCCTAGCATCGTCCTCACCGACGCCGTACGGGCCGTTCACAGGTCCTCGTCGGCCGCAGTCCAGCAGGGGAGATCCGTCATGCACCGTCCTCGCGTCCGCCCGCGACCCGCCACCCGCGGCGCCTCGCTCGCCGTCGCCCTCAGCCTCGCGCTCGCCCCCGTCGCCCTCGGCGGCTGCTCGTCGGGCTCCGGCTCGACCGGGACCGCCGCCACCGCCGGCACGAGCTCGTCGGCCTCGTCGGCCTCGTCGGCCTCGTCGGGCTCGTCGGGCTCATCGGGCTCGCCCAGCTCCTCCGGCCCGTCCAGCGAGGCGAGCTCGTCCACCACCTCGTCCGCGTCGCCGACCTCGACCGGCGAGGTCGACGCGCCCAGCCCGAGCGACCTGCTGGCCAAGGCCAAGGCCGCCGTCGAGCAGGCCAAGAGCTCGCACGTCTCCGGCACCGTCAAGGACTCCGGCAAGCCGGTCACCGTCGACGTCGCCGGCACCTCCGACGGCACCAGCGCCCAGGGATCGGTCAAGACCGCCGAGGCGACCATCGAGTTCATCCTCGTCGGCGGTCAGACCTACATCCGCGGCGACCAGAAGTTCTGGGCCACGGCCGGCGCCCCCGCCGCCCGCGCCGCCGAGCTCGCCTCGTCGAAGAAGTGGGTGAAGGCGTCCGCCGCGGAGGCCAAGTCCTTCACGCAGCTGGCCAACCCCAAGGCCCTGCTCGGCGAGCTGCTCGGCACGGACACCAACTCCCTCACCCAGAAGGTCGACGCGACCACCGTCGACGGCGCCCCGTGCTGGGGTCTGCGGGACCGCATCGGGTCCGACGACGCCGAGCTCGACGTGCTCAAGTCGTCGTACCTGCCGGTGCGCCTGGCCATCGGCAAGGGCCAGAGCCTCACCTTCGGCGACTGGGACTCGGTGCCCACGCCCACGGCGCCCGCGGCCTCGCAGATCATCACCGGCTGACCGCCCGTACGGCGTCCTGTCCGCAGGCTCCGGTGGCGGCTCGCCACCGGGGCCGCTCAGCTGCCGGGGACCTGCTCGGCGGCCACCGCCGTCGTCCCGACCAGGCCCGTCGCCGCGCCGCCCGCGCCGGCGCGCGCCGTCCGCTCGGGTACGGGGCGCCGGACGCGGCGCAGCCCGATGGCCCAGCGCCCGCGTGGTCCGCGCTCGGCGCCGGCGACCTCGGTCGCGCTGACCTCGGTGCCGGGGGCGGCGACGGCAGCGCTGGCCGTCCGTGAGACCGGCCCGACGGTGTCGCCGCGGCGCCAGTCCGGCGTCGTCGACGACTGCTCCTCCCACAGCCCGAGAGCCACGCACACGGAGGGCAGCATCGCCGACGCGGCGCGGGCGTAGCCGGCCGACGAGGGGTGGAAGCGGTCCTTGGCGAACATCTCCTCGGGGCTGCGGGCGAACTCCGGCCCGAGCAGGTCGCCGAGGGAGACGCTGCGCCCGCCGGCCTCGACGACGGCGACGGTCTGCGCGGCGGCCAGGTCGCGGCTCCACCGCCGCGCCAGCAGCCGCAGCGGCTGGGCCACGGGGGTGACGGCGCCGAGGTCGGGGCAGGTGCCGACGACGACCTCGGCCCCGGCGTCGCGCAGCCGGCGCACCGCCCGGGCGAGGTGCCGCACGGCGACGGCCTTGTCGATCCGGTGGGTGACGTCGTTCGCGCCGATGAGGATGACGGCGGCGTCCGGGTGGGGTACGGCGTCGAGGGCGTTGACGACCTGGACCTCGAGACCGCTGGACTCGGCGCCGACGACGGCGACGTTGGTCAGGCGGACCTGGCGCCCGGCGAAGGCGGACAGCCCGCCGGCGAGGAAGGCGCCCGCGGTCTGCATGGCCGAGTCGGCGCCGAGGCCGGCGGCGGTGCTGTCGCCGAGGACGAGCAGCTCGAGGGGGGCGCCGAGACCGGCGCCGTACAGGCCGTCGTCGTCGGGGGCGCCGTCGAACGGCTGGCCGACGATGCGGCGGGCGAGGCGGGCCTCGACCGTGATGACGCCGTACCCGAGGGCGCCGAGCGCACCGATGCCCGCGACCCCGAACCCGCCGCCGTACGCGGCGGCCTGGGCGATGCGTGTCGCCCTGCGCGCCCTGCCCATGGACCGTCCTCCTACCAGTGCTGCTGCTGACTGCTGCTGCGCGTGCCGGTGGCGGTCGGGGTGCTGCTGCCCGACGTCGTTGCCCGGCTCATCCCGGTAGATCGGTCACCCTCCGCCTCTTCTTAACGTAACGCCGGTCCCAGCGGGTTCGCTCCCGTCGTCACCCGCCCGCGCGCGGTCCGGCGGGACGCGCGGATCTGACAGGATCGGGGGGTGAAGTACGCCGAGCACATCAGCGACCTCGTCGGCGACACCCCGCTGGTCCGCCTCACGAAGGTGACCGAGGGTCTCGCCTGCACCGTCCTCGCCAAGGTCGAGTACCTCAACCCCGGTGGGTCCGTGAAGGACCGGATCGCCCGCCGGATGGTCGAGGCCGCCGAGGCCTCCGGGGAGCTGCGCCCCGGTGGGACGATCGTCGAGCCCACCTCCGGCAACACCGGGGTCGGGCTCGCCCTCATCGCCCAGCGCCGCGGGTACCAGTGCGTGTTCGTCTGCCCCGACAAGGTGGCCGAGGACAAGCGCAACGTGCTCAAGGCGTACGGCGCGGAGGTGGTCGTCTGCCCGACGGCCGTCGCCCCCGACCACCCCGACTCCTACTACTCGGTCTCCGACCGGCTGGTGAAGGAGATCGACGGAGCCTGGAAGCCGAACCAGTACTTCAACGTCGAGGGCCCGAACAGCCACTACCACTCGACCGGTCCGGAGATCTGGGCCGACACCGAGGGTGAGATCACCCACTTCGTCACCGGCATCGGCACCGGCGGCACCATCTCGGGCACCGGCCGCTACCTCAAGGAGGTCTCGGAGGGGAAGGTCCGCGTCATCGGGTCCGACCCCGAGGGCTCGGTCTACTCCGGGGGCACCGGCCGGCCGTACCTCGTCGAGGGCGTCGGTGAGGACTTCTGGCCCGGCGCCTACGACCCCTCGGTCGTCGACGAGGTCATCGCCGTCTCCGACGCCGACTCGTTCGCCATGACCCGCCGCCTCGCCCGCGAGGAGGGCCTGCTCGTCGGCGGCTCGTGCGGCATGGCCGTCGTCTCCGCGCTGCGCGCGGCGAAGGACCTGCCGGCCGACGCGGTCGTCGTCGTCCTGCTGCCCGACTCGGGCCGTGGCTACCTGAGCAAGATCTTCAACGACGAGTGGATGGCGTCGTACGGCTTCCTCCACGACGGCGTCGAGACGACGGTCGGGGACGTGCTGCGCAGCAAGTCCGGCGACCTGCCGGCGCTCGTGCACACCCACCCCAACGAGACGATCCGCGTCGCCGTCGACATCCTGCGGGAGTACGGCGTCTCGCAGATGCCGGTCGTCAAGGCCGAGCCGCCGGTGATGAGCGGCGAGGTCGCGGGCGCGGTCAGCGAGCGGCACCTGCTCGAGCTGCTCTTCACCCAGCAGGCGCACCTGGCCGACTCGGTCGAGAAGCACATCGAGCCCGGCCTGCCGCTCGTCGGCGCCGGCGAGAAGGTCTCGGTCGCGCGCCAGGAGCTGCAGACCTCCGACGCGATCCTCGTCGTCGACGGCGGCAAGCCCGTCGGCGTCCTCACCCGCGCCGACCTCCTGGGCTTCCTCAGCGACTGAGGTCCCCGTCGGGTCCTGCACGGCCCACACGCGAACACCCCACTTGTTGCTACTTTCCGACCGACCCGCGGTCGGCGCGCCGACCGAGACCGGGTCGGAAAGTGGCAACAAGTGGGGTTCTGCGTATCCCGGGGTCAGCCGCGGGCGGTGACCGCGGTGGCGCCGTACGGCGTGCTCGCCGTCAGCGCCTCGCGGTCGGCGGCGTCGAGCGCGGCCAGCGACGAGCCGCGGGTCTCGCGCAGGGCGAGCGCGGCGACGGTCGTCACGGCGCAGGCGACGGCGAGGTAGACCGCGGTCGGGACCCACGAGCCGGTCGTCTTGAGCCACTCGGTGGCGAGCACCGGCGCGAGCGAGCCGGCGAGGACCGAGGTGACCTGGTAGCAGATCGACACCCCGGAGTAGCGCATCCGCGTCGGGAACAGCTCGGCCATGATCGCGGGCTGCCCGGCGTACATCAGCGAGTGGAAGAGCAGGCCGAGGATGATCGCGCCGAGGATGACGGCGGTCTGCTTCGTGCCGAAGGCGGGGAAGGCGATGAAGCCCCAGCTCGCCGAGAGCACCGCGCCGGTGAGGTAGACGGGCCGGCGGCCGACCCGGTCGGCGAGCCGTCCGACGAGCGGGATGACGGCGAAGTGCACGAGGTGCGCGATGCCGATGACGCCGAGGATCGAGGCCGTCTTCATCTTCAGCCCGGTGCCGAGGTAGACGATCGAGAAGCTCACGACGAGGTAGTAGAGGATGTTCTCGGCGAAGCGCAGGCCCATCCCGACGAGGATGCCGCGGGGGTGGCGGCGGACGACCTCGAGGGCGCCGTACGGGCGGTCGTCGTGGGCGATGGCCTCGCGGGCCTCCTCGAACAGGCGCGACTCCGAGACCGTACGACGCACCAGCGCGCCGACGAGGACGACGACCGCCGAGAGCCAGAAGGCGACCCGCCAGCCCCAGGCGAGGAACGCGTCGTCGGACAGGGTCCGCGACATGACCCACAGCACCGCGGTGGCGAGCAGGTTGCCGGCCGGGACGGCGGCCTGCGGCCACGACGCCCAGAACGCGCGGTCGCGGTCGGGCGCCTGCTCGGCGACGAGGAGCACCGCCCCGCCCCACTCGCCGCCGATGGCCAGGCCCTGGACGAAGCGCAGCAGCACCAGCAGGATCGGCGCCCACACGCCGATGCTCGCGTAGGTCGGCAGGCAGCCCATGGCGACGGTCGCGGCGCCGATGAGCCCGATGGTCAGCTGCAGCGTGTGCTTGCGCCCCAGCCGGTCGCCCAGGTGGCCGAAGACGACCCCACCCAGCGGGCGGGCGAGGAAGCCGACGGCGTAGGTGACGAAGGCGCCGATGACCGCGTCGTACTGGTTGTCCATGTGCGGCAGCAGGACCTTGCTGAAGACCAGCGTGGCCGCCGTCGCGTAGAGGAAGAAGTCGTACCACTCGACCACGGTCCCGGCCATCGAGGCGCCGACGAGGCGGCGCAGGCCGGGTGGGGTGCCGCCTGCGCCGCCGGGAGCGTCGCCGGCGCCGGGGCCGGCCGGGCGGGTGGGGGTGGGGGGTGCGCTCATGCGGGCTCTCCGTCGTCGTCGGTGACGTGTGCGCCAGCGACGCACCGCGACGATGATGCAGGTGCGGTTACGCTCACGCCATGGCCAAAGAGGCACCGGCGGTGTGCGAAAACGCAGATCCCGCCTCGTCGGTGCGGGGGTCGGCGCCCAGCCCCGACCTGCTGCTCGTGCTGCTCGAGGTGGCCCGCAGCGGCCGCTACACGGCCGCCGCGGCCACGCTCGGGATCGACCACACGACCGTCGCCCGCAGGATCGCCGCGCTCGAGAAGGCCGCCGGCGGGCGGGTGCTCGCGCGCTCGGCCGGCGGCTGGGCGCTGACCCCGCTCGGCGAGCGGCTCGCCGTGGTCGGGCAGCAGGTGGCGGACGTCCTGCGCGGGGTCGGTCCCGACGGCGCGGTCGTCGACGCGGTCGCCGGGACGGTGCGCGTGACGGCGACGGACGGGTTCAGCGCCTACATCGCCTCACCGGCGGTCGCGGCGCTGCGGCGCGAGCACCCCGACCTCAGCGTCGAGATCGTCACCGCCACCCGGCAGGCGGCCCCCACGCGCTCCGGCACCGACATCGAGGTCGTCGTGGCCGTGCCGCAGGTGCACCGGGCCCAGGTGGTGCCGCTGGGGGAGTACGAGCTGGGGATGTACGCCGCCCCGGGCTACCTCGCGGAGCACGGCACGCCGACCTCGATCGACGACCTCGCCGGGCACGGCCTGGTCTACTTCGCCGACTCGATGCTCCAGGTCGACGAGCTCGACGCCCCGCGCCGGCTCGTCCCGGGGATGGTCGACGCGCTGACGTCGACCAACGTGTTCGTCCACGTCGAGGCCACCCGCGCCGGCGCCGGCGTCGGCTTCCTGCCGTGCTTCATGGCCGACCGGCACGACGACCTCGTGCGGGTCCTGCCCGACCTCGTGGCCGAGCGGCTCGTCTACTGGATGGTCGTGCGCCGCGAGGGGCTGCGCCAGCCGACGGTCGCGGCGGTCGTCGGGGCGCTGCGCGAGGCGGTCGCCACGATGGCGCCGGTGCTCCTGCCCAGCACCCGCGGCCCGGCCGGCACGTGATCAGCCCCCCGTCTCGACACCCCACATGTTGCTGCTTCCTGACCGGTCCGCGGTCCGGCGGCCGCCCGGGGTGGTGTCAGGAAGCAGCAACAGGTGGGGTTCTCAGGCCTCCGGGTCCCAGCTGAGCAGCCGCACCCGGCTCACGTGGTCGACGTGCTCGTGCATCGCGGCGGCGGCCCCCGCGGCGTCGCCCCGGCGGATCGCCGCGAGCACCGCCTCGTGGTCGGCGAGCGACTGCTCCGGGCGGCCCGGCTGGCGCAGCGACTCGTGCCGGCTCTCGGCGATGCGGTCGCGGATCTCGTCGTAGAACGCGGCCAGCAGCCGGCTGCGCGCGGCGGCGACGACGGCGCCGTGGAAGAGCCGGTCGCCCTCCTCGGGCGGCTCACCTGCGGCGACCTGCTCGCGCATCACCCGCAGCGCGTCCTCCATCGCCGCCAGGTCCGCGTCCGTACGACGCCCCGCGGCCAGCGCCGCGAGCTTGGTCTCCAGGGCGTCGCGGGCGTCGAGGACGTCCGGCAGGAGGCGGCGGCGGGTGACGAGGTCGCCGTACGGCTCGCCGTCGAGGCTGTCGCGGCGCAGGTAGACGCCGCCCCCGTGCCGGGTCTCGACGAGGCCCTGGACCTCGAGGGCGACGATCGCCTGGGCGACCGAGGCGCGGCTGACGCCGAGCCGGGCGGCGAGATCGCGCTCGGCGGGCAGCCGGCTGCCGGCGGTGAGGCCGGCCTCCTGGGCGTGGGCGCGCAGGCGGTCGACGACCTGCTCGTAGAGACGGCCCTTGGTGACCGGTCGCAACGCGTCGCCCACCGCGGCCTCCTCGCCCGGGTCCGTGGAGGCCCTTGACAGGCCCGTCCCTCGGGAGCAAGGTACCCGGCTGACGGCAAAGAGGCCAAGTGGCTCAGCCACTGCTCCGGAAGGTGACCCCATGAGCGGACAACCCGCCCACCCCACGCTCGACCCCGCCACCGCCCGCAGCCACCAGCGTCGGGCCGTCCTGGCCAGCACGGTCGGGACGACGATCGAGTGGTACGACTTCTTCCTCTACGGCTCGGCGGCGGCGCTCGTCTTCCCCAAGCTGTTCTTCCCGGGCGAGAGCGACTTCGCCGGCGTGCTGGCCTCGTTCGGCACGCTCTTCGTCGGCTTCGCCGCCCGCCCGGTCGGTGCCGCGATCTTCGGCCACTACGGCGACCGGGTCGGGCGCAAGGCGACGCTGGTGACGACGCTCGTCCTCATGGGCGCGGCGACCTTCCTCATCGGCTGCCTCCCGCCGTACTCCTCGGCCGGCGTCCTCGCGCCGATCCTGCTGACCCTGCTGCGCGTCGCGCAGGGCATCGGCGTCGGCGGCGAGTGGGGCGGCTCGGTCCTCATGGCCATGGAGTGGGGGTCGAAGAAGCGTCGCGGCCTCATGGCCAGCTACCCGCAGCTCGGGGTGCCGATCGGCCTGCTGCTCGCGACGGCGATGCTCAAGTGGATGAGCTCGATCATGTCCCCGGAATCCTTCGACGCGTGGGGCTGGCGGATCCCGTTCCTCGTCAGCGCGATCCTCGTCGGGGTCGGGCTCTACGTGCGGCTGCGGGTCATGGAGTCGCCGGAGTTCTCCGCGGTGAAGAAGACGGAGAAGGTGGCCAAGCGGCCGTTCGTCGAGGTGCTCAAGGAGCACCCGCTGGAGATCATCACCTCCGCCTTCGTCCGCATGGCCGAGCAGGCACCGTTCTACCTCTTCATCACCTTCGTGCTGACCTACGGCACCAAGGTCGCCAAGCTGCCGCGCGGTGACCTGCTCAACTACACACTCGTCGCCGCCTCGCTCGGCTTCATCACCGTGCCGCTCTTCGGGTTCCTCTCGGACAAGCTCGGCCGGCGGCTGACCTACGGCGTCGGCATCGTCGCCGTCGCGCTCTACGCGTTCCCCTACTACGGCCTGCTCAACACCGGCACGGGCGGGGCGGCGCTGCTGGCCATCGTCCTGTCGCTCGTCTTCCACGACATCATGTACGGCCCCCAGGCCGCGCTCATCGCCGAGAGCTTCGGGACCAACCTGCGCTACAGCGGCGCGGGCATCGGCTACCAGCTCGCGTCGGTCATCGCCGGCGGTCCGGCCCCGCTCATCGCGGCGGCCATCTTCGAGAAGACCGGCAGCAGCACCGGCATCAGCCTCTACATCATCGGCTGCTGCGTGCTGTCGATGATCGCGCTGCTGCTCATGCCTCGCACGACGCAGCGGCGCGAGGAGGAGGCCGAGCGCGCGGCCGCGCCGGTGGCGTCGTGACCCGTCCAGACGGCGAGGGGGAGGACCAGCCGCCGTACGACGCCGCGAAGGCGTGGGCGACGCGCGAGGGCGCCCTCGGGGGCCTGCGGGTCCTCGACCTCACCCGCATCCTGTCGGGGCCGTTCGCGTCGATGGTGCTGGCTGACCTCGGCGCCGACGTCATCAAGATCGAGGACACCCGCGGCGGCGACGACACGCGCCGGTGGGGGCCGCCGTTCCAGGGCGAGGACGCGGCGTACTACCACGCGGTCAACCGCAACAAGCGGTCGCTGGCGGTCGACCTCAAGACGCCGGAGGGGCTCTCGCTCGTGCGGTCGTTGGCGCTGTCGGCGGACGTCGTGCTGGAGAACTTCCGGCCGGGGACGGCCGACCGGCTCGGGCTGGGGTACGACGAGCTGTCGACGGCGAACCCGCGGCTGGTCTACGGGTCGGTGAGCGGGTTCGGCCAGACCGGGCCGGACAGTCGGCGCGCGGGGTACGACGCCATCGCCCAGGCCATGTCGGGGGTCATGGGTCTGACGGGGCCGGCGGGCGGTGAGCCGGTGCGCTTCGGGGTGGCGGGGGCCGACCTCGGCGCGGGGATGTGGGTGGTCATCGGGGTCCTCGCGGCCCTGCGTTCTCGGGACACGACCGGGCGGGGGCAGCACGTCGACGTCGCGCTGCTCGACGGGATGGTGTCGTGGTTGACCTACGGGGCGCAGAACTACTTCGCGACGGGGAAGCGACCGCACCGGCACGGGTCGGCGCACCCCAACATCGTCCCGTACCAGGCGTTCCCGACCGCCGACGGCGACATCATGGTGGCGGTCGGGAACGACTCGCTGTGGGCGCGGTTCGCGCCGGTCGTCGGGCTGGGCCACCTCGTCGACGACCCGCGGTTCGCGACGAACCCCGACCGGGTGAGCCGGCGCGACGAGCTGCTGCCGATCATCGAGGAGGCGTTCCTGGCGAAGCCGGCGACGGAGTGGGCGGCGCTGCTCGAGGAGGCGGGCGTGCCCGCCGGTCCGGTACACGAGGTCGACGAGGCGCTCGCGCACCCTCAGGTGCTCGCCCGCGACATGGTCGTCGACCTGCCGCACCGCGACCTCGGCGACGTGCGCACGCTGGGGTCGCCGCTCAAGCTGTCGGGGACGCCGACGACGCTGCGGCACGCCAGCCCCGCCTACGCCGAGCACACCCGCGAGCTACTGGCCGCGATGGGTTTGGACGACGCGGCGATCGAAGCGATGGTCGCCTCTGGAGGGGTGCGAGGATGACCGTGGCGGGCTCGGTTGCGGAAAATCAGCGCTAGCTTGAGGACGCACGCCGTCGTTGAAACGTAGAGGGCGGAGCTTGATGAGTGGTCATGAGTTTCGCCGGGAAAGGTGGGGCTGGATGCACTCGTCTGAGGGGTACTCGGTGCGGCTGATGGGGCGCACCGACTTCCGTACTCCGATCGTTCGCGCACTCTCCACATTCTTGCCAGGGGTATGAGAAAGCCTTCGAGCAGTGTCGTTGTTTGGACAAAACCTGTCCAAGACGGCGAGGGGCGATCAAGGACAGAGGTCGCTCGACTGCGTCGTGGAATCGACTTCGCGGGCTGGAAATCCATCAACGCTGCCGAAGGCACGGTGTTCGCTTCAAAGGAACTTGCGGCCGTTGCTTAACCTTTGAGCAGCGAATGGCGCTGTCGTTGAGCGGCTTCCTCAATGTGCCCGAGTCAGGAACGAGTACACCTTGCGGCGCCCGAGGCGCCCGCCCACGGGCTCACTAGTCGGGCAGTGCCGTGGGGCACGACAACGGGCTCGGCACCCGCGCGTCGCGCTACAGGTCGCGGCGCGGTCGCACGAGGCGGACGGCCGCCGACAGACGGCTACCCACGCCGTCACCAGACTGGCCGCCGGTGGCGGAGCCGATGTGCGAGGTCTCGTCGGTCAGCCCCCTCGCCTGACGCGACGCCGTATGGCAGTTCCTGGTAGGCGGGGCAGAAAAACAACCTTGCATTCGTTCATGAGTTGGCTAAAAGGCGTGATCTGAGAGCGACTACATCGCTTTAGCGCCGTCATCCCGGGCCCGTAGGGATTAAAGATTTCTCGTACACTTCGCCACGTCGGGAAAGAGCCAGCACGCTCAGACGCGGTAGTCTGTAAACCTTGAGATCCATACGAGGAGGCTTGTGTTGGCTGGTGAGGGTCTGACCTATATTCAAACGCTGATTTCTGGGGCAGCTGGAGGTATGCTCGCGCTCGTTGGCGAGGTCGTGACGTCCCTCCTGGGCAACCGAAGTGCGCGTTCACGTCAGGAGGCAGAAAATTCAAGAGCGGATCAGGCGGCTCGTGACGCCTTCGAACTGGAGAAGCTCCTGCGGCTGGATGAGATGTTGTTGACATGCTTCCGACTCGCTCAGACTGTGATCGATGACTCTGATCAGCAAAATCTTCTCGCGGTACAATTGCGGAACGCCGCGGACGAAGTGCGTCATCTACAGAGGCTAAGTTTCTCTGACGATGTCCGAGCGGCCACGTCTTCCGCCTACAAAGAAATCGCGCAGTATTCATGGAACCGAGATATGCAGGATGACCCCTCAAAGGCCGGAAAGGCGGTGCTTCATGCGCAAGAAATCGTTGGGGCCCGCATCCGTCTCTTGTTTGGGGCGCAGTCACCTTAGTGACGAGGAGGTGCGCGCAGGCCGTACTGGCCGAATGAGACCGACGGGTCATTGGCCGATGGGTAACTGACGTGTGAGCCATAGGAGAATGCGCGGGGGTAGCTACCAGTCCGCCATGTGTACCCCATGACTTCACAAACCCTTGCCAGCTGTGCGCGACAAGCCGCGCCTTTCGAATGCGGTTTGTACCGTTTCTTTAAGGATTAGTCGGCCAAATGCCGGATATAGCCCAGTGGGGTCTAGGGTTCTTATCCAGTCTTATTCGCAGGCGACCCATCGAGACGGAGCGGACCCCTTCTCGAAATCTTTTTCAGAAGGGTGCTTAGGCGTAGGCATTGAGCGTGGCCTCAAGTGTCCAGATCCGTACGTCCGTAAAGTTGCTAGCCGATCTAAATTCGTCTCGTTCTACTAAAATCGCAACATCTCCAGTTCCCATGCGCCCATCGCCGAGAAGATCCATGAGAGAACTTCCCGTCGAGTCGCCAGTCAGGAGGTAGTCCAGTCGTGCTTTGTCCCACTGAACGTCACGAATAATCCAGGGCGGCTGAGTTTCTTGAGCCTGCCTGAGAGCGGTAGTGAACCGCCTCGCCGCGCCGCGCCGATCGCCTCCGCATTGCGCGACGTGGTTGCCTGTTTCGATAATTGTAGTGAGAGGGAGCACGAAGCGATGGCCGTCTTTGTAGCGGGCAATAAATTCATCCGCTATTTGCTGGTGTCGACTTGCTTTGCCAGGGACGTCAAGAATTTCTAGGAAGACAGACGTGTCGATAAGCCATACGGGCATGTCGGGCATCTCTAGCTCCCAAAAATCTCGGCAAGAGATTGCTGTGCCACGTCACCGGCATCAGGAGCGCCCGGACGTAGGGCGTCGTCCACGGCGCGGCTTCCCAGCGTTGATGGCCCGACCACCTCGAAATAGTCAGGGAAATCCACTAGTCGCGTCACCCTGCTCCAGCCATCTGCGTCACGGGTTACAACAACTACGTCTTGGTGATCCGAACCGTCTAATGAGTCTAGGATTGCCGGGCTGTGGGTAGTAGCCAGGGTTTGTACTCGACGGTCACCAGCCGCGGCCTTTAGCCGAGAGACGAGCAGAGAGGCCTGTGAGGGATGTAGTCCGTTCTCGAGTTCCTCGACTACCAACAGGCGTTCGGCGGGTGCGTCTCCCTGCATGGGCTCGAGTAAGGCGGCAGCAATAGCAAGAAAGCGAAGAGTGCCATCGCTCATCAGTCGCGCGGGGATGGCCCGATCTTCACCGCCTATATGCTCCGTGAGGGTTACCATTACGTCGCCGAGCTGGCTTGTGACAGACGCCAAATCGGCTACCTGTGCTTCTGACAAGCTGCGGGTCATGTCAAGAAGTTCTTGTCGGGCGACGGAATTTGATGCGATCCGGCCGAGGACTGCAGATAGATTATCCGCGCCACGCCGGAGGACTGCGTCCTTCTCTGGCACGTACTCGCGCATTTGGTGTGGAACTGGATCTAGAAGGAAGACCCCATTCAGGGCGCTCAACATCTCTGCTGCTCGTTCATGCACGTCGCGGCCCGCCTGTGAGGTGACTGGAACCCGGACTGCAACCTGCGACGTCAGCAGCTGGTCAGCGCGCATGGTCACTGGAGGGTTCACGCCCCGCTTTCGGCTCTCCCATCGCGCGGTGATGTCAGCGCTGTGGGGGTTAGGGGGGTCTGATGCGAGCCAATAGCGCCGCTGACCGTCACCGCGATAACTCCACAGGCGCTCAGAGACAATCTGCACGGTAGGCGAGGTCTGGACCTCCACGTCCAGGTGCAACCGGCCGGCGGCGCCATCAACTGAGCAACCGATCGCGAAGCGCGTCTCGCCAACCGGCGCGCATCCTTCCGACCCCCCCCGTACTAGGGGACCTTCGCGACCCCCATCGAGCGCGTCGCGCAGGCTGGCGCCGGTCGCCATGGCCGACAACACACTTACTGCATCAAGGATGTTCGACTTCCCCGAGCCGTTCCGCCCGACGACAAGCGTGAGCGGCCCCACGTTGATGCGGGCGTCCCTCACGCTCTTGAAGGACGCCAGCCGAATCTCGCGAAGTCGCGTTGCCATGGCACTGACACTACTTGTACGTCAGAGCGAGCTGACAGCGGACTGGCCGATCAAGCTAGATCGCGAAGCTCCGTTGCGAGGCGCACTGTGGACCTCGCTGGGCTAAGGCCTTTCAACTTAGCGGGACTAGGATAATCGGAACACCCACGCGATCAGATAGAAAGCATGACAGGTCTTACGCGAATCTGGTGCCGAGTGGAAACCGTTCGCTGCTACTCGAAATGGTGGACCAAATTAAATATGACAGATGCTGTTGCAAAAGTAGAGGTTATGGCGATTCGAGCAGGCCTATTTTTCTCGGGCAAGTCAGTGATGGCGGCGAACTTCGGCCGAGCTCAACCCGCCTAGCTCACCAGGGTGGAGGAGCTTGGCAAGGTCCTCGACTCCGTCGACGAGTCGCGGGCCCGGGCGCGCGACGCAGCCATTGGAGTCCATGGCCCTGACCAGCACACCGTCGGGCAGAACGCCTGCCGCAAGCAGTTCGCGCGCCTGCTCTGCCGACGCGGCGAGGTCGTACCCGCAGGGCGCGACGACGACGACGTCCGGCGGGGTCGCGAGGGCCTGCTCCCACGTCACCCGCGTGGATTTCCCGCCGACCTCACCGATCGTCGGCTCACCGCCGGCGGCGAGGATCATCTCGGGCACCCAGTGGCCGGGCGCGTAGGGCGGGTCGGCCCACTCGAGCAACAGCACCTTCGGTCGGGGGAGGCCCTCCACCGCCAGCCGCACCGCGTCGAGCCGATCGCGGAGGTCCTCAATCTGGGCCCGCGCCTCGTCACCGCGGCCGACGGCGTCGCCCAGCGTCACGAGCGTGCCGAGCACCTCGTCCAGCGTGTGCGGGTCGAGCGTCAGCACGTCGGCCCGGCACCCCAGGTGACCGAGCGCCGCCTGCACGTCGTCGACGTCGACCGCGCACACCGCGCACAGGTCTTGCGTGACGACGAGGTCCGCGTCGAGCCCGGCCAGCGCGCCCTCGTCGAGGTGGTAGAGGTCCTCACCGGCGCGTACCCGCGCGGACACGACGGCGTCGATCTCGGCCGGCGACAGCCCCTCCGGCAGTGACGACGTCGACACGACCCGGCGCGTCCGCGCCTCCGCCGGGGTGTCGCACTCGAACGTCACCCCGACGACGTCGTCCCCGGCGCCGAGCCCGAAGAGCATCTCGGTGGCCGACGGCAGGAGGGAGACGATGCGCACCTCTCGACCCTACGTCGCGTGCTCGTCAGGTCGCGGCGACCGTCGCTTCCGCGACGTGCCAGCCATCGCGGGTCTGGATGACGAGCTTGCTGATCGTCGACCGCTCGACCCAGCAGGCCGCCTGCAGCGTCGTCTGCCCGGACGGGGTGCCGGTCCACGACGCGACCTCCCACGAGCGGCCCTCGCGGTCGGTGACCTCGAGGTAGAAGACGCCGTCGGTCGGGAGGTTGTCGCCGTCGAGGACCATCTGGGTGCCCCAGGTGCGCGGCTCCAGCGAGATCGACACGACGGTGCGCGACCCCGGCGGGCCGGTTGCGACGATCCGGTCCGACCCGGCGCGCCACTGCTGGACGACGGGGTAGAGCGTCAGCCCCGACAGGACGCTGGCCACGACGAGGACGGCCGCCGCGGCGGCGGTCAGCAGCCGGCGCCGGACGCGGCGGCGCCGTACCTCCGCCAGGAGCGCGACGGGGGCGACCGGCTCGCCGTACGACGGCGCGCCAGGGACCGCCACGGCGGTGGCCGCCGTGGGCGAGGTCGGCGCAAGAGCGTCCGCGTCGACCGGGTCGACGAGCGCCAGCAGCGCCGGCAGCCCGGAGACCTGCGCCAGCTCGGTCTGGCAGGTCGGGCAGGTGCGCAGGTGCTGGGTGAAGGCGCGGTGCTCGTCCTCGGAAAGACCTCCCAGGACGAAGGCACCGAGCAGCAGGTGCAGGTCGTCGCCGGACGGGGGCGGGCTGGTCGGTGTCACCGGGTCACCCCCATCTCGTCGAGGACGGCGCGCAGCGAGCGGACCGCGTAGAAGGCGCGGGACTTGACCGTCCCCTCCGGCACCCCGAGCTCGCGGGCGGCCTCGGCGACGGTGAGCCGGCGGTAGTACAGGCGCAGGACGACGTCGCGGTGGGCCTCCTGCAGCCGGGCGAGCGCGTCCTCGACGAGCATCTGGTCCAGCGCCCGGTCGATCTCCACCGCGGGGTTCGTCTCCAGCGGGTCGCGGCGAGCGTGCGCGTCGTCGTGCTCCTCGGCGACCTCGGTGACGCGGCGGCCGGCGGCCCGGTGCATGTCGATCATGATGTTGCGGGCGGTCTGGAAGAGGTAGGCCCGCATGCTCGCCACCTCCGGGGCCTGCCTCCACACGCGCAGCACCGTCTCCTGCACGACGTCGTCGACGCGGGCGTGGTCGATCGACGTGCGCGCGACGAACCGGCGCAGCGCAGGCGCGTGCTCGCGGTAGATCTCCGCGACCGCGTCCTCGTCGAGTGGGACCACGACTCCTCCTTCACCCCGGGAGACGCCGGGCCCGCCCGGACGGTTCACGGGAGCCGTACGGCGCCCCGCGGGGCACCCGATGGCCGGGATCGAGGGCTACGCCTGGCCGGTGGCGCGCAGGACGTCCTGGAACCAGTCGACCGCCGTGTCGAAGGCCTTACCGCCCTTGATCCGGTCGAACTCGATGGCCCGCAGCTCGTCGCCGCGCTCCTCGTCGTGCCCGACGACGCCCGGGGTGCCGGCGACCGCCGCGTCGACGGCGACGTGGACCATCTGCCGGATGAGCTCGAGGTCCTGCGCGTTCGCCGGCGCCGAGCGGGCGAAGTACCCGCTCTTCTGGACCATGGTCTTCTCGGCGCCGATCCGCTTCGCGAACTGCTGGGCGAACCACGCGCCCGGGTTGACCGCGTCGAGCTTGACGTGGCCGAACGGGTCGCGCGGGACCTCGTCGCCGGAAGCCTCCATCTGGGCAACGATCTCCTCGACGCCCGCTCCCTCCGAGACGAAGAGGTTGACGCAGCCGACGTCGTCCATCACGCCGCGCAGCCGCTCCGCCTCGGCGTCGAGGTCGATCGGCAGCTCGGGCACGAAGACCGCGTGCACGCCCCATCGCTCCGGCGTCAGCCCGATCGAGGGCACCCACTCCTGCGCGTCGCGCCAGCGCAGGTACTCCCGCGCCGTCGCCCCGGTCAGCCACCCGCAGCCGCGACCCATGACCTCGTGGACGATGAGCATCCGCGGGTTGGCGCCGTGCTCGGCCAGCACGTTCTGCGCGAAGCGCGAGCCCTGCTCAGCCGCCGTGGCCGCGCCGAGCGACTGACGGATCGGCACGACGTCGTTGTCGATCGTCTTCGGCAGCCCCACGACGGTGAGCGCGTGCCCGCGCTCCTTGAGGAACGAGGCCAGGTCGGCGGCCGTCGTGTTCGTGTCGTCGCCGCCGATGGTGTGCAGGACGTCGACACCGTCGTCGGCCAGGCGCTGCGCGGCCGCCTCGAGCGGGTCCTGCCCGACCTTGACGAGACCGCGCTTCTCGAGGTCCTTCGCGTTGGTGAGCTTGACCCGGCTGTTGCCCAGCGGCGAGCCGCCGTACGCGTGCAGCAGGTGCGCCGAGCGCCGCGCCTCGTCGTCGATGACGACCTTCGTGTCGCTGAGCACCCCGTGGTAGCCGTGCCGGTAGCCGATGATCTCCACCTCGGGCATCAGCTCGGTGTAGCGCTCGATCAGACCGCCGACGGCGGACGACAGGCAGGGGGCGTACCCCCCGGCCGTGAGCAGGGCGACGCGGGTGATGGCCATGCCGACAAACCTAGTTGCCCCCGTGGGTAGCGTCGACCGCGTGTCGACCCGTGAGCCGCTCGAGGCCCTGACCATCCGGCCCGAACGGCCGGAGGACCACGACGCCGTACGGCGCCTCGTCGGCGACGCCTTCGGCGGGCCCCGGGTGCCCGACCTGCTCGACGACCTGCGGGCTGGCGACGGCTGGGTCGACCTGTCCTTCGTCGCCGAGGCGCGCACGGACGGCAGGGCGCAGGTGGTCGGGCACGTGGCCTACACCCGCAGCGTCCTCGACGCCCCCGACCGGCTGCGCGACGTCCTCGTCCTCAGCCCGCTGTCGGTCGACCCGGCGTGGCAGCGGCGGGGCGTCGGCCGCCGGCTGGTCCTCGACTCCCTCGCCGCGCTCGGCGACCGTCCGGAGCCGCTCGTCCTCCTCGAGGGCTCACGGGCCTACTACGGCCGCCTCGGGTTCGTGCCGGCGGAGCCGCTCGGGCTGCGCCGGCCGAGCCTGCGCATCCCGCCGCCCGCCTTCCAGGCGTGGCCCCTGCCGGCGTACGACGCCGCGGGCGGTGCGGCCACCGTCCGCGGGACGCTCGTCTACCACCGCACGTTCTGGGACCACGACTGCGTGGGCCTGCGGGGCTGACGGCGTCCGGTCGCCCAGGGTCAGCGGCGGTTGTGGTGCTCCACGACCTGGCGCGCGACCTCGGCGATCTTCATGTTCATGTCCTGGGAGGCCTTGCGCAGCAACGCGAACGCCTCGTCGTCGCCGACCTTGTGGAAGGCCATCATCAGGCCGACGGCCTTGCCGATCTCCCGGTTGCTGTCCAAGCCCTTGGCCAGCGTCGCCGCCTGCAGGCGGCTGTTGACCGCGCCGAGGGCGACCGACGCGAAGGAGGCGAGGACGATGGCCTGGTCGACCGACCGCTCGTCCAGACCGCCGGGCTCGTCCGAGAACAGGTTGAGCGCACCGACCTTGCTGTCCTCGACGACGATCCGGAAGCCGGCCGCCGAGCGCACCGGCGTGCGGGCGACGACCGCGGACGCCAGCGTCGGGTACTGGTCGTCGGTGCGGAAGTCCTCGACCAGCTGCGGCGCGACCTCGATGATGGCGTCGACGCACGGGCCCTCGTGGTGCCGCCGCTCGAGCTCGTCCACGAGGCGGGCGACGTCGTCGGTGGCGGCGACGGTGCGGAAGTCGTTCCGCGACCCGCGGAGCATGAGGCTGGCGTGGGTGCAGCCGTCGACGAGCTCGACGGCAGCCGAGACGAGCGCGGAGTTGATGCCGTCGTAGTCGGCCGACGCGTAGATGACGGCGGCCAGCTGCTCGAACGCGACGCCGAGCCGGCTGGGGGCCGTGGTGGGCGGGTCGGCGGGTGCGGTGCTCGGCATGGTGGAGGCCTCCGAGGTGAAGAGGTCGGGTCGGGACGGCATCTTGTCACGCGACCCCCTACGGACGCCTCCGTCGTGGCTGCGGTGAGACGCGACCGCACCCGAGGCGCCGGTGAGCCGGCACCTCGGGTGCGGACCTGACGTCGCTGCGGAGAGGGGTCAGGCGGCCCGAGGGGCGGGCGCGACGTCCGGCAGATCGGCCGGAACCGGTCGCCGGACCGGGACCACCGCGGCCGGCGCGGCCTCCGGCACGAGGGTCGCGACCGGCTCCAGCTCCTCGCGTAGGTGGGCCAGGAGCTTGGTGAGGATGCGGGAGACCTGCATCTGGCTCACCCCGAGGCGCTGGGCGATCTGCGACTGGGTGAGGTCCTCGTCGAAGCGCAGTGAGACGACGTACCGCTCCCGGGCGGTCAGCGACGAGATGGCCGCCCGCAGCGCGACCCGGTCCTCGACGTGGCCGATGCCGTCGTCCTCCGCCGGGAGCTGCTGCTCGAGGCTGGGGGCGTCGTCACCGGGACGGTGGTCGAAGGACAGGGCGGTGAAGCCGGACGCCGCCTCCAGGGCCCGCTCGAGCTCGGCCGGTTCGACCTCCAGGGCGAGCGCGAGCTCCTCCTGCGACGGCGGGCGGTGCAGCCGCTGCTCGAGGTCGCGGCTCGTCGGGCCCACGCGGGCGTGCAGCTCCTGCAGCCGGCGGGGCGGACGCACGGCCCAGCCGTGGTCGCGGAAGTGCCGCTTGACCTCACCGGTGATGGTGGGCGACGCGAAGGCGGGGAAGGCGACGCCGCGGTCGATGCGGAAGCGGTGGACGGCCTTGAGCAGCCCCAGCCGCGCGACCTGCACGAGGTCGTCGCGCTCGAGGCCGCGACCGGCGTAGCGCGAGGCGATGCCGTCGGCGAGGGCGAGGTGCAGGCGCACCAGCGACTCCTCGAGCGCGGCGCGCTCGCGGGCGACCGTCGAGGCGTCGCGCTCGGCGAACAGGCGGGTGGTTCTGGTGGTCAGATCCTCGTGCGTGAGAGCCAGTGTGGTGGCGCTGGTGGACATGACAACCTCCGGGGGAGTGGACCGTGCGGCGCCACTGCTGGACCACCTCTCGACCAAACCACCGGGCCGGGGGGTCGGCAACCGTCGTGCGGTTTGCGGTTGTGTGGCGACGGGTAGACCCCCTCGGCTGCGACCGTGACGGGCGAGGAACTCGTCAGGCACGACGTGGTGCCGTCGACGTCCGCGACGGCGCAGTACGGGGTCCCGACCGCCGCCTCGGTGTGCGGTCGGGCCTCGCCCGCAAGAAGCGCGGGACGCCCATCGACCCTCAGCGACGAGGGCGAGGAGATGACCCGTGTCCGTCGACCCCGTCGACCAGCCGATGCTGTCCCTGTCCGGTCCCCCGCCGGATCCGGCTCCCGGGATGGTGCCCTCGGGGCCGACCGACCTGCGGCGCCTGTCCGTGCGCGAGCTCATCCGCGCCCTCACGGCGGTGGAGGACGCCCGCCGCCGCGCGGGTGACCTCGCGCTACCGCCGACGCTGGCCGCGCAGGAGGCGGCCATCGTCAGCGAGCTGCACGCGCGGCCGGGGGGACTGCGCCTCGTCGACGGTCCGGGGGGCGTCGACGCGGGGGGAGCGGGGGGTACGGCGTCGCCCGGCGACCGGTCAGCCGACCGGCCGGCGGGCGCGCCGCGCCTCGTCGTCCTGCCCGGAGTCGTCCCCGAGGTGGTCGTGCCGGACGTCGTCGTCGCCGTCCAGCCGGCGGCCGCGGACCCAGACCCCGGCGACGTCTGAGGTCGTCCCCAGGGCGACGAGCGCGCGCCAGGCGGCGACCGCGTCCGGCGCGTGCTCGACGACGGTGGCCGTCGTCGTACCCGCCCGTGGACGCAGGTGGACGGCGTCGAAGGAGCGGCCGACCGACAGGTCGCCCGTCTCGTCACCGAGACCGAGGGCGAGCGCGCCCGCGCGGGTGGCGAGCCACAGCAGGTGCGCCGGCTCGAGCGGCAGACCGTCGGGTCCGAGCAGCGACTGGGTGAACTGCGCCTGCAGCGCCTCCTTGAGCAGGCTGAAGCCGGTGCCGCCGCCGACGTCGGAGCCGAGCGCCACCCGCACGCCGTGCTCGACGTGCGGGCGCAGCGGGAAGAGGCCGCTGCCGAGGGCGGCGTTGCTCGTCGGGCAGTGCGCGACCGCCGACCCGGCGGCGGCCATGGCGGCGAGGCCCGCGTCGGTCGGGTGGACGTCGTGCGCGAGCACCGTGCCGGGGCCGAGCAGCCCGGCGCGGTCGTAGGTGTCGACGTAGTCCCGTGCCTGCGGGAACGCGGCGGCGACCTGCTCTATCTCGCGCGGGTTCTCGTTGACGTGGCTCGTCATCAGCGTGCCGGGCACGTCGCGCAGGACGTCCGCGCACGCGTCGAGCAGCTCCGGTGACGACGAGAGGCTGAAGCGCGGCGTGACGGCGTACCGGGCCAGGCCGCGGTCGTGCCACCGGCTCGAGAGGTCGACCGACTCGGCGTGCGCGCGTTCGGGGGTGGTGAGCAGCTCGGGGCGCAGGACCCGGTCGGCGACGACGAGCCCGGCGGTCGTGCGCAGCCCGACGCGCTCGGCCTCCTGCAGGAGCAGGTCGACGGCCGGCGCGAAGTGGCTGCCGAAGACGAGGGCCGTCGTGGTGCCGGCCTCGACGAGGCCGTGCACGAAGTCGGTCGCCACCCCGGCGGCGTACGACGGCTCGGCGAGGCGCGCCTCCTCGGGCAGCGCCCAGTCGGTCAGCCAGTCGAGCAGCGACAGCCCGAGCCCGCCGATGACCCGTACCTGCGGCAGGTGGACGTGGGTGTCGACGAAGCCGGGGACGACCAGCCCGCCGCGCAGGTCGAGCTCGGTGGCCGCGGTGCCGGCGTCGCGGGCGCGGCGGCGGACGTCGGCGATCGCGCCGCGGTCGGCGATGCGGCCGTCGACGACGAGCAGGCCGCCGTCGTCCTCGACGCGCAGCGGCGCGCCGGTGGTGAAGGGGTCGTGCGGTGCGTCGACGAGGGTGCCGCGGACGAGGAGCGGACCGGGACGGCCTTTCACCGGGTGGCCGCCGGGGTGGTCGCGGGCTGCTCGGCGAGGATCCGCAGCAGCTCGACGGCGATGCCGAGGGCGATGGTCGCCGGCTCCTTGCCGGGCAGGTCGGTGAGGCCCACGGGGGTGCGGACCCGGGCCAGGGCGGCGTCGTCGTGGCCCTCGGCGCGCAGCCGGCGCTCGAACCGGCTCCGCTTGGCCGCCGACCCGATGAGGCCGATGCTCGCGACGCGGTCGGTGCGCAGCGCCACGTCGACGACCGCGACGTCCTCGGCGTGGTCGTGGGTCATGACGAGCACGTGCGTCCCGGTCGGCAGCTCGGTGAGGCCGAGCTCGGGGACGGGGCAGTGGTGCGGGTGCAGGCGGGCACGCGCGTCGAGCAGGGCCGCCGGCGGACCGCCGCGATCGCGTCGGTACGGCGCGACGTACGCCTCCCGGGAGTCGACGAGGTGCAGGTCGAGGTCGTGCCGGGAGAGGACCCGGACCAGCTCGGCGCCGACGTGGCCGAGGCCGACGACGCAGACCGCAGGGGGTACGGGGACCGGGTCGAGCAGCAGGGTGACCTCACCGCCGCAGCACTGGACCCCGTGCCGGGTGGGCGCGTGCTCGGTGAGGGCGGCGTCGAGGGCGACCGGCTCGCGGGCGCCGGTGGCGAGCATCGTGCGGGCGCGGGTGACCGCCTCGGCCTCGAGGTCGCCGCCGCCGACGCTGTCCCACGTGCCGTCGGCGGTGACGACCATCTTGGCGCCGGCGGCCCGCGGGGCGTGGCCGCGCACGGTCGCGACGGTGACGAGGACGGCGGGGACGCGGTCCTCGCGGGCGCGGGCGAGGGCGTCGAGCCACGTGCCGGCGGCCTGACGGGTGGGCCCCGGGGCGCTCACGGGTGCACCGGGGTCTGCTCGCGGGCGTCGGCCTCGGTGCGTGGGTGCAGGGCCGGCGCGTCGGGCGCGGGCTGGTCGGGGGCGGGGGCGGCGCCCTCGGTGACGTGGCCGGCGTCGCGGCCGGCGGCGCGGGCCGCCTCGAGGGCCCACCACACCGCCTCGGGGGTCGCGGGGGAGGCGAGGGCGATGCTCGTGCCCGCCGGTCCGAAGGCGGCACAGGCGCGACGCAGCGCCTCGCGCACGCAGAAGGCGAGCATGAGCGGCGGCTCGCCGACGGCCTTGCTGCCGTAGACGACCCCGTCCTCGTGGGCGTCCTCGAGCAGCGTGACCCGGAAGTCCTCCGGCATCTCCGACAGGCTCGGCAGCTTGTAGGTGCTGGCCGCCTGCGTCGTCAGCCGGCCGCGGGTCGGGCCGTCGCCCTCGTCCCAGCGCAGGTCCTCCAGCGTCAGCCAGCCCGCGCCCTGGACGAACCCGCCCTCGACCTGGCCGAGGTCGACCAGCGGCGACAGGCTGTCGCCGACGTCGTGGACGACGTCGACGCGCCGCAGCCGGTAGGCGCCGGTGAGGCCGTCGACCTGGACCTCGGCGGCGGCGGCGCCGTACGCGAAGTACTTGAACGGCTCGCCCTGCATCCGCGTCGAGTCCCAGTGCAGGCCCTCGGTGCGATGGAAACCGGCCGCCCACAGCTGGACCCGCTGACTGTAGGCGACCCGGATGACCTCTTCCCAGGACACCTCCTGCAACCCGTCGAGCCGACGGAAGACGCCGCCCTCGACGCGGACGTCGGCCGCGGTCGTGCCGAGCAGCCCGGCGGCGACGGTGTCGAGCCGATCGCGCACCTGCTCGCACGCGTCCTTGACGGCGCCTCCGTTGAGGTCGGCCCCCGAGCTCGCCGCGGTGGCGCTGGTGTTGGGGACCTTGTCGGTGCGGGTGGGCGCGAGGCGGACCCTGCTCAGGGGGACGCCGAGCGCGGTCGCCGCGACCTGGAGCATCTTCGTGTGCAGACCCTGGCCCATCTCGGTGCCGCCGTGGGTGACGAGCACCGACCCGTCCTTGTAGACGTGCACGAGCGCGCCGGCCTGGTTGAAGGCGGTGAGGTTGAAGGAGATCCCGAACTTCACCGGGGTGAGGGCGATGGCCCGCTTGGTCCGCTCGTGGGCCGCGTTGAAGGCGTCGACCTCGGCGCGGCGGCGGGCCACGTCGGCGTTCGTCAGCACCGCGCCCCACACCCGCTGCAGCCGCTCGGGGTGCCGCACCGGCTGCCCGTACGGCGTGCTCTGGCCGGGCCCGTAGAAGTTCCTCCGGCGCAGCTCGTCGGCGTCGACGCCGAGCAGCGGGGCGCAGCGGCCGAGGACGTCCTCGACGACGAGCATCCCCTGTGGGCCGCCGAACCCGCGGAACGCCGTCTGCGAGGTCTTGTGGGTCTGCGCGACCCGGCCGTTGACCCGCACGTGCGGGATCCAGTAGGCGTTGTCGACGTGGCACAGGGCTCGGGCCAGCACCGGCTCGGACAGGTCCAGGCTCCAGCCGCCGTCGCTGGTGAGGGTGGCGTCGAGGGCGAGCAGCCGGCCGTCGTCGTCGAACCCGACGCGCCACTGGGCGTGGAAGCCGTGTCGCTTCCCGGTCATCGTCATGTCCAGCTGGCGGGAGAGGCGCAGCCGGACCGGACGGCCGGTGAGGGTGGCGCCGAGGGCGGCGACGGCGGCGAACCCGTGGGGCTGCATCTCCTTGCCGCCGAACCCTCCTCCCATCCGCAGGCACTGGACGGTGACGGCGTGGCTGGGGACGCCGAGGACGTGGGCGACGATGTCCTGGGTCTCGGTCGGGTGCTGCGTCGAGCACTGGACGAAGACCTGGCCGGCCTCGTCGACGAGGGCCAGCGACGCGTGCGTCTCGAGGTAGAAGTGCTCCTGGCCCGCCATCTCGGTCTCGCCGGAGAAGACGTGGGCGGCGCCCTCGAGGGCGGCCTCGACGTCACCGCGCAGGAGCCGTGGCTGCCCGCCCTGGAAGCTGCCCGCGGCGATGGCGTCGTGGATCGAGACGAGGCTGGGCAGCGGCTCCCACGTCACCTCGACGGCGAGCGCCCCGAGCCGGGCGGCCTCGGCGGTCTCGGCGAGCACCCAGGCCACGCCGTGCCCGACGAACATCGCCTCGCTGGGGAAGAGCGGCTCGTCGTGCTTGACCCCGGCGTCGTTGACGCCCGGGACGTCGTCGGCGGTGAGGACCCGCACGACCCCGGGGACCGCGAGGGCCGGGGTGGCGTCGAGGGAGACCACGCGCGCGTGGGCGTGCGGTGAGCCGACCGGGTGGGCGTGCAGGACGTCCTTGGTGCGACCGACGAGGTCGTCGGTGTAGAGCGCGTGACCGGTGACGTGCAGCGCGGCCGACTCGTGGGGGAGCGGCTGCCCGACGACGCCGCCGGCGGGGCGCTGGGAGAGGGCGCTCACGCCGTCACCGCCGAGTCGGTGCGCGCGTCGTGGTCGTGCCAGAGCCGCTCGAGCGAGGTGCCGAGCATGGCGCGCCGGTAGGCGGCGCTGGCGCGCTGGTCGTCGATCGGGGTGCCTTCCTGGGACAGCACCTGGCCGGCGGCACGCGCGGTGCCGAGCGACCACGGCCGCCCCTCGAGGGCGGCCTCGGTGGCGCGGGCCCGCACCGGGGTCGCGGCGACCCCGCCGAGACCGATCCGGGCGCGGACGACGGTGCCGTCCTCGACGCGAAGGGCGTGAGCGACCGCGACGGACGAGATGTCGTCGTACCGGCGCTTGGCGATCTTGTGGAAGGCGACGATCCCCGCCGGTGGCAACGGGATCCGGACGGAGCAGATGAGCTCGCCGAGGCGTCGTACGGACGTGCGGTAGCCGGTGAAGAAGTCCTCGAGCGGCACCTCGCGCTCGCCGTCGGTGGAGGCGAGGACGACGCGCGCCTCGAGGGCGAGCAGGACCGGCGGGGCGTCGCCGATGGGCGAGCCGGTGCCGAGGTTGCCGCCGAGCGTGGCGCCGTTGCGGATGAGCCGCGAGGCGAACTGCGGCCACAGGGCGTCGAGGAGCGGGACCCGGCCGGCGAGCAGGCGCTCGAGCTCGGAGAGGGTGAGCGCGGCACCCACCTGGAGGTGGTCGTCACCGTCGAGCAGCCCGCGCAGCTCGGGGAGCCGGTCGACGGCGATCAGCAGCGGCACGCGGCGGCCCTTGAGGTTGACGTCGACGCCCCAGTCGGTCGAGCCGGCGACGACGACCGCGTCGGGCTCGTCGGCGAGCTGCCGTAGCGCGTCGTCGAGCGTGGCGGGCCGGACGAACCGGCCGTCGGCGGCGGTGAGGTCGGCGGGCGGAGCGGCCGGGGCGGGCCGCGCCGTCCGCGCGGCCAGGGCGTCGTCCGCCGGCACCTCGCCGAGCGCGCGGGCGGCGTCGAGGATGGGGCGGTAGCCGGTGCAGCGGCACAGGTTTCCCGACAGGGCGTGCTCGTCGAACCCGCCGGCCGGGCGGCCGGGCCGGTAGTACTCGGCAGCCATGCTGCAGACGAACCCGGGCGTGCAGTAGCCGCACTGCGAGCCGCCGCGGACCGCCATCTCGTGCTGGACCGGGTGCAGCGCGTCGGGGGTACCGAGCCCCTCGGCGGTGACGACCTCCTGGCCGTCGAACGCGACCGCGGGCACGAGGCAGGCGTTGAGCGCGGTCCAGCGCGGGGTCCCGCCGGCCGGGTCGGCGCGCAGCACCATGACCGAGCACGCGCCGCACTCACCCTCGGCGCACCCCTCCTTGGCGCCGGTCAGCCCCTGGTCGCGGACGTGGTCGAGCAGCGAGCGGTGCACCGGCACCCCGTCGAGGGGGCACGTCGTGCCGTTGATCGTCACGCCCATGCCCCGCTCCTCACCTCGCCCACCCGGTTGAGCGCCGACGATAGCCCGCGCGTGTCACGACAGGGTGACGCGCCACGACCCACCCCCAGGACGACTCCTTGCTCCGGATGTGCCCGACCGGGCCGGTCCGGCGCCGGATCCGGGCCCATCCGGAGCAAGAAGTCGTCGCTGTCCGCCTCAGGCTCCGACGTCGCGCTGGAGCTCGTCGCCGGTGTCGAAGAACCGGTCGACGTACTCCTGCGGGGGGAGCGGGCTGGAGCGGATGAGCGAGAAGACCTCGAGACCGTGCCCGGGCTCCCCCTCCAGCTCGTAGGCCTGCGAGAGGAGGGGCCCGGAGTCGACCTCGTCGACAGCCGCCAGGTAGTCGCGGACCTCGGTCTCGGCCAGCTCGATGGCCTCCCCGGCCGAGTCGGCGAACCAGAGCGTCACCCGCTCCTCGTACGGCGTCGTACCGACCGCGGCCCCGGCGTCCGGCTCCGTCGTGAGCGCCAGCACGCAGCGGACGGCGAACCACCGACGCGTCTCCTCGGGACCGCGTGAGGATGGGGGGAAGAACAGCGCCGTCATGACGCCATCGTGCCCGCTCGACCCTCACGGTCCGGACGCACCGCACGCCGGTCGTGAGGACGAGGGCACGCCGTCCTGACCCCGCGACCATCGGCCGACGGCCGTAGGGTGGCGACCGTGCGCGACGACGTGGCTCCCAGTGCGGCGCAGCGTTGGATCGCCGGGCACCGTTCCGGCGTGAGGGTGGGCATCCTCACCTTCCTCGTCGCCGTGGTCGCCTTCGGGGGCTGGAGCCTGACGAGGTCGGAGGGTTCCGGAGGGTTCCGTGTCGTCCTGGCCCTGGTCCAGGTGGCGGTCGTCGGCTCGCTCCTGCTGAACCTCAGCGGGATCTGCCGCCACGTCGACCGGTGGGACGCCTCCCACGCCGCGCCGCAGGACCACTAGCGGAGGCGTCGCCCGCCACGACCCGGCGCCGCGCAGGCGCTCGTCGTCGTCCCTCAGCGGTTGAGGACGGCGGCGACCTCGGGGATCCTGTCGACGTACCCCGTGACGAGGTCCTTGGCGACGGTGACGCTGTCGACGAGCGGGTGCAGCGCGAAGGCGAGCACCGCCTCCTGCTTCGAACCGGTGAGGGCGGCGGCGATGGTGTGCCGCTCGACCTGCTTGACCTGGGCCATGAGACCGACCTGGTGCAGGGTCGGCTGCTCCGTGCTGAGCGGGTGCACGCCGTTGGCGTCGACCATCGTCGGCACTTCGACGACGGCGTCGTCGGGCAGACCGGCGATGGTGCCGCGGTTGCGGACGTTGAGGATCATCGTCTGCCGCTCGTTGCGGCTGATCGCGGCCATGACGCCGAGCGCGACGCCGGCGTACCCCTGGTGCGCGGGGTCCTGCTCGCGCTCGCGGTCGCGGGTCGGCTCGTCCTGGGTGCCGCCGTTGGCCTCGGCCATGTACGACGCGCTGCGGCGCTCGACGGTCTCCTTCCAGAAGGCCGCCACCCCGGGTCCGTACGACGCCGCCTTCGCGTAGAACTCGCCCTGGGTCCGGGCCAGGAAGTCGCCGCGGGTGGTGCCGGAGTCGATGATCGAGCGCACCGCGTCCCGGTTGAAGTAGTAGTAGAAGAGGTACTCGTTCGGGATCGCGCCGAGCGCGCGGACCCAGTCGAGGCCGAAGACCTGGCCCTCCTCCATCCGGCCCAGCCGGGCGTCGTCGGCGAGCAGCTCGGGCAGGACGTCGCGGCCGTCGTGCAGGACCCGGCGCATCCAGCCGAGGTGGTTGAGGCCGACGTAGTCCATCTGGACGCGGGTGTGGTCGAGCCCGAGCGCGCCGGCGACGCGGCGACCGAGGCCCGACGGGGTGTCGCAGATGCCGAGCACCCGGTCCCCGAGCACCGTCTGCATGGCCTCGGTGATGATGCCGGCCGGGTTGGTGAAGTTCATGACGAAGGCGGTCGGCGCCAGCTCCTGCACCGTGCGCGCGACGTCGAGCATGACCGGCACGGTGCGGATCGCGTAGGCCAGACCGCCCGGGCCGGTCGTCTCCTGGCCGAGCGTGCGCAGGTCGAGGGCGACGTGCTCGTCGCAGCGGCGGCCCTCGAGGCCACCCTCGCGGATGGCGGCGAAGACGAAGTCGCTGCCCTGCACGGCCTCGCGCAGACTCGTCGTCGCCGTGAGGTGCGGCGCGTCGGGGAAGCCGTCGGCGAGCTCGACGAGGATGGCGGTCATCGTGTGCAGCCGCGCCTCGTCGACGTCGTAGAGCGCGACCTCGGTGACCCGCGGGCTGCCGGTGTCGCGCAGGAGCGCCTGCCAGACGTACGGCGTCCGGAAACCGCCGCCGCCGAGGATGCTGAGCTTCATACGAGGATGACCTCTCCGCCGGCGGACCGGCATCGTTGCAGGGTGTCGTCGGGCGCGCCCGACTCGGTGACGAGGGTGTCGACGTCGCCCAGCGAGCAGATGCGCAAGGCACCTGTTCCCGGGAACTTGCTTCCTGTCGCGAGCAAGACGACCTTGTCGCTCGCGGCGATCATCGACTGCTTGATCGGCGCCTCGACGGCCATGTTGTCGACGACGTGCCCGTTGGCGCGGACCCCCGTGCAGGACAGGAGGACCAGGTCGGCGCTGATCTGGCTGAGGCCGAGCTCGGCGAGCGAGCCGACCAGGGTGCGGTAGTTGCGGCGCACGACGCCGCCGAGCAGGACCAGGCGCACCGCCTCGTCGTCGCGCAGCTCGTCGAAGACGGCGAGGTTGGAGGTGACGACGGTGACGTCGCGGCCGTGCAGCAGCCGGGCGACGTACGGCGTCGTCGTCCCGATGTCGAGCACGACGACCATCCCGTCGTGCACGAGACCGGCGGCGGCCGCCGCGACCCGTTGCTTCGGGCCGGCGTCGACATGGTCGGCGAACGCGCCCTCGACGTCGCTGCCGCCGTGCGGCTCGACCGTCGCGCGCGGGGTGAGGACGGCGCCGCCGTACGTGCGCACGAGCTCGCCGTTGCGGTCGAGCAGCTCGAGGTCGCGGCGGATCGTCGACTCGCTGACGTCGAGGGCCTGGGCCAGCTCGCGCACCGAGGCGGCGCCCCCGGCCCGCAGGGCCGAGACGATGCGGTTCTGCCGCTCCCGCAGGATCACGTCAGCGACTGTAGCCCAGACTGCGCGAAGTCGCGCAAGATCAGTCATCAGTGGTCACGAATCTGCGTCAAACCCTTGTCAGGACGCGCGAAGTCGAGCACAGTGGCCGCACTCTCCCACCCGCCGAAGGAGCAGCGTGACCGACCCGCGCACGACCACCGCCCCGCTGCTGTTCGCGGGCGACGTCTACTGCGACCTCGTCATGGCCGGCATCGACCTGCCCCAGCCGGGGACCGAGGTCTACGCCGACTCGTTCACCATCACCCCCGGCGGCGTCGCCAACCGCGCGGTCGCCGCCGCCCGGGTCGGCGCGCCGACCCGGCTGCTCTCCCGCCTCGGTGACGACCCGCTCGGCCGGCACGTGCACGCCCTGCTCGACGCCGAGACCGCCCTCGACACCTCGTGGCTCGAGCACGTGCCCGGCCACCAGAGCCCGGTCACCGTCGCGCTCACCGGCGCCCACGACCGCAGCTTCCTCACCTACCAGGAGCGGCTCGGTCACCTCGAACTGCCAGAAGACCACGGCCCGGTCGCCGCCACCCACGTCGGGGTGGGCAGCGAGGTGCCGCCGTGGGTGGCCCGGCTGCGCGCCGAGGGCACGACCGTCGTCGGCGGCGTGGGCTGGGACCCGACCGGCGAGTGGTCGAGCGACGTGCTGCACCGGCTGGGGCAGGTCGACGTCCTCGTCGCCAACGACGTCGAGGCGATGCGCTACACCCGCACCGACGACCCCGTCGCCGCGGCGCGCGCCCTGACGCCGTACGTCGCCCTCGCCGTCGTCACCCGCGGCCCGGCCGGCGTCGTCGCCGCGGGCGACGAGGCCCCCGGCGGGATCGTCGAGGTGCCCGCCCCACGCGTGGCCGTCGTGGACCCCACCGGCGCCGGCGACGTCTTCGCGGCCACCTTCATGGCCGCGGCCGCGTACGGGTGGGACCTCGCGACGCGGCTGCGGTTCGCCGCCCTGTGCGCCTCGGTGTCCGTCACGGGGTTCGGCGGCGCCGCCAGCGCGCCCACCCTCGGCGAGCTCCCCGCCCACGCCGCCCGGCTCGCCCCCGACGACGACTGGTCGTTCCTGCCCCGCACCGCGCCCGCCCCGCTCTCCGCGTGACCACCCCCGTCCCCGACCGAAGGACCCTGCCATGACCGCCCGTCGCACCACCCCCCTCGCCGCCGGCGGGGCCCTCGCGGCCCTCGTCGCCGTGTCGCTGGCCGCCTGCGCCCCCGGCCCGTCCAGCCCGGCCGGTGGGGGCGGCAGCGCCAGCCTGGCCCCCGTCTCGACCGCGGTGCCGACCGACAAGACGACGCTGACGGTCTGGGACCAGAACACCGACGGTGGCATCAGCGACGCGCAGGACCAGCTCAACAAGGCCTTCATGCAGAAGTACCCGAACGTGACGGTCAACCGCGTCTCGCGCTCGTTCTCCGACCTCAAGACGACGCTCAAGCTCGCGCTGTCCGGCGACAACCCGCCCGACGTCGTCCAGGCCAACCAGGGCTACCCGGACATGGGCGCCTTCGTCAAGGCCGGCTACCTGCGCCCGATGAGCGACTACGCGAAGCTCTACGGCTGGGACTCGTACTACCCCTCGAGCCTGCTCAAGCTCAACTCCTTCTCCGCCGACGGCAAGACGTGGCAGGGCGACAACCTGTACGGCGTCTCGCAGACCGGCGAGCTCGTCGGCGTCTACTACAACGCCGCCGTGCTCAAGAAGGCCGGCGTCAACCAGCCGCCGACGACCATCGACGAGCTGACCGCCGACATGGCCAAGGTCAAGGCGGCGGGCACGCTGCCGCTCAGCTACGGCGACGTCGAGAAGAGCCCCGGCATCCACCTGTACGGCGTCGTGCTGTCCGCCCTCGCGGGCGCCCAGTCGGTCACCGACCTCGTCGGTGGCAAGTCCGGCTCGTGGACCGACGCGAACCCGGTCAAGGCCGCGCAGACCATCACCGACTGGCAGTCCAAGGGCTACATCACGCCGGGGGCCAACGGGGTCTCGCGCGACGCCGCGGTGACCACGTTCGGCCAGGGCGGGTCCGCCTTCCTCATCACCGGCACCTGGTACCAGGCCACGCTGGAGAAGGCGCCCGCCGCGAGCGACCTGCGGTTCACCGCACTGACGCCGAGCGGGTCCTCGACCCCGGTGACGATGGGCGGCGAGGGGCTGGCCTGGGCGATCACGAGCAAGGCGAAGACGCCGGACGTCGCGGCGGCGTACATCGACTTCATCACCGACGAGGCGGCCAGCAAGGTCCTCGTCCAGACCGGCAACCTGCCGACCGTCGTCCCGTCCGGCGACAGCCCGAAGGAGGGCACGATCGCCGGCGACATCACGACGCGGTACCAGGCGATCTCGAAGTCCAACGGCATCACGCCGTACCTCGACTACGCGACGCCGACCTTCTACGACACCCTCACCGCCGGCATGCAGGACCTCGTCGCCGGGCAGGCCACGCCGCAGCAGTTCACCGAGAAGATCCAGGCCGACTACGGCGAGTTCGTCAAGTCCAACGGGTGACGCGGGTGTCGCGCACCAGCAGCTCGCGGCGCAGCCTGGCGCCGTACCTCTACGTGCTGCCGGCCTTCGTCGTCTTCGCGGTCTTCCTCGGCTGGCCCTTCCTGCAGACGCTGCAGTACTCGTTCTACGACTGGGACGGGCTGTCCGTCGCGACGTGGGCGGGGGTGCAGAACTACGCGGACGTCGTCAGCGACCCCGTGCTGCGCAGCGCCTTCGGTCACGCGCTCGTCCTCATGCTCTTCTACAGCGCGGTGCCGATCGTCGTGGCGCTCGTCCTCACCGGCGTCATCTCGCGGGCCAGCGCGCTGCGCGGCATGTCGGTCTACCGGACGCTGCTCTTCCTGCCGCAGGTCATCGCCTCGGTCGTCGTGGCGACGATCTGGGTCTCGATCTACAGCCAGGGCGGGCTGCTCAACCAGGCGCTGCGGCTCGTCGGGCTCGACTCGGTCGCGCGGGTGTGGCTCGGGGACTACGCGCTCGCGCTGCCGGCGATCGGCTTCGTCGGCACCTGGCTCAACATCGGGCTGTGCCTCGTGCTGTTCCTCTCCGGGGTGAGCACGATCCACCCGTCGCTCTTCGAGGCGGCCCGGCTCGACGGGGCGGGAGCGGTGCGCGAGTTCGTCTCCGTCACCCTCCCGCTGCTGCGAGGGCAGGTGGCGGTGGCGCTCACCCTCACCGTCGTGTCGGCGCTGAAGACCTTCGACCTGGTCTACGTGACGACCGGCGGCGGCCCCGGGACGTCGACGGTCGTGCCGGCGTTCGAGGCCTACAACCGGGCGTTCAACACGGGCAAGGTCGGGTCCGCGGCGGCGGTCGCCATCACCCTCACGCTGGTCATCCTGCTCGTCACCGTACTCATCAACCGGCTCTCGCCGCGCGAGACGTCCTAGGAGGCGCCATGCGGATGTCGTTGCGCGAGAGGGTCGTCGACCACACGATCCTCACCCTGTTCGCCCTCTTCGCGGTCATCCCCCTCGTCGGGGTCGTCGTCTCGGCGGTCACCCCGAGCGCGGCCAACGACGGCGGCTTCCACCTGCCGACGACGATCGACCTCGGCAACTTCGGGCTGGCGTGGACCGACGGGCACTTCGGCAGCTACATGCTGTCCAGCCTGCTCGTCACCGTCGGCGTCGTCGTCCTCACGACCGTGCTCGCCGTCCTGGCCGGCTTCGCGTTCGCCCGGCTGGAGTTCGCCGGGTCGACCGTGCTGTTCTTCGTCCTGCTGGCCGGGCTCATGCTGCCGAGCGAGGCGTTCATCATCCCGCTCTACTTCAACCTGCGCAGCGCCGGTCTGCTCGACACCTACGCGGCGCTCATCCTCCCGCAGACGGCGCAGTCGCTGGCCTTCGGGATCTTCTGGATGCGCAACACCTTCCGGGTCTTCCCGCAGGAGGTCATCGAGGCGGCGCGGCTCGACGGGGCGCGCGACCTGCGGCTGCTGTGGGGCGTCGTCGTCCCCCCGTCGCTGCCGTCGGTCGCCACCATGGCCGTGCTCGTGTCGATGTGGACGTGGAACGAGTTCCTCATGCCGCTGGTCCTCATCACCAGCGAGGACCACCGCACCGCGCCCCTCGGCCTGGCGTTCTTCAAGGGCCAGCACCTCACCGACTACTCGCTGTTGTCGGCCGGCGGCATCATCGTCGCCCTGCCCATCGTCGTCCTCTACGTCCTGCTCCAGAAGCGCTTCATCTCCGGCATGCTCGGCGGTTTCGCGGACCGCTGACACCCCACTTGTTGCCACTTTTCGCAACGGTACCGAGGGCGTACGCCCTCAGGACCCTCGCGAAAAGTGGCAACAAGTGGGGTTCTCCCAGGGTCGTTCTGCTGCGGGGGACGGCGGGGCGGACGATGATCCCGTCGTGAGCCCGACCACCGGGGGACCGGCACCCCAGGACGCGCCGTACGGCGTCCCGCCCCAGGACCGCGCGCCCGTCCCGCCGCCGCCGGGGTGGTACCCGGACGGGAGCGGCGGGCTGCGCTGGTGGGACGGGCGGGCGTGGTCGTCCGCAACGGCGCCGGTGCGTCCACCCGACCGCACCTGGGCGGTCCTGTGCCACCTGTCGTTCTTCGTCCTGCCGCTCATCGCGGCGATCGCGCTCCGGTTGACCGTCGGCCGGCAGCAGGACGAGTTCACCCGCCACCACACCACCGAGGCGCTCAACGCCCAGATCACCTGGGGCGTCGTGTGGAACGTCGTGGGGTTCGCCGGGTTCTTCTCGTCGTTCGGCATGATGACCCACCCCGGACCGACCACCGAGATCCCGTGGGGCTTCCTCGTCGCGTGGTTCGGCTGCGCGGCGAGCTTCCTCGTCATGCTCGCCTGCGGGATCACGGGCGCCGTCAAGGCCTCCCGGGGCGAGTGGTTCCGTTACCCGCTCTCGGTCCGCGTCGTCCGCGGTGCCCGACGCCGACCGCGACGGGGTCAGCTCCCGCGGTAGGTCGACCAGCCGAAGGGGCTGAGCAGCAGCGGCACGTGGAAGTGCTCGTCCTCCTGCCCCTCGGCGACCGTGAACGACACGACGGCCTCGGGGTAGAACCCGCGCACCCCCTGCGCGGCGAACCACGCGCCGGTGTCGAAGCGCAGCCGGTAGGACCCCGGCTCGAGCCCCTCCGGCGCCAGCGCCCGCACGCGGCCGTCGTCGTCGGTGTGGTCCTGCGCGAGGATCGCGCCGTCCCACGCGGACAGCCGCACGGACACCCCGACCGCCGGCCGGCCGGTGCTCGTGTCGAGGACGTGGGTGCTGAGGCTGCTCATGCGTCGCTCTCCCGTCGGTGCGCGGTGGTGGCGAGACCGGCGACCGCGCCCTCGAGGCGCAGCAGCGCGATCTCGCCGAGGTTGGCGACCGTCTCGGCGCGCTCGGTCGCGTCGTCGTTGCCGAGCCGCCGCTCGAGCTCGGCCAGCACCTGCGCGCCGTCACGGCCCGCGGCGCGCAGCAGGAAGACCCGGTCGAAGCGGGCCTCGTACGCCGCGTTGCCGGCGGCGAGCCGCTCGGCGAGCCCGTCGCCGGACGCGGTCAGCCCCGCCTGCTCGCGGCGCGAGTGCGCGGCGTCGTGCCCGGCGCCGGCGCGCTCGCCGAGCCGCGGGTGCCGGGCCAGCGCCGTCTCCAGCTCGCCGTCGGTCAGCTCGGCCGCCGCACGGGCGGCGTTGTCGCGCAACGGTTCCCAGGCGTCGTACGGGCGCCCGTCGGCGACCTGCGCCGCCCACCGGGGGACGGCGAGGCAGGTCCCGAGCAGCGCCAGCGCCTCCTCGCGGGGGAGCTCGTCGAAGGCCGCGACCCCGGCGGAGGCGCTCACAGGAACCCCGGCGTGCCGAGCCACGTGTCGCCGGCGTCGGACGCGTCCGAGCGGGTGACGACGGCCTCGATGAGCCCGTACGGCCGGTCGGCCGCGACGAAGACCTCGCCCGGGTTCTCCAGCCCGAACGGAGCGAGGTCGACGAGGAAGTGGTGCTTGTTGGGCGCCGAGAACCGGATCTCCGCGAGCCCCGCGTGCGCCTCGAGGACCGCGCGCCCCATCGCGTGCAGCGTCTCCTGCAGCGCACGGCTGTACGTCGTCGCGAACGTCTCGAGCAGCAGCGCGCGGACCGCGGCGTACGACGCGTCGGCGTCCAGGTGCGCGACCTGCTCCGGCGTCGTCACGTCGTGCCGCCACCGCACGGTGAGCGACGTCGCGAGGATGCGGTCGTGGGTCTCGGGCAGCGTCGTGTACTCGTCCTTGAGGAACCCGCGGAACTCGGACCCGGTGGTCTTGAGGACGACGAGGTCCTGCAGGCCGGAGACCACCCGCACCCGGCGGTCGTCGCCGCGGCCGTCGACGGTGACGACGACGGTGCGGACCTCGCCGCCGCGCCTCACGAAGGCGTGGTCGTGACCCGCGCCGCCGACGGGGATCCGGTCCCAGGCGTACTCCTCGACGGCGACCCGGGCCTGGCGCGCCGCCGGGGTGGCGTCGAGCAGCCGCCCGCCGAGCGCGACGGCGTACGCCTCGGGGGAGGCGACGCCGACCTCCTTCGCGTAGGCGAAGGCGGTGTTCTTCTGGGTGTCGGTCGGCAGCACCTGCGACTGGTCGCCGTGCGTGTGCGCCGCGGCGAAGTCGCCCCGCAGCGCCGTCGACACGTTGAGGTCGCGGATCTCGTGCCGGGCGGTGTCGCGCACGATGCGCACCACCCGGGTCTCGGCCTTGCCGTACTGGTTCGCCCCCAGGACGATCTCGCTCATGCCGGGAGGGTAGCGGCGCTCACCCACTGAGCGAGGCGAGCAGCGCGGCGCTGGCCTCGACGATCCGGGTCTGCGCGGTGGACCGGTCGGTGGTCGGCGTCCCGTCGCCGGGCTGGGCGCCGTAGTCGCCGAAGAAGGCGTGCACCGCGCCGGGCACGGCGGTGTACGTCGTCCCCGCCGGCAGCTTCGCCCGGCTCGCCTCGACGTCGGCCGGGGTGGTCAGGCCGTCGCGGGTGCCGGACACCGACGCGGCGCGCAGGCCGCTGCGGTCGGCCAGCGACGACAGCGGGTACGACGCCCACAGCAGCAGCCCGCCGATCCGCGCGTCGGAGCCGGCCTCCTGCCCCGCGACGACACCGCCGAGGCTGTGGCCGCCGACCGCCCAGTGCCGCACCTGCGGGTAGGCGTCGAGGACGCGGCCGGTCTCGCCGACCGCGAGGAAGGCGATGTCGAGCGGCTCCTTGACGACGACGACGAGGTAGCCCCGCGACGCGAGCCGGGCGAGCAGCGGGACGTAGGCGCGCGGGTCGACCTTGGCCCCGGGCAGGAAGACCAGCCCGGTCGTCGGTCCGGCGGCGCCGGTGTCGCCGGTGTCGCCGGCGGGTGGGGTGAGGACGATCCGGGTCGGGGAGTCCGCGACCCGGACGCCGTCGACCGACACCATCGCGCCGACGGCCTCCGGGCTCGCGGTCAGCGGCACGAGGTAGACGCACGCGCCGAGCACGGCGACGCTCACGACGGCGCCGAGCACCCGGCCGACCGCGGTGGCGACCCGGTGCCGGGCGGGGCGTCGGCGGCGTCGTGCGCCCGAGGCGAGCAGGAGGAGCCCGACGACGAGCACCGCGGCGAGCAGGGCGCCGTACGCAGGGTGGCTCTCGAGCAGCGAGCCGCGCGCCGCCCACGCGCACCCGGCGGCGACGAGCACCCACAGCACGCCCACCGCGGCGCGCCACCGGGTGAGCGGGGTGGGGCGGGGAGCGGCGTCGGGAACGTCGGCCATGCCGCCCAGCCTGCCATCGCTCCTATGCTGAGGGCGTGGCGACGTGGGAGCAGCTGGGCGACGAGCAGTTCGTCTCGATGACGACCTTCCGCAGGGACGGCACGCCCGTGCCGACCACCGTGTGGGTCGCCCGCGACGGCGACGACCTCGTCGTGACGACGATGGACGGCACCGGCAAGGTCAAGCGGCTGCGGCGCACCCCGCGGGTCGAGCTCGTGCCGTCGAGCCGCACCGGCCAGGTCGCCGCGGGCGAGACCCCGGTCGCGGCCGAGGGCGTCGTCTTCGACGACGGGGCCGGGCTGGACCGGCTGCGCTCGCTGCTCGTGGAGAAGTACGGGCTGCTGGCGCGCACGATGATGCTCGCGCAGAAGGTCACCGGCAAGGAGCCGAAGCGGGTCGGGATCCGCCTGCGCCGCGCGGCGTGACCGCTCCGGCGGCTCGGGCGTCCGTCACGGCCGAGCAGGCGGCCGAGCTGCTCGGGGTCCGGCTGCAGACGGTCTACGCGTACGTCAGCCGCGGGCTGCTCGCCCGCGACGTGCGGCGCGACGCCGGCGGTCGGCGGGTCTCCGGCTTCGACCGGGAGGAGGTGCTGCGGCTCGCCGGGGCCCGCACGCGGCACCGCTCGGGCTCGCTCGACGTCTTCGTCGAGACCGACGTCTCGACCCTCGACCCGCGGGGGCGGCTGGCCTTCCGCGGGGTGCCGCTCGACGCGCTGCTCGGACCGCCGGCGCGGCGCGTCGAGGACGTCGCCGAGCTGCTGTGGTCCGAGGACGGCCGGCTCGACGCGGGGGCGGGGTGGCGGCTCGACGACGGGTGGCGCGCGGTGGCGCGGCGGGTGGCGCAGGCCCTCCCGGACGGCGTTACCGACGCCGACCGGCTGCGCGCCGCGGTGCTCGCGCTCGCCGGGGCCGACCCCGACCGCGCCGACCTGGGGCGTGAGCACGTCGCCGCGGTCGGCCGCGCGGCGCTGCTCGCCGGGGTGGCGGCCCTGCCCCTGCGGGGTGAGCCGGTCGAGGACGGCGACCTCGAGCGGCGGCTGTGGCCGCGGCTCACGGCGCGGCCGGCCACCGAGGAGGGCCTCGAGGCGCTGCGCACCGCGCTCGTCGCCCTGCTCGACCACGAGCTCGCCGCGTCGACGATGGCCGTGCGGGTCGCCGCCGGCACCGGCGCCGACCCCTGGCTGCTGCTGTCCACCGGCCTCGCCGCGCTCGGCGGCCCACGGCACGGTGGGGCCAGCCGGGAGGTGACGCGGCTGCTCGCGCGGTGCGACGCCGGCGGTGGTGTCGACGCCGCGGTGGCCGCGGCGGTGGCGTCGTACGGGAGCGGGGTGCCGGGCTTCGGGCACCTCGTCTACACCGACGCCGACCCGCGCGCCGAGGCGCTGCTCGACCGGGTGGCGCGGCTGGACCCCGACGGGTGGCCGGTCGTCGAGCGGCTGCTGCTGCGCGTCGCCCGCGACCCCGGCCTCAGCCCGAACGTCGACCTCGGCCTCGCCGCGCTCTCCCGCGCCTGCGGGTTCGTCGACGGCGCGGGGGAGACGGTCTTCGCGCTGGCCCGACAGGTCGGCTGGCTCGCGCACGGCCTCGAGGAGGGTCCGCACGGGCTGCGCTTCCGCGGCCGCGCCGCCCCCTCCGCCTGACCTCTGCGTCCGAGAGGTCGGCGGCGGCAGCCACCAACACCTCGGACGCTACGGACGGGGTCGACGCAACCGGCATCAGCGGGCGGCGAGCGGCGGGACGGGCTGCGGCGGCGGCGGGCCGACGTACGCCGCGCTGGGGCGGATGATCTTGCGCTCGCGGGCCTGCTCGAGCACGTGCGCGGTCCAGCCGATCGTGCGGCTCACCGCGAACGTCGGCGTGAACAGCTCGCGCGGCAGCCCCACCTCGTGCATGACGACGCCGGCGTAGAACTCGACGTTGGCCCGCAGCACCTTCCCAGGACGGTGCTCGGCCAGCGACGCGTCGACCGCGGCCTCGGTCGCGACGGCGAGGTCGGCGAGGGGGCCGCCGAGCTCGATCGCCGTCTCGCGCAGCAGGTCCGAGCGCGGGTCCGGTCCGCGGTAGACGGCGTGGCCGAAGCCCATGATCCGAGTCCCCGCGGCCAGCTGCGCGTCGGCCCACGGCCGCGCCCGGTCGGCCGACCCGATCTGGTCGAGCGCGTCGAGCGCCCGGCTCGGCGCCCCACCGTGCAGCGGCCCGGAGAGGGCGCCGAGCGCGGCGACGAGACAGGCCGCGACGTCCGCACCGGTCGAGGCGACGACCCGCGCGGTGAAGGTCGACGCGTTGAAGCCGTGGTCGACGGTGAGGCACAGGTAGCGCTCCAAGGCCCGTACGGCGCGCTCGGACGGCTCCTCGCCCGTCACGAGCCACAGGTGGTTGGCGACGTGCCCGAGGTCGGCGCGCGGGGCGATCGGCGCGAGCCCCCGCGACCGGCGCCAGGCGCCGGCGACGAGGACGGGCACGAGCGCGGCCAGCCGGACGGCGTCGCGCTCGCGCTCGGCGGCGTCGAGGTCCCACAGCGGGCGGAGGCCGAGCAGCCCGCCGGTGGCGGAGAGCGCCGTCCGCAGGCCTGTCATCGGGTCCGCGGGGGCGGCGGCGGCGACGGCGTCCAGCCCGGCGGCGAGCGCCTCGGGCAGGTCCCGGGTGGCGGCCAGCTCGGCGCGGAAGCCATCCAGCTCGGTGGCGTCCGGCAGGTGCCCGCGCACGAGCAGGTGCCAGACCTCCTCGAGCGAGGTGGCCCGCGCGAGGTCGACGGCGGAGTACTGGCGGTAGTGGAAGAAGCCCTCCTCGCCGCGCACGTCACCGAGCTCGGTGGAGGCGACGACGACGCCTGCGAGACCGGGCGGCAGGGGCGTGGGGGCGGCGGTCGTGGTGGTCATGGCGCCACGATGCGCCGGGGAGGCGACGGGGCCGACGTTGACGGCGTCAACGTCGGCCCCGTGGGCCGGACGTCCGCACCGAGGAGGCACCGGTGCCTCCTCGGTGCGGACGTGACGGGGTCAGTGGGTGATGGCCGGGCTGCTCGTCGTCGGGGTGGCCGGGCCGATGATCGGGTAGGTCGCGACGAGGCCCTGCTGGTTCAGCACCCACACCGCGTTGGTGTAGCCGGGGTAGATCGCCACGGCGAAGCCGCCACCGGGCTGGGCGGTGATGGCCGGGCTGCTCTTGCCCAGGCCGATGTTCCAGTCCTTGTAGCCGGCGGCGCCGATGGTCCACAGGTCCGCGTTCGGCGGGGAGAACACGGTGTTGGTCGCCAGCGCCAGCTCGACCCCGCCGCCCTCGAGCCGCGTGATCGACGGGCTCGTGCCCTCGTAGATCCCGACCTTCCAGTCCTTCACGCCCGCGGGGCTGACGGTCCACACGCTGTTGCTCGGCTGGGAGCCGCTCGCCGGCTGCTTGCAGTTGGTGTAGGTGATGTCGACGGCGACCTGGTAGCTGGCCCTGCCCTGGGTCGTGATCGACGGGCTCGAGGGGCGGCACATACCGAAGCCCCAGTTGCGCCCGCCGGCGTCGCCGACGGTCCACAGCGTGCCGGCGTTGGACTGGAAGGCGATCTCGGTGCCGCCCTGGGGCAGGCCGACGATCGAGGGACTGGTGCCGGGCATCATCCCCAGCGGGTAGGTCTTGGTGCCGCGGGTCCCGACGACCGCGAGCGCGCCGCCGCTGGTCTGGTAGGCGACCTCGTACCCCCCGCCGGTGAGCGCGGCGATGGCCGGGCTGGTGCCGGGGGCCATCGTGACGTGCCAGTCCTTGTTGCCCGCGGCGCCGAGGGTCCACAGGTCGTCCTGGTAGTTGACGTGGACGGCGACCTCGTAGCCACCCGGCACCGTGGCGATGGACGGGCTGGTGCCGGTGGCGGCGCCCGTCTGCCAGTCGTACTGCCCGCGCCAGGGCGAGGTGCCCCAGGTGAGCACGTCGTGGGCCTGACCGCTGAGGCTGGCGACCTCGTACGAGGTCGACGCCGTGACGGCGGCCTTCGGGACCGCGGCGGCGTTCGCGGGCTTCGCGCCCTGGGTCGTCGAGGTGTCGGCGGTCGCCGACGCAGCACCCCCGACGGCGGCCAGGGCGGTGGTGAGGACGCCGGCGACGGCCAGCACGCGGGTGCGGTGCCGGCCTCGCCGTGAGGCCGGGGACGGGGCGGAGGTGGTGCTGTGCGGCATGAGAAGCCTTCCCGAGATCGGAGTGAGCGGACCGTCCGGCCCGTTCTGCAGGGAGGACTCCGTGCGCACCGGCCTGGTTGTCGTCGGCTCGGTCACGATCAGGTCATGGTTTGGTCTCGAAACCTTCAAGGCCGTTCAGCAGGTCCGGACGTCCGCACCGAGGAGGCACCGGTGCCCCCTCGGTGCGGACGCGAGGGCGGTCAGCGGGTGATGGCCGGGCTGCTCGTCGTGGCGACGGCGGGGCGGGTCGCGAAGTACGTCGCGACGAGGCCCTGCTGGTTGAGCACCCACACCGCGTTGGTGTAGCCGGGGTAGATCGCCACGGCGTAGCCGCCACCGGGCTGGGCGGTGATGGCCGGGCTGCTCTTGCCCACGCCGATGTTCCAGTCCTTGTAGCCGGCGGCGCCGATGGTCCACAGGTCGGCGTTGGGCGGGGTGCCGGTGAAGTTGGTCGCCAGCGCCAGCTCGACGCCGCCGCCCTCGAGCCGGGTGATCGAGGGGCTGGTGCCCTGGAGGATCCCGACCTTCCAGTCCTTGACCCCGCCGGGGCCGACGGTCCACACGCTGTTGCTCGGGTGGGGGCTGTACAGCACGTCCTTGCAGTCGGTGTAGGTGATGTCGGCGGCGACCGTGTAGCTCGCCTTGCCCTGGGTCGTGATCGACGGGCTCGAGGTGCGGCACATGCCGAAGCCCCAGTTGCGCCCGCCCGCGTCGCCGACCGTCCACAGCGTGCCGGCGTTCGACTGGAACGCGATCTCGGTGCCGCCCTGCGGCAGCGCGACGATCGAGGGGTTGGTGCCCGGCATCATCCCCAGCGGGTAGGTCTTGGTTCCGCGGGTCCCGACGACCGCGAGCGCCCCGCCGCTGGTCTGGTACGCGACCTCGTAACCCCCGCCGGCCAGCGCCGCGATGGCCGGGCTGGTGCCGGGGGCCACCTTGACGTGCCAGTCCTTGTTGCCCGCGGCGCCGAGGGTCCACAGGTCGTCCTGGTAGTTGACGTGGACGGCGAGCTCGTAGCCACCCGGGACCGTCGCGACGGCCGGGCTCGTGTTGGCAGCGGCGCCCGTCTGCCAGTTGTACTGCCCGCGCCAGGCGGAGGTCCCGAAGGTGTAGAGGGCGCTCTCCTGCCCGCTGAGGGCGGCGACCTCGTAGGTCGTCGACGCAGTGACGGCGGCCTTCGGCACCGCCGCAGCGTTGGCGGGCTTGGGCGGCGTGGACTCGGCCGGGGCGGCCGAGGCGGCCCCGACGGCGGTCAGACCGAGCGCCAAGGACCCAGCGAGGGCCAGGAGCACGGTGGAGCGGACGGGGGTCGTGCGGTTCAGCATGAGGAACCTTCCCGAGACAGGAGTGCCAGGCCGGTCGGCCTGCCACACCGGGAGGACTCCCACCCCCACCCTCGGGTTGCTTCCCCGAAGGTCACGATCCCGTCAGCATTCGGCAAACACCGGGGCGCGTCCGCTCCTGCCTTCGCTCGGGTCCGTCCCGTCGGCCGACGGCCGGAGATGGGAGAGCCAGGCGTGGTCGGGAGGCAGACCGGTGCACGACATCCCACTGCCGGCCATGGCGCTGCAGCGGACGAGAACTCAGACGCGGATGACCTCGAGCGCGCCCAGCTCGGCGAGGACGTCGAAGTCGGTGTCCTGGGTGACGACGGGAACCCCGTTGGCGAGCGCGGTCGCGGCGATCCAGAGGTCGTTGACGTTGATCCTCCGTCCGGCCTCGTGGAGCCGGACGCGCAGCTCGGCCCAGCGCAGGGCAGTCCCGGCGTCGACGGGAAGCGCGCGGACGCCGGCCAAGGCGCCGACCGTCGCCATCCTCCGGCTGCGGGTCGCGGTGTCGGGGGCCGCGAGCACGCCGGCCTGGAGCTCGGCGAGGGTGACCACCGAGATGAGCGCCTCGTCCGGCAGCAGGTCACGATCGACGGGGCGTCCCGACTCCCCGGCGATCCAGACACTCGTGTCGAGCAGCCCGGCGCTCACGCGAGCCCGTCGAGCTCGTCGGTCGAGCCGGCTCCGATCCAGGCGAGGTCGTCGACCAGCGTGGGGTCGGGCGACGTCGCCCCCGGCCCGCGGCCGATGATCGCCTCGACCTCGGCCCTCGTCAGGTGCGAGCGGAGGCTCCCCTCCGGCGGCCCAATCTGGGCGACCACCTTGCCGTTCACCGTGACCGTCACGGTGTCCCCGGCCGCCACCTGGTCGAGGACGCTCCTCGTGTGGTTGCGCAGGTCCCGCGACGCGATCGTCGTCATGTGCGCAACCGTAGCACTTCTGCCACAGGCGGCTGCCGCATCCGGAGACAGGGAGACGTCCGCATCGTCGGGGCACCGGTGCCCCGACGATGCGGACGTCGAGGGTGGGTCAGGAGCCGGTGGGCGGCAGGACGTCGACCTGCGCCGCGACGCCGTCCTTGCTCAGCAGCCCGACCGGGCAGGTCAGGCCGTTGGGGCCGTGGTTGCAGTAGCCGCCGGGGTTCTTGTGCAGGTACCCCTGGTGGTAGTCCTCGGCGAGCCAGAACGTGCCGGCGTCGGCGGCGGCGCGGATCTCCGTCGTGATCTGCCCGTAGCCGTTGTCGTCGAGCTCCTTCTGGAACGCGTCGCGGGTCGCGACGGCGGCGCGCTCCTGCTCCGGCGTCGTCCAGTAGATCGCGGAGCGGTACGTCGTCCCGACGTCGTTGCCCTGACGGTTGGCCGTCGTCGGGTCGTGGTTCTCCCAGAACGCCTTGAGCAGCAGCTCGGCGCTCGTCCTCTCCGGGTCGTAGACGACCTTGACCGTCTCGGCGTGCCCGGTGCGCCCGGTCACCGTCTCCTCGTAGGTCGGGTTGGGCGTGTAGCCGCCCATGTACCCGACGGCGGTCGTCCAGACGCCGGGCTGCTTCCAGAAGATCCGCTCGACGCCCCAGAAGCACCCCATGGCGACGTAGATCGTCTCGAGCCCCTCGGGCGTCTCGCCCTCGATCGGCGTGCCGAGCACGACGTGGGTGGGGCTGACGGCGAAGGGCCGGGTCTCGCGGCCGGGCAGCGCCTCCTCGGGGGTCACCATCTCGGTCTTCCTGCCGAATCCGAACATCTGCGCCTCACTCCTCCCGGGCCGGGCTGGTCGCCGGTCCTCGCAGCGGTCAACGAGCGGGACGGGGTGACCATTCCGCCGGAAACCGGCTCGCGCCCGGCCCGTGGCGTAGGCCACGCTGGGGCCCGTGGAGCTCCTCGACCTCGACCTGCTCGACCCGACCCGCGAGGACCTGGTCCGGTCCTGGTACGACGTCCTCGTGGCCGACGGCCGGGCGCGGATGGGCGACCTCGCGAGCACCTGGGCGCTGCACGAGCTGCGGACGCTGCAGCAGGACCCGGCCCGGCCCCGGCGCAGCTGCGTCGCCGTCGAGGACGGCCGCGCCGTGGGAGCGGCGTGGGTGATCCTCCCGCAGCGGGACAACCGCGACGTCGCCGAGCTGGCGGTGTGGGCCCACCCGCGGCACACCGGCCGTGGTGTCGGGTCGGCGCTGCTGACCCACGTCGAGGAGGTCGCCCGCGCGGAGGGCCGGACCGTCCTGCAAGCCGGCAGCGAGTCCCTCGTCGACACCAGCGACCCGGCGCGCGCCTTCGCCCCGGCGCACGGCTACGACCAGGCCCAGGTCGTCCTGCGCAGCGCGCTCGCCCTCGGGGACGACGAGGCGTGGACGGCCAGGATGGCCGAGGTCGCGGCCGGCGGCGGGGCGGCCGCGACGCCCGACCCCGACGCCGTCCGGCTCGAGTCGGTGACCGACCTGCCGCCCGAGGACTGGTACGACGGCCTGGCCCTGCTCAACCGGCGGATGAGCACCGACGCACCGATGGGCGACATGGTGCTCGAGGAGGAGGACTGGGACGCCGAGCGCGTGCGGTACACCTCGCACCGCGCCCTCGACATGGGCCGGCGGCTCGCGACCACGGTCGCGTTCGACCGGGCCGGCGCCATGGTCGGCTACACCGAGGTCGGCGTCTCCTCCGGCACCCCGCACCTGGGCTACCAGGGCGCGACCCTCGTGCTGCGCGAGGCCCGCGGGCAGCGGATCGGCCTGCGGCTCAAGGCCGCCAACGCCCTCCACCTGCGCCGCGAGCTCCCGCAGGTCACGTCCGTGCGCACCTGGAACGCCGAGGAGAACGCGCCGATGCTCGGCGTCAACCGCTCCCTCGGGTACGTCGTCGACGGCGTCCAGCGCGAGTGGCAGAAGCGGGTGACCGCGTGAGCGCCCTGCGCGTGGTCGCGGTCGACGTCGCCTCGAGCGACCCGGCCCAGGAGGCGCTGCTGCGCGGCGGCGTCGAGGTGCACAACGCGAGCCAGCGCGAGCGGTGGGGCGACACCGGCCGGCTCACCTCGGTCGAGCACGAGCGGTCGGAGGCGGCCGACGACACGTCCGCCTCGAGCGCGTACGTCGTCCTCGACGGACCGGGCGGGGCCACCGACGACGTCGTCGGCTGGGCCACCGTCGACGTCCCGCTGCGCGACAACCCCGACCTGGCCTGGCTGCACCTCGTGGTCCACCCCGACCACCGCCGGCGCGGCGTCGCGAGCCTGCTGCTCGGCGCCGCCGAGGACGTCGCCCGCGACGCCGGCCGGATCCTCGTCGGCAGCTCCTCCGTCCCGGTCGGCCAGGACGACCCGGCCGAGCCGGTCGCGGCCCGGCACGGCTACGTCGTCGGCCAGGAGATCCACCGCAACACGATGGAGCTGACCCACGACGACGCCGAGCGCACCCGGCTGGAGGGACTCGCGGCGGGGGCCGACGGGTCGCCGTACGGGCTCGAGGTCGCGCTCGACTCGCCGCCGGAGCACTGGTGGGCGGGGATGGCCGAGCAGTACCGCCGGATCTCCACCGACGCGCCCGCCGGCGACATCCCCTATGGCGAGGAGGACTGGGACGCCGACCGGGTCCGCGCCAAGACCGCCCGGGCGCTCGCGGCGGGGGCGCACCTGGCCTGGGCGGCCGCGTTCGCCCCGGACGGGTCCATGGTCGCGCTGACCGAGATCGAGACCAACCCGACCGACCTGGCGACGGCTCAGCAGGACACGACGCTCGTCCTGCGCGAGCACCGCGGGCACCGGCTCGGGCTGCGGGTCAAGGCGGCCAACGCCCTCCAGGTGCTCGACCGGCTGCCGCAGGTCGCCCGGGTGACGACGTGGAACGCCGTCGACAACGGCCCGATGATCGCGACGAACACCGCGCTGGGCTACCGCGCCACCGGCCGCGTGAGGCAGTGGACGAAGGACCTGCGCCCGGCCCGTTAGCCTGACGCCATGACCTCCGAGCACCACCCGCAGCAGCCGCAGCAGCAGCACCAGCAGCAGGGGTTCGCCACCCGCGCCATCCACGCCGGCCAGGACCCGGACGCCTCGACCGGCGCGGTCGTCACCCCGATCTACCAGGTGTCGACGTACAAGCAGGACGGCATCGGCGGGCTGCGCGGCGGCTACGAGTACTCGCGCTCGGGCAACCCGACCCGGAACGCGCTGGAGGAGTGCCTCGCCGCGCTCGAGGGCGGCGAGCGCGGCTTCGCCTTCGCCTCGGGGCTCGCCGGCCAGGACACCATCGTCCGCTCGCTGCTCTCGCCCGGGGACCACCTGGTCATCGGGGACGACGCGTACGGCGGCACCTACCGCTACGTCTCGCGGGTGGCCGGCCCCGCCGGGCTGGCGCACTCGGTCGCCCCGACCGGCGACCTCGACGCCGTCCGCGCCGCGATCCAGCCCGGGAGGACCAAGCTGGTCTGGGTCGAGACCCCGAGCAACCCGCTGCTGGGCGTGAGCGACATCGCCGCGCTGGCCGAGATCGCGCACGAGGCCGACGCGCTGCTCGTCGTCGACAACACCTTCGCCACCGCCTACCTGCAGAACCCCATCGCGCACGGCGCGGACGTCGTCACCCACTCGACGACGAAGTACTCCGGCGGCCACAGCGACGTCGTCGGTGGTGGCGTCGTCGTCCGCCGGGACGTCGCCGTCCCGTCGATGAAGGACGCCGCCGACCGGATCGCGTTCCACCAGAACGCGATCGGCGGCGTCGCCGGACCGTTCGACAGCTGGCTGGTCCTGCGCGGACTGAAGACCCTCGCCGTGCGGATGGAGAAGCACTGCGACAACGCCGAGGCCGTCGTGCGCCACCTGCAGGCGCACCCGGCCGTCGAGAAGGTGCTCTACCCGGGGCTGCCCGAGCACCGCCACCACGACGTCGCCGCTCGGCAGATGCGCCGGTTCGGCGGCATGGTCTCGGTGCTGCTGCGCGGCGGCGAGGACGCCGCCGTGCGCGCCTGCGGTGCGACGACCGTCTTCACCCTCGCCGAGTCGCTCGGTGGCATCGAGTCGCTCATCGAGCACCCGTTCCGGATGACGCACGCCTCGGTCGAGGGCACCGACCTCGAGGTGCCGCGCAACCTCGTGCGCCTCTCGGTCGGCATCGAGGACGAGGCCGACCTGCTCGCCGACCTCGACGTCGCGCTCGCGGCCGGCTGACGTGCCCGCGGTCCTCTGCGTCGACGTCGGGTCGACGTGGACCAAGGCCGCGCTCGTCGACGACGCGGACGGCACCCTGCTCGCGACGGCCGCCCACCCGACGACGCTCGACCCCGACGTCATGGTGGGGGTCCGCGCGGTCGCCTCGGCCGTCGGTGCCGGTGACGACGTCGCGCTCCTCGCCTGCTCGAGCGCCGGCGGCGGGCTGCGGCTCGCCGTCGTCGGCTACGAGCGCCAGGTGACCGCCGAGGCCGGCCGCCGGGTGGGCTTGAGCGCCGGCGCCCGCGTCGTCCACGTCGCCGCCGGCCCGCTCGACCGGGCGGGGGAGGCGGCGCTGCGCGAGGTCGCGCCCGACGTCGTCCTGCTCGTCGGTGGCACCGACGGCGGCAACGCGGAGGTGCTGCGGCACAACGCGTCCCGGCTGGCCGCCCTGCGCCTGCCCGCCCCCGTCGTCGTCGCCGGCAACGCCGACGCCGCCGCCGACGCCGCCGCGGCCCTCGCCCGCACCCGGCGCCGCTTCGTCGTCACCGACAACGTCGTCCCGCGGATCGGCGAGATCGCCCCGGAGCCGGCGCGGCGCGCCATCCGCGCGGTCTTCCTCGAGCACGTCATCGGCGGCAAGGGCCTCTCCCGCGACCCCGCCTTCGCCCGCGCCGTCCGCGCGGCGACGCCCGACGCGGTCCTCGCCGGCGTCGAGGTGCTCGCCGCCGCGACCGGCGCCGACGCGCTCGTCGTCGACGTCGGCGGCGCGACGACCGACGTCTACTCCTGCCTCACCCCGGAGGGCGAGGACGCGACGCTGCGCAAGGAGGTCGTCGCCCCGCTCTGGCACGCGCGGACGGTCGAGGCCGACCTCGGCATGCGCTGGAACGCCGACGGCGTCCTCGAGGCCGCGGCCCGTGAGCAGCTGCCGACCTCGCCCGGGCTCGAGGCGTGGGCGCGCCCGCTGCCCACCGACCCGGGCCGGCTGCCCGCCGACGCCGCCGAGCAGGCCCTCGACCTCGAGGTCGCCCGGCTGGCCGCGGTGGTCGCCGTACGACGTCACGCCCGTCCCGCCTCGCCGGGGGAGACCCCGCGGCCGCTCGCCGACGTGGGTCTCGTCGTCGGCTCCGGCGGCGTGCTGCGGCACGCCGACCCCGCCGACGCCGACGCCGTGCTCGCCGCGGTCACCGCCGACCACGCCGGCGGGTGGAGGGTGCCGGCCGGCGCCCGCCGGACCGTCGACGCGTCGTACGTGCTCTTCGCGGCGGGGCTGCTCGCCGGCCCGGCCCCCGAGGCGGCCGCCGTGCTCGCGCGCGGCCTCGTGCCGGCCCCGAGCGGGACGGGCGCGGCCCGGTGAGGGCGTTCGTGGAGGACACCGGCTCGGTCCTCACCCTCGCCGTCCTCGCCTGGCTCGCCGCCCTCCTGCTGCGCGAGAAGGCGCCGTGGACGTGGCCCCGGTCGCTCCTGTGGTTCGGGGCGGTCGCCCTCGTCGGGGCCGTCGTCGCCATCGCCGGGCGCGGCAGCAGCAACCTGCTGCGCTTCTTCGGCTCCGACCCCCGCGTCGTCCTCGCCGTCCTCGTCGCCGCGGTCGCCGTGCTGCTCGGCTTCCGGGCCGCCGGGTCGACGTGGGCGCGCGGGCTGTGGTTCGGCGGGTGCGTCCTGCTCATCGGCTGGACGACGCTGCCGAGCCAGAGCGGGCCGCCGTCGCTGACGCCCTACCCCCGCGGCGCGCTGGTCTCGTGCGTCGACGACCGCGAGCACTGGCTGCCGCCGGGGCTGAGCCGGGTGGCCGCCAGCCAGCTGGTCTCCGAGTTCCTGCCCAACATCGCGCTCTTCGTGCCGCTCGGGGTGGGGCTGCTCCTGCTGCTGTCCGACCGCTACCGGCGTCCGCTGCGGCGCAAGCGCTCGCTCGCCGTCCTCGTGCTCGTCCCGATGCTCACGTCGTGCGCCATCGAGACCTACCAGGCCCTCTTCACGACCCGGGTGTGCGCCCCGATCGACGTCATGGCCAACACGGCGGGCGGGGTGCTCGGCGGGCTGCTCCTCGTCGGGGTCCTCGCCGTCCTCGAGGCCGAGCACCGGGGGTAGCGTCTCGCCCATGCCCCACGGCCCCTCGCTCGGCACCCCACTCGTCCCGCCGCTCGTCACGGACGCGGACATCCGCGCCGCCCGCGACCTGCTCGCCGGCGTCGTGCGGCCGACCCCGCTGGAGTACTCGCGCGCCCTCAGCGAGCGGGTCGGGCAGGAGGTCTGGCTCAAGTGCGAGAACCTCCAGCGCGCCGGGTCCTTCAAGATCCGCGGCGCCTACACGCGGATGGCGCGGCTGAGCGAGGAGGAGAAGGCGCGCGGCGTCGTCGCGGCCTCGGCGGGCAACCACGCCCAGGGCGTCGCGCTCGCCGCGCAGCTGCTCGGCATCGCGGCCAAGGTCTACATGCCGCTCGGGGCGCCGCTGCCCAAGCTCCAGGCCACCCGCGCGTACGGCGCCACGGTCGAGCAGACCGGGCTCACGGTCGACGACTGCCTCGTCGCCGCCCGCGCGTGGGCCGACGAGACGGGGGCGGTGCTCATCCACCCCTTCGACCACCCCGACATCGTCGCCGGCCAGGGCACCTGCGGGCTGGAGATCCTCGAGCAGTGCCCCGACGTGCGCACCGTCGTCGTGTCCGCCGGCGGGGGTGGCCTGCTCGCCGGGATCGCCGCCGCGGTCAAGGCCGAGCGGCCCGACGTCAAGGTCGTCGGCGTGCAGGCCGAGATGGCGGCGGCGTACCCCGCCTCGCTCGCCGGGGGCCGCCCGATCCCCCTGGAGAAGATGGCGACGATGGCCGACGGCATCGCCGTCGGCCGCCCCGGCGACGTGCCCTTCGCGCTGGTCCGCGACCTCGTCGACGGCATCGAGGTCGTCAGCGAGGCGGCCCTGTCCCGGGCGCTGCTCTTCCTGCTCGAGCGGGCCAAGCTCGTCGTCGAACCGGCCGGGGCCGCCGCCGTCGCGCGGCTGCTCGAGCCCGGCGGTCAGGCCGTCGAGGGACCCGTCGTCGCCGTGCTCTCCGGCGGCAACATCGACCCGCTGCTGCTGCTGCGGATCATCCGCTACGGCATGGTCGCCGCCGGACGCTACCTCTCCTTCGCGGTGCAGGTGCCCGACCGCCCCGGGACCCTCGCCCGGCTGCTCGCCGACCTCGCCGAGACCGACGCCAACGTCGTCGAGGTGCGCCACGGCCGCTCCGAGGCCGAGCTCTTCCTCGACGAGGTCGAGATCGCCGTCGAGCTGGAGACCAAGGGCCCGCAGCACCGCGAGCTCGTCCTGCGCACCCTCGCCGAACGCGGCTACCGCCCGCACGTGCGGTGACGGGCGGGCGGTAGCGGGGCCGGCGCGGGGCCGGCGGGGCGTCGTTCGGCGGTCAGCCGGCGTAGGCCTCGGCCTTCTTGACGGTGACCTCGACGGTCTTGCCGGCGGGGGTCTGGTAGGAGACGGTGTCACCGACCTTGGCGCCGTTGATGGCCGCGCCGAGCGGGGACTTCTCGGAGAACACCTCGAGGTCGTCGCCGTCCTTGATCTCGCGGCTGCCGAGCAGGAAGGTCTCCTCGTCGCCGAACATCTCGACGGTCACGAGCATCCCGGGGCCGACGACGCCACTGGGGGTCGAGGGCTCACCGACGGTGGCGTTCTCCAGCAGCTGCGTCAGCTGGCGGATGCGGGCCTCCATCTTGCCCTGCTCCTCCTTGGCCGCGTGGTACCCGCCGTTCTCCTTGAGGTCGCCCTCCTCGCGGGCCGCCTCGATGCGCTTGGCGATCTCGGAGCGGCCCTCGCCGGACAGTCGGGCCAGCTCCGCCGTGAGGCGGTCGTGGGCCTCCTGCGTGAGGTAGTTGGTCGCGGTGTCGGTCATGGTTGCTCCTTGCGTGGACCGGCCACGGCAGGACTGCCGCGTGGCCGAGAGTGAGGACCAGCCCCGCCCTAAGCAAAAGGTCCGGACCACGGTGGTCCAGACCTCGCGAGCGGTGGCGTGAACTCATGAGTGTACGGCGTCAGGTCCCACGATGCACACGACCGACGCCTGGTGCCCGGTGCGGGGGAGCGCTCCACCCCGCGTCCGCAGGGCCTACTCGGGCAGGGGCTGCTCCGGCAGCGGACCGAGGACGGCGAACGCCTGCACGCCGTCGCCGAGCTCGCCGCACACCACCCAGCCGCGCAGCTGCGTCGCCGTACGGCGGGCCACGACGGCCCGGCCGAGGTCGAAGCCGCTCGCGCGCAGGACGACGTCCGCGCCGGACGGGTCGACGTCCGCCGAGCACCAGGTCCAGCCGTCGTCGTCGGCGACCAGCCCGAGGGTGCGGCCGCCGCCGTGCTCGGCCCAGCGGGTGGCCAGGCGGCCCGTCATCCGGTCGCGGATCGCGGCGAACCCGCCCGAGTCGCGGCCGCCGGGCCGGCCGAGCGCGCCGCGCAGGTCCTGCTCGTGGATGACGACGTCGCCGAGCGGTCGCGTGCCGTGCGCGCGCATCCAGTCGGCCAGCCGGGGCGCGAGGTCGTCCCACTCGTCGACGAGCGCGGCGCCGTCGCGGCCGGCCCGGGCGTCGACCTGCGCCTGGGTCCAGGACGGGTTGTGGTCGTCCGGCTCGTCGCCGGCGAGGACGTCGGCGCCGAGGCCGACCATGTGCGCGAGCAGGTCGCGCCCGCTCCAGTCGGGGCAGGCCGGGACCGGGCGCCGCAGCGCGGCCGGGTCCTCCTGCTCGACGGCGCGCACGAGCCCTCCCACGCGGGCCTGCGTCTCCTGCCAGAGGGCCACCTCGTCGCTCACGACGCCCAGCCTCCCAGACGGGACAGCGGCCGTCAGGTGCGCACGCAGTCCGTGACGTTGCCGGTGACGGCGCGGGTCGCGGTCCGCACGGTCGCGACCTGGTGCACGGTGCGCGGCGAGCCCTCGGCGGCCGTGGGGACGACGACCTGGACGCTGCCCACGGCGGTGAAGTGCTCGTCCTGCGCCGTGACCGTGCAGGTCACCGGCTGGGTCGGGGGACGACTGACGTCGAACTGGACCTCGACGGAGCTGTCCGAGCGGACGACGTACGACGTCGTCGTCGCCGTCACCTGCTCGGCCGAGTTGTGGGTCACCCACCACACGATGACCAGCGCCATGACGCCGAAGAGGACCCCGCCGGTGATGCCCCACCAGCGGCTGGGGGCGCCCTCGCGGCGCGGGGCGGGGCGGGGGGCGCCCGTGCGAGGGGGCGTCTCGTGCGATGACATGATGGACAACGGTACGGCGAGCAGATCAGAGCGAGTGACGTGGGAGCGGGCGAGAGCATGCCGGCAGGTCCGGGAGACGCCGCGGGGATGCGGCTGATGGCGGTGCACGCGCACCCCGACGACGAGTCGAGCAAGGGCGCGGCGACGATGGCGAGGTACGTCGCCGAGGGCGCCCGCGTGCGCGTCGTCTCGTGCACCGGCGGGGAGCGGGGCTCGATCCTCAACCCCCGCCTGCAGGACGACCCGCACATCCTGCGCGACCTCGTGCAGGTGCGCCGCGACGAGATGGCGCGGGCGCAGGAGATCCTCGGGATCGAGCACACCTGGCTCGGGTTCGTCGACTCCGGTCTGCCCGAGGGCGACCCGCTGCCGCCGCTGCCCGAGGGCTGCTTCGCGCTCGAGCCGATCGACGTCACGTGCGAGGCGCTCGTCCGGGTCATCCGCGAGTTCCGGCCGCACGTCCTCACGACGTACGACGAGCTGGGTGGCTACCCGCACCCCGACCACATCAACACGCACGTCGTGTCCATGGCGGCCCTCGACGCCGCCGCCGACCCGGCCCGGTACCCCGACGCGGGCCCGGCGTGGCAGGTCGCGAAGGTCTACTACAACCACACCTTCACCAAGCCGCGCACGCAGGCGTTCCACGACGCGATGCTCGAGGCGGGCCTCGAGTCGCCGTACGGCGACTGGCTCAAGGACTGGAAGCGCCCCGACCGGCGGATCACCACCCGGGTGACCTGCGCCGACTGGTTCGAGGTGCGCGACCGGGCGCTGCTCGCGCACGCCACCCAGGTCGACCCCGACGGCAACTTCTTCAAGATCCCGCTCGACCTGCAGCGGCGGGTCTGGCCGACCGAGGACTACGAGCTGGCCCTGTCGCGGGTGCGCTTCGTCGAGGGCGAGGACGACCTCTTCGCCGGCCTCGGGTCGCCCGACGAGGCCGACGCGCTCGGTGCCCGCACCGACCTGCCGCTCGTCTACGACGGCCGTACCGTGCCCGACGCGCTGCCCGGCGCGGAGGGCTGATGGACACCCCCAGCACCGACATCGGCCCCGGCCTCGGCGCCTTCGTCGCGTTCTTCGCGCTCGCGGTGATCCTGTGGTTCCTCGTGCGGAACATGAACGCGCGGATGCGCCGGATGGGCTACGCCGAGCGCGAGCGCGTCGAGCGGCTCGAGGCCGAGCACCGGGCCGCGCAGGAGGGCGAGCGTCCGCCGCCGGCGGCGCCGCCGGCCGGGCCCGAGGGCGACGGACCGGACGGGGACCCGCCGGGCCGCTGAGCGCGTCGTACCGGCTCCACGAGCCTCATGCGTCCGCACCGATGGGGCACCGGTGCCCCGCTGCTGCGGACGCTGGGTGGGCGTGAGGTGGCGGGGGTCAGGCGACGGGCGTCGAGCCCGCGCCGTACAGCGCGAGCGAGGCCGCGATGTAGTGCACGACGAAGGCGGCCACGGTGAACGCGTGGAAGACCTCGTGGAAGCCGAACCACCTGGGGAAGGGGTTCGGGTGCTTGGTGCCGTAGACCACGGCGCCGAGCGTGTAGAGCAGGCCGCCGACGGTGATGAGCGTGATGATCGCCGGGCCGCCGAAGTGCAGGAACGGGCCGAAGTAGAAGACCGCGACCCAGCCGAGGGCGACGTAGATCGGCACGTAGAGCCAGCGCGGCGCGCCGACCCAGAAGACGCGGAAGAGCACGCCGCCGATGGCGCCGCCCCAGACGAGGAGCAGCAGCGTGCGGGCCTGGCCCCACGGCAGCAGCGTCAGCGCGAACGGCGTGTAGGTGCCGGCGATGATGAGGAAGATGTTCGAGTGGTCCATCCGCTTGAGCACGCCGTGGACCTTCGCCGACCACGTGCCGCGGTGGTAGACCGCCGAGGTGCCGAACAGCAGCACCGCGGTGACCGTGAAGACGACCGCGCCCACCTTGGCCCGCCCGTCGGGGGCGAGGCAGATGAGCACGATGCCGGCCGCGAGGGCCAGCGGGGTGGTGCCCGCGTGGAGCCAGCCGCGCAGCTTCGGCTTGACGAACGCGACGAGGTCGCCGATCGAGCCGGCGTCGGACGCGGCCGCCGGGGTGGCGGCGGGCGTCGAGGCGGTGTTCTCCATACCCCTCACTATAACCTACGGATCCGTAGGTTACGGAACCGTAGGTGGCTGTCGGATCCGCGCCAGGACACGGCGACGGCGGCTCGGCGCCGGGCGTGCGCAGGTGCCCCGGAGTAGCGTGACCCGGGCGCGGGGCCCGCACCCCCGCGTGACCCGGCGAAGGAGGACGCGGTGGGCCTGACCGACGTGCTGTACGGCGTGTACGAGCGCCGACTGGCCCGCGGCCTCGACCGCACCGCCGTGCCGCGGCACGTCGGCGTCATGCTCGACGGCAACCGGCGCTGGGCGCGCTACAACGGCTTCGAGGTCGCCGACGGCCACCAGGCGGGCGCGGACAAGATCAAGGACCTCCTGCAGTGGTGCGAGGACGCGGGCGTCGAGCTGGTCACCCTGTGGCTGCTCTCGACCGACAACCTCGACCGCGCCCCGGCCGAGATCGTCCCGCTGCTCCAGATCATCGAGACCGCGGTGTCCGACCTGGCCGCCGCCGGGCGCTGGCGGCTGCACCCCATCGGGGCCCTCGACCTGCTCCCCGCCGAGACGGCGCAGAGCCTCAAGGCGTCGGCCGAGGCGACCCGGCACGTCGACGGGCTGCACGTCAACGTCGCCGTCGGCTACGGCGGGCGGCGCGAGATCGCCGACGCCGTCCGCTCGATGCTCCTCGAGGCCGCCGCGGTCGGCACCCCGCTCGAGGAGGTCGCCGAGTCGGTCAACGTCGAGGAGATCGAGGCGCACCTCTACACCCGCGGCCAGCCCGACCCCGACCTCGTCATCCGCACCTCGGGGGAGCAGCGGCTCGGCGGGTTCCTGCTCTGGCAGAGCGCGAAGTCGGAGTTCTACTTCTGCGAGGCCTACTGGCCCGACTTCCGGCACGTCGACTTCCTGCGGGCGCTGCGGGCGTACGCCACCCGCGAACGGCGCTTCGGCCGCTGAGCCCGGCCGCCCAGCCCCGGCCGACGAGCCGCTGGTGGGAGCGGCCTGGGCGCCCGGTGTGAGTTCCCTGGGAGGGGAGGACTCCCCATCGCCAGTGGTCGTGGTGCGCACCTAGCGTCGGGGGTGCAGCAGGGCGGGCGACAGGGGTCCCGCCCCAGGACGACAGGGGTCGACGATGGCGGTCTTCGCCAAGGGGGCGGACCCGGAGGCGCTCGAGGTCTCCGCGACGAACTTCGCCGGCTACGCCCGCACCTGCGACGAGGTGCGCGAGTCCATCGGCGCCAGCGCGTCCGTCATCCGCGCCAACTGGGCCGGTGGTGACCTCCAGGCGCTCGCCGGCCGGTTGCCCGCCGTCCAGCAGCAGCTGACGACGATCTCGCGCACGCTCGCCTCGCTCGGGCAGCGGCTCACCGCCAACGCCCGTGCGCAGCAGGTCGCGTCCGGCGGGTCCGGGGGTCTGCCCGGCGGGGCTCCGTACGGCAGCCCGTACGGCGCGCCGTACGGGCCCGGCGGGGAGGGCGGTGGTGAGCCCGGCGGGGAGGGCGGTGGCGAGGGCGGGGAGAAGCCCGCCTGGCTGGAGACCACCGAGACCGCGGTGAAGCCGCTGGAGATCACGTTCACCGGGATGGGGGCCGCGGCCTTCGGGCTGTTCAACCACACGGCGGGGGGCGGGCTGCACGACCTGTTCGCGAACGGCCGGCTGCTGGACCTCTACACCGAGGACGCGCTGCGGGCCGCGAACACGCTGACGGGGCTGACGTCCTTCGAGACGGCCGGCGCCGGGCTGAATTCCGCCGTCAAGCTGCTCGACGGGCGGGCCATCGGGTCCTTCTTGGCCGAGGGCAGCCGGGCGGGGGAGCTGGTCGGCAAGGTCGGGGTGCTGGGCCCGATCAGCGTCGCGGCCGGCGCGTTCTCGACCTACGAGGACCTCGCGCACCACCACTACGGTGACGCCGCCCTCGACGGGGCGAGCACGGCGCTGACGGCCGGCGCGCTGCTCGCGCCACCGCCCGCCGACATCGTCTGCGGGGTCGGGGCGCTGGGCGTCGCGGCCTACCAGAACATCCCCTTCGTCCACGACGCCGTCGACGGCGCCGTGCACGGGGTGGCGGAGGCCGGTGAGGCCGTCGGGCACGCCGCGGCCGACGTCGGCAAGGGCATCGGACACGCCGCCTCGGGGGCGTGGCACGCCATCACGAGCATCTTCTGAGGAGACTGGCACCATGACCGACCTGCTGAGCGGATCGGACCTGGCCCGGGTGGAGCTGCCCCCGGGCGTCACGGGGTTCGGGTTCACCGAGGTGCGCTACCTGCTGGCCCGCCACGACGAGCCGGCCGCCGCGACCGCCCGCGAGGTGCTGGGCCTCGACGCCGCTCCCGAGGACGACTGGGTGCTGGCGGCCGGGCTCGCCTCGCTCGCCGCCCGGGGCCTGGCCGTCGCCGACCGCGACCGCGCCCAGAGCCGCGGCGAGGCGGCGCTGCTCGAGGTGCTCCTCTCCCGGGGTCACCGGTGGACGGGGATCGGGATGCGCGAGGGCGACGACGGCCAGGGTGACCTGCTCGTCGTCATCGAGGCCCCCGGCGTCGTCGGGCTGCTCCAGCCGCGGATCTTCGGCACCTGGTTCGTCTCGCTGTCGGCCGACCCGGCCGAGGTCGCCGACCCCTCCCGGCTGGTCGCCCCGAGCCTGCTCGAGGCCCGCACCCGTCACGACCGGCTCGGGTTCGCGCTGGAGACCCGCACCGAGCGGGGGGTGGTGGGGCGGCGCTACGCGCGCCCCGCCGAGGGTGGCTGGGCCGTCTCCGACACCCTCCAGGGGCCGCGCGAGCACGTGGCCCTCGAGGCGACCGAGGCCCTGGTCCGGTCCGTGCTGACGGCGGGGGAGGTCACCCGTGGCTGACCCGACCCCCCAGGCCCCCCTCTGGGAGGGCAAGCCGGACCCGGCCCCGCTCGCCTGGCTCGACGACGACGACCGGATGGCGGGGCGGATGCCGCCCGAGGGCATGTTCGTCTACGCCGCGATCTTCCTGGTCGGCACCGTGTTCTCCGCGGTGGCCGCCATCCGGAACGGTGAGTCGGCCGGCTACTGGGCGGGTGGCTTCGTCGTCGTGCTGTTCGGTGGGCTGGGGAGCTGGCTGCTGTGGGGCGGGATCGTGCGCCTCCGCTGGCGACGGCGGCACCCGGGGGTCGACCCCTCCTCCACGGTGCGCAGCTGGACCGACGGCTCGGCCTTCGGGTCCGACCGGCGCTCCGCGGGCTTCTTCCGCTGGGTGCTTCTCGTGCTCTGCGTGCTGCTCGCGCTCCTGGCGGCCGCCTCCTTCGTGGCGACCTTCGTGGGGGACGCCAGCCGGGGCGAGTCGGCCACCGCCGCCTGGGGAGGTCGGGTCCTGCTCGTGCTGCTCCTCGTCCTGTTCGTCGCGGTCGCGCGGGCCGACTGGCGGCGGATCCGTGAGCTGCGGGGACGGCGTCGTACGGGGTCCTGAGGCGCGCCGCCTGGACGTCACCTGGATAGGCTCTGGGGGTTCGATGGGGAGTGCTCCCCATCGACGGGCCCCCGCGGCTCGCCTAGCGTCGGGTCCGCCGGTCGCGACGACCGGGGCCGTCGTGGCGGTCGAGCAGCACACAGGGGGTGTCGAGGTGGCGATCTTCGCCAAGGGTGCGGATCCGGAGGCGCTGGAGGCGTCGGCGACGAGGTTCGTGACCTACGCGCAGACGTGCGACGAGGTGCGCGAGTCCATCGGGACGTCGGCGGCCGTCATCCGGGCGAACTGGCAGGGCTCGGACCTGCAGTCGCTCGCCGGGCGGGTCCCGACGGTGCAGCACCAGCTGACGACGATCTCGCACACGCTGACCAGCCTGGGGCAGCGGCTGACCGCCAACGCGCAGGCGCAGCGCACGACGTCGGGGACGTACGCCGGCGGTGGGGGCGGCGCGCCGGTCCCCGTCGGGCCGGGAGCCGGGGGCCGCGGCAACCCGCAGGCGGCCGCGGTGCTCGCCGCGCTCACCGGGTCGGGGATCTACGGGACGGCGAAGCTCGCCAAGACCCTGCTCACCCTGCCGACCAAGTACGGCAGCTACCTCCAGTGGTCCGAGCGGATCAAGGCGCTGAGCCGGTTCGACACCTCGGCCGGCGTGTTCAAGGCCCTCGGCCAGGTCTGGAAGCCCGGGACCGACCTGTTCAAGAGCGGCGAGATCTTCTCCAACCTCACCCGGTGGGGCGAGCTGAGCAACGCCACGAACCTCGTCAAGGAGGGCGGCTCGCTCGCCAAGGGGCTCGGAGCGGCCGGTAAGGTCCTCGGACCGCTCGGGGCCGTCTTCTCCGGGGTCAGCACGGTCAGCGACCTCGCCGACGGCAACTACGGTCGGGCGGCGTACGACGGCGTCATGACGATCGCCAGCGTCGCGGCCTGCATCCCGCCGGCCGCGGCGATCGCCGCCCCCATCGCGGGGGCCATGGCGCTCGGCGAGATGGTCTACGACCACTGGGACGACATCACGGACTTCACCTCGCACGCCGCCGACGCGGTCTCGGACTTCGCCGGGGACGCCGCCGACGCGATCGGTGACGGGGCCACGTCCGTCTTCCACAGCCTCAACCCGTTCGACTGACCTCCACCGCACCCCCTCGAAAGGCGTCACGATGACCGTCACGGCCGACCCGTTCGCCGGCACCGACCTGGGGCTCGCCGAGCTCCCCGACGGCATGACCGGCTTCGGCGTGGCCGAGGTCGGCTTCCTCCTGTCGCTGCACCGCGACGAGGTCACCGCCGAGGCCAGCCGGCGGTTCGTCGGGCTCGACGAGCGCCTGGTCACCGACGAGCTGCTGCTGCTCGCGGGGGCGTCGTCGCTCACCGCCCGCGGGCTGCTCACCGTCGACGAGCGGGCCGTGCAGGCCCGCAGCGCCGCCGCCCTGCTCGAGGTCGCCCTCGGCCGGACCGTGCGCTGGACCCGGGTGGCGCTGCTCGGCGAGGACGACACCATGGCCAACGTCGTCTTCTTCCTCCAGACCCCCGAGGTCTGCGCGATCGTCGAGCCGTCGGTCACCGCGACCTGGTGGACGGGCTTCGGGCAGGCGGGCGACGACCCCGGGGCCCTGCTCGACGCGCTGGCCCGCACCCGGCTGGACCAGGGGGACGCCGCGGTGATCGTCGACGTCCGCGAGCCCGACGGGGCGCGACGCAACCTGCTCGTCGGCCGCGAGGGGCAGGGGGCGCTCGTCGCCACCGCGGACGTCGGTCCGGGCGGTGAGGGTGGCACCCGGGTCGACCTCGAGGGCCCCGACGCGCTGGCCGAGGTGCTCCGCTCGATGGTCCCGGCGGTGACGGCGTGAGCGCCGCGACCCCGGGCCCGACGGGTGCCGCGGGTGGGCCCGACCACGACCCGCGCCCGAAGGAGCCGTTCGTCTCCGACTCCGTGCCGCGCTCGCCGACGGAGCTGCGCTCGCCCACGGCGCTCGTCACCTGGGGTGTCGTCTGCATCCTCGGCGGCATCGTGCTCGCCGTGGCCGGGATCGCCGTCGCCCCCAAGCCGGCGCCCGCCGTCGCCATCGCCATCCCGCTGGTCCTCGGCGTGGTGGTGGCCCTGCTCGGCGTGTGGTCCATCGTCGTCGGGCGCGCCCGCGCACGGTGGTGCCGGGAGCTGGCCGCCTGGCAGGCGCGCCACCCCGGCCAGCCCTGACAGGTCCCCGTACGGACTGCGGACCGCTGCGGGGGAGGGACGTCCCGGATGGGCAGCAATCCCGTTCGTGGGGGGACGTGGACGTCCCGCTCCCGCAGCAGTCCCCGTCCGCACGACGCCCCGTCGGCCCCACTCGTCCCCTCCGTCCCACCCGTCCCGGACGCTCGGCGACCCGGACGTTTCGGGCACGTGAACTCTTCGGGTGGGCCTGCGCGACACGCCGCGAAAGCTCCGGCGCGGGGGCCGGGGGCGTCGTACGGTCGTCGCGACGGAGGGCATCCCGCCCGACGTCCGGGAGGCCCGATCGGATGACACGACACGTGTCGAGCGGGGGGCCGGACCGGCACCTCGCCACCGAGGAGGCCCGGTCCCGGCACCTGGCTCGCGAGTGAGGCGACAGCAGCGCTCGCGTGGTTGAGAGGGAGTCGACGTGGCCTCGACCCAGCAGTCCCGTACCGCCCGCAAGACCTTCGTGCTCGACACGAGCGTGCTGCTCTCCGACCCGCGCGCGATGCTCCGCTTCAAGGAGCACGAGGTCGTGCTCCCGGTGGTCGTCGTCACCGAGCTCGAGGCCAAGCGGCACCACCCCGAGCTGGGGTACTTCGCGCGGCAGGCCCTGCGGATGCTCGACGACCTGCGGGTGCGCGAGGGCCGGCTCGACCGGCCGGTCGCGGTCGGCGACGACGGCGGCACCCTGCGGGTCGAGCTCAACCACACCGACCCGTCGGTGCTGCCGGCCGGGTTCCGGTTGGGGGACAACGACACCCGGATCCTCGCGGTCGCCTCGAACCTCTCCGCGGAGGGTCTCGACGTCACCGTCGTCAGCAAGGACCTGCCCATGCGGGTCAAGGCCTCGGCGGTCGGGCTGGCCGCCGAGGAGTACCGCGCCGAGCTCGCCGTCGACTCCGGCTGGACGGGCATGGCCGAGCTCGACGTGACGGTCGAGCAGATGGACGCGCTCTACGAGCACGGCCGGGTCGAGCACGCGGCGGCGGCCGAGCTGCCGTGCCACACCGGGCTCGTGCTGCTCTCGCCGCGCGGCAGCGGCCTCGGGCGGGTCGGCGCCGACAAGCAGGTGCGGCTGGTGCGCGGCGACCGGGACGCCTTCGGGCTGCACGGGCGCAGCGCCGAGCAGCGGATCGCGCTCGACCTGCTGCTCGACCCCGACGTGGGCATCCTCAGCCTCGGCGGGCGCGCCGGCACAGGCAAGTCGGCCCTCGCGCTGTGCGCCGGGCTCGAGGCGGTGATGGAGCGCCGCCAGCACCGCAAGGTCGTCGTCTTCCGGCCGCTGTACGCCGTCGGCGGCCAGGAGCTGGGCTACCTGCCCGGCAGCGAGGCCGACAAGATGGGGCCCTGGGCCCAGGCGGTCTTCGACACCCTCGGCGCGCTCGTGTCGACCGAGGTCGTCGAGGAGATCATCGACCGCGGCATGCTCGAGGTCCTGCCGCTCACCCACATCCGCGGGCGGTCGCTGCACGACGCGTTCGTCATCGTCGACGAGGCGCAGTCGCTCGAGCGCAACGTCCTGCTCACCGTCCTGTCGCGGATCGGGCAGAACTCCAAGGTCGTCCTCACCCACGACGTCGCCCAGCGCGACAACCTGCGGGTCGGGCGGCACGACGGCGTCGCGGCGGTCATCGAGGCCCTCAAGGGTCACCCGCTCTTCGCCCACGTCACCCTCACCCGCAGCGAGCGCAGCCCCATCGCCGCCCTCGTCACCGACCTGCTGGAGGGCCTCGAGCCCTGACCCCCGCACCGTCCGGGCGGTGACGGGCGGGGGAGACGCCCCGTCCGTCACACCCGCCCCACGGGTCGCGCGACAGCGCGACGATTTGCCTCGACCCCCGCGAGCGTGCCAGGCTGACCGAGCAACATCTCGGTTTGGTAACGCCCTCGACGGGGGTCGGGCGCTGCCAGGGGACCGCAGGGCCGATGACGGCCCCGGACCCGTAGCGGGAGCGTGCCGACCGGCGCGCCCGGCCGCCCGCGGTGTGGCACGACCCCGTCCTCCCGGCACGACCCACGACCGCACGGCGATCGCGCACGACCGCATCGCGACGAACGAGCAGCACGCAGGCGCCCCGAGGCGCGACGACAGGTAGGAGCAGCACGAGTGGCCCAGCGACACGAAGGACGACACCGCCAGCCCGGCCGGCACCGCGCCCCGCAGACCTCGCGCCGCCACCGGCTCGCCGCCGCCACCGTACGGCGCCCCGTGCTGACGACCGCCGCCGCCGTGGCCCTGCTGGGGGCGTCCGCCGCCGGGTACGCCAAGGCCGGCGAGGCCACCGGCACCCTCACCTCGAGCGGCGTGCCGTCCGCCGCCGTCGACCAGACGATGTCGGAGATCGGCAGCGCCCAACGTCAGGACGACGCCGAGCACCGCCAGAGCACCGCCGCCGCCGCGCTCAAGGCGCAGGCCGACCGGGACGCCGCCGCCAAGGCCAAGGCCGCCGCCGCGGCCGCCGCGGCCCAGCAGCTCGCCGCGCAGCGCCAGGCCGAGGCCCAGCGCGCCGCCCGCGAGGCGCAGCGCCAGCAGGTCCTTGCCGCCGCGCAGGACGACCCGCGCTCCGTGGCGCGGATGATGCTTGCCGACTACGGCTGGAGCGACGGCCAGTTCAGCTGCCTGAACTCGCTGTGGACCAAGGAGAGCGGCTGGCAGTACACCGCCACCAACGCGGGCTCCGGCGCCTACGGCATCCCGCAGTCGCTGCCGGCCTCGAAGATGGGGACCGTCGCGAGCGACTACCGGACCAACCCGGTCACCCAGATCACCTGGGGCCTGCAGTACATCAAGGCGTCGTACGGCACCCCGTGCTCGGCCTGGGCGCACAGCCAGGCCACCAACTGGTACTGAGCCGCACCCGGGGGGACACCCCACTTGTTGCCACTTTTCGCCGCTCGAGCGGGCCGGTCGCCGCGCGCCCGCCGGGCGAAAAGTGGCAACAAGTGGGGTGTTCTGCTCTCCCGGTCAGAGCTTGCGGAGGCGGACCCGGCGCACGGTGTGGTTCTCGCCCTTGGTGAGGACGAGGCTGGCCCGTGACCGGGTCGGCAGGATGTTCTCGGCGAGGTTGGGGCCGTTGATCTCGCGCCAGATGCGGCCTGCGGTCGCGCGCGCCTGCTCGTCGTCGAGGGCGGCGTACCGGTGGAAGTACGACGTCGGGTCGGCGAAGGCCGTCTCGCGCAGCCGCAGGAAGCGCTCGACGTACCACTGCTGCAGGTCGGCCGTCCGCGCGTCGACGTAGACCGAGAAGTCGAAGAAGTCGCTGACCGCCATACCCGTCCCGCGGTCGGCCCGCACGACCGGTCCCTGCAGGACGTTGAGGCCCTCGACGATGAGCACGTCGGGCTGCCGGACGACGACCCGCTCGCCCGGGACGATGTCGTAGACGAGGTGGCTGTAGACCGGCGCGCTCACCTCGGCCTTACCCGCCTTGACCTCGGCGACGAAGCGCAGCAGGGCCCGCCGGTCGTAGGACTCGGGAAAGCCCTTGCGGGACAACAGTCCCCGCCGCTCGAGCACGGCGTTGGGGAAGAGGAACCCGTCGGTGGTGACGAGCTCGACCTGCGGGGTGCCGGGCCAGCGCGAGAGCAGCTCGCGCAGCAGCCGCGAGGTCGTCGACTTGCCGACCGCCACCGACCCGGCGACCCCGATGACGAACGGGGTGCGCGGAGGGCGCTCGCCGAGGAAGTTGCTCGTGATCCGGTGCAGCTGACCGGTCGTGGCGACGAAGTAGTTGAGCAGCCGCGAGATCGGCAGGTAGACCTCCTCGACCTCGGTGAGGTCGATGGGGTCGCCGAGACCGCCGAGCCGGGCCAGGTCGGCGGCGGTGAGGTTGAGCGGGTGGTTCTCGCGCAGCCGCGACCAGGCGGCGCGGTCGAGCTCGACGTACGGCGACGGCAGGGACACCTTGGTCGCGGCGGCCGGGCCGCCGTGGTGGGTCGTCGTCACGGCGCCATTGTGTCGCACGCGCCCGCGGCTGCGCGGCGCCGCGGCCCGCGCGCCCTACGCTGGCCCCCATGTGCGGAATCGTCGGCTACGTCGGCCGGACCCTGGACGGACGCGCCCTCGAGGTCGTCATGGAGGGCCTCGCGCGCCTCGAGTACCGCGGCTACGACTCGGCGGGGGTCGCGCTCGTGGGGCCGGCCGCCGACGGGTCGGCGCCCCCGGTCGCCGTGGCCAAGCGGGCCGGCAAGCTGGCCAACCTGCGCTCCGAGCTGGAGAACCACCCGCTGGCGCCGGCGACGACCGCGATCGGGCACACCCGCTGGGCCACCCACGGCGGCCCCACCGACGAGAACGCGCACCCGCACCTCGGCGGCCCCGACGGGCGGCTCGCCCTCATCCACAACGGGATCATCGAGAACTTCCACGCCCTCAAGCAGCAGCTGCTCGCCGACGGCGTGACGTTCCGCTCGGAGACCGACACCGAGGTCGCCGCCCACCTCGTGGCCCGCGCCTTCGACACGACGGGCGACCTCACCGCGGCGATGCTCGAGGTGGTCGCCCACCTCGAGGGCGCCTTCACGCTGCTCGCCGTGCACGCCGACGCGCCCGGCGTCGTCGTCGGCGCCCGCCGCAACAGCCCGCTCGTCGTCGGCCTGGGGGAGGGGGAGAACTTCCTCGGCTCCGACGTCGCCGCCTTCATCGGCCACACCCGCGAGGCGATGGAGCTCGGCCAGGACCAGGTCGTCACCATCACCCCCGACGCGGTGAGCGTCGTCGGCTTCGACGGCACGCCCGCCGAGGGCCGGCGCTACCACGTCGACTGGGACGCCGCCGCGGCCGAGAAGGGCGGCTTCCGCTCCTTCATGGACAAGGAGATCGACGAGCAGCCGCAGGCCGTCGCCGACACGTTGCTCGGTCGCACCGACGCGGCCGGCGCGCTCGTCCTCGACGAGCTGCGCATCGACGAGGAGGCGCTCAAGCGGGTCAGCAAGATCGTCCTCGTCGCCTGCGGCACGGCGTCGTACGCCGGCATGGTCGCCAAGTACGCCATCGAGCACTGGACCCGCATCCCCTGCGAGGTCGAGCTCGCGCACGAGTTCCGCTACCGCGACCCGGTCGTGGACGACCGCACCCTCGTCGTCTCGATCAGCCAGTCGGGCGAGACGATGGACACGCTCATGGCGGTCAAGCACGCCCGCGAGCTCGGCGCGATGACCATCGCCATCTGCAACACGCACGGCTCGACGATCCCGCGCGAGTCCGACGCGGTGCTCTACACCCACGCCGGCCCCGAGATCGCGGTCGCCTCGACCAAGGCGTTCCTCGCGCAGATCACCGCGGTCTACGTCCTCGGCCTCTACCTCGCCCAGCTGCGCGGCGGCACCTACGCCGACGAGGCGCAGGCGGTGATGAAGGAGCTGCACGAGGTCCCGGCCAAGATCCGCACCGTCCTCGACGCGATGGGCCGGGTCCGCGAGATCGCCCGCTTCATGGCCGACAGCCCGGCCGTCCTCTTCCTCGGTCGCCACGTCGGCTACCCGGTCGCCATGGAGGGCGCGCTCAAGCTCAAGGAGCTGGCCTACATCCACGCCGAGGGCTTCGCCGCCGGCGAGCTCAAGCACGGCCCGATCGCGCTCGTCGAGCCCGGGCAGCCGGTCTTCGTCGTCGTCCCGTCGCCGTCGACCGAGCACGGCCTGCACGGCAAGGTCGTCTCCAACATCCAGGAGATCCGCGCCCGCGGGGCCCGCACCCTCGTCATCGCCGAGGAGGGCGACGAGTCCGTCGTCCCCTTCGCCGACGAGATCATCAGCGTCCCCACCGTGCCGACGCTGCTGGCGCCGCTGCTCACCGTCGTCCCGCTGCAGGTCTTCGCCTGCGAGCTGGCCAGCGCCAAGGGCCTCGACGTCGACCAGCCGCGCAACCTCGCCAAGTCGGTCACGGTCGAGTGACCAGCCAGGTCGCCGCGTGATCGTCGGCGTCGGGATCGACGTCGTCGACGTCGCCCGCTTCGGCGCGACGCTCGAGCGCACCCCGGCGCTGCGGACCCGGCTCTTCACCGACGGCGAGCGCGACCTGCCGCTCGCCTCTCTCGCCGCGCGGTTCGCCGCCAAGGAGGCCGTGGCCAAGGCGCTGGGCGCCCCGGCCGGCCTGTCGTGGACCGACGCCGAGGTCGAGAAGGACGCGTGGGGCAAGCCGTCCCTGCGGGTACGGGGCTCCGTGGCCGCCTGGGCGTCCGAGCTCGGGGTCGCGCGGTTCCACGTCTCGCTGTCGCACGACGCGGGCATCGCGTCGGCCGTCGTCGTCGCGGAAGGTGACCGAGCATGATCGAGGCGTACGCCGTCGCCGACGTCCGGGCCGTCGAGGACCTCGCCCGGGCGGACCTGCCCGAGGGCGAGCTCATGCAGCGCGCCTCGCGCGGGCTCGCCGAGGTCGTCCTCGCCCGGCTCGCCGACGCCGGCCACCGCCGCACCGGCGAGCCGCGGGTCGTCGTCCTCGCCGGCCGCGGCGACAACGGCGGCGACGCGCTGTGGGCCGCCGCGCACCTCGCCCACAGCGAGGTCGCCGTCGGCGTCGTCACCCTGGGCCGGCCCGCCGCGGGTGACGGCGACGACGCCGACACCGCCCGCGCCGCCGCGCTCGAGGCCGGGGCGGTCGTCCTCGACGGCGACGACCGGGCCGCCGGGGAGCAGGCCACGGCCCTGCTCGCCGAGGCCGACCTCGTCGTCGACGGCCTGCTCGGGATCGGCGGTCGGCCCGGTCTGCGCGACGACGCCCGCCGGCTCGTCGACGCCGTCCCCGACGACGCGTGGGTGCTCGCCGTCGACCTGCCTTCGGGCGCCGACCCGGCGGGGGAGAGCCTGCCCGACGACCTCGCGGCGCAGGTGATCGCCGACGAGACGGTGACCTTCTCGCTGGTCAAGCCCGTGCACCTGCTGCCCGCCACGGAGGCCGCCGTCGGCCGGCTCACGGTCGTCGACATCGGTCTCGAGGACGACGGGGCCGGTGAGGGTGGCGCGCTGCAGCGCTCGGGCGCCCGCCCGGTCGTCGAGCGGCTCACGTACGACGACGTGCGGGGCCTCTGGCCCGTCCCGGACGCCCACAGCGACAAGTACTCCCGCGGCGTCGTCGGCGTCGTCGCCGGGTCGGTGCAGTATCCCGGCGCCGCCGTCCTCAGCGTCCTCGGCGCCCTCGGCGCGGGACCGGGGATGATCCGCTACCTCGGCCCGAGCGACGTCCAGTGGCTCGTCCACCAGCGCGCCCCCGAGGTGGTCACCGCGGCCGGCCGCGTGCAGGCCTGGGTGATCGGATCCGGCTTCGACCTGGGGTCGGGGGAAAGCGTGGGGGCCGACGCCCTGGCCCAGCGCGAGCGCGCCCACGAGGCGCTGGCGAGCGACCTGCCCGTCCTCGTCGACGCCGGCGCCCTCGAGCTCGTCGACCGCCTCAGCGGCCGCGACGCCCCGACCCTGCTCACCCCCCACGCGGGCGAGCTGGCCCGGCTGCTGTCGACGCTGCGCGGCGAGGACGTCGACCGTCGAGCCGTCGAGGCGGCGCCGCTCGCGCACGCCCGGGACGCGGCGCGTCGTACGGGCGCCACCGTGCTGCTCAAGGGGTCGACGACCCTCGTGGTCGACCCCGACGACGGGGTCCCGGTGCGCGCGCAGCGCGACGCGCCCGCCTGGGTGGCCACCGCCGGCGCCGGCGACGTCCTCGGCGGGCTGTGCGGGACGCTGCTCGCCGCGGGACTGGCCCCCCGCGACGCGGGCTCGCTCGGCGCGCTCGTCCACGGCGTCGCGGCCGACCGGGCCTCGGCCGGCGGCCCGCTGCGCATCCTCGACCTGGCCGCCGAGGTCGGACCCGCGGTGCGGTCGCTGCTGTCCCGCTGAACCGGATTTGCCTTCCCTCCGTCTCTTAGGTGAGGCTTACCTCAGTGCCCCCCCGAGGCACGACCCCCATGACGGAAGGACCCCCCATGCTCCGCCGACGCGCCGTGCTCGCGGCCATCGGGGCCAGCGCGCTGGCCGCCACTCTCGCCGCCTGCGGCTCCACGACCGGTGAGGCCGCCGGCGGCGCCGCGGCCACCGACGGGGCCGGCGCGAGCGGCTCGATCGTCGTCTACAACGCCCAGCACGAGGACCTCGTCCAGGAGCTGGTCGACGGCTTCACCAAGCAGACCGGCATCCAGGTCACGCTGCGCAACGGCGACGACGCGGAGCTCGGCAACCAGCTCGTCCAGGAGGGCTCGGCCTCCCCGGCCGACGTCTTCCTCACCGAGAACTCGCCCTCGATGGACCTCGTCGCCGGCGCCGGCCTCTTCGCGCCGGTCTCGTCGACCGCCAGCGACGCCGTCCCCGCCGCCTACCGGCCCTCGACCGGCACGTGGACCGGCTGGGCCGCGCGCGCCACCGTCTTCGCCTACAACCCGTCCAAGGTGTCGTCGGGCCAGCTCCCGGCCAGCCTGCTCGACCTCGCGCAGCCGCAGTGGAAGGGCCGGTTCGGCATCGCCGCCGGCGGCGCCGACTTCCAGGCCATCGTCAGCGCCGTCCTCAGTCTCGAGGGCGAGGCGGCGACGCAGCAGTGGCTGACCGGGCTGAAGGCGAACGCCAAGGTCTACCAGGGCAACACGGCGATCATGAAGGCCGTCAACGCCGGTGAGCTCGACGCGGGCGTCATCTACCACTACTACTGGGCCAAGGACCGCGCCGAGTCCGGCGCCAACAGCTCCTCGGTCGAGCTGCACTACTTCGGCAAGCAGGACCCGGGCGCCTTCCTCAGCGTCTCCGGCGCCGGGGTGCTGAAGTCGGCGAAGAACCCGGCCGCGGCCCAGAAGTTCGTCGAGTTCCTCACGAGCAAGGCGGGTCAGGAGATCCTCGCGAACAGCTCGGCGCTGGAGTACCCCATCGCCAGCGACGTCGCGCCCGGCCCGAAGCTCAAGCCGATCGCCGACCTGCAGGCGCCGACCGTCGACGTCGCCGGCCTCAACGGCAAGCAGGTCGTGTCGATGATGCAGCAGGCGGGGCTCATCTGAGGGTGAGCGCCCCCGTCCTCACCCCCGGCCCGGTGGCCGGCGCCGCGCCCTCGGGCCGCGCCGGCCGCCGCGGCCTGCCCGCGTCCGGCGCCGGCCTGCTCGCGCTCGTCGTCGGGCTGCTCTCGCTCGTCCCGCTCGCCGTCGTCGTCCAGGCCCTCGCGACGACCCCGTGGGCGACGACCCGGGCGCTGGTGCTCCGCCCGCGCACCCTCGAGCTGCTCACCAACACGGCGGCGCTCGTCGGCGGCGCGGTGACGCTCAGCCTCGTCCTCGGGGTGGGCGCCGCGTGGCTCGTCACGCGCACCGACCTGCCCGCGTCCCGCTTCTGGCACGCCGCGCTCGTCGCGCCGCTCGCCGTCCCGGCCTTCGTCTCGGCCTACGCCTGGTCCTCGGTGCTGCCCACCGCCGACGGGTACGACGGCGCGCTGCTCGTCACGACGCTCGCCTACGCCCCGCTCGTCTACGTCCCCGTCGCCGCGGCCCTGCGCGGCCTCGACCCGGCGCAGGCCGAGGTCGCCTCCGCCCTCGGGCTCTCGCCCGCAGCGGCGTTCCGCCGGGTCACCCTGCCGCAGCTGCGGCCGGCGCTGCTCGGCGGGGCGCTGCTCGTCGCGCTGCACCTCGTCGCCGAGTTCGGGGCGCTGGCGCTGCTGCGCTTCCCGACGCTGAGCACCGCCGTCTACGACCAGTTCCGCTCGTCGTTCAGCGGCCCGGCGAGCACGTCGATGGCCGCCGTCCTCGTCGTCGTCAGCCTCGTCCTGCTCGGCGGCGAGCTCGGCCTGCAGGGTCGGGGCCGGTACGCCGCCGTCGGCCGGGGTGCGACCCGCCCCGTCGCCCCCGTCCGGCTCGGCGCCCGGCGGGTCCCCGCGCTGCTCGCGCTCACCGCGCTCGTCGCCGCCTCGGTGCTCGTGCCGCTCGTCGTCATCGGCCGCTGGTGGCTCGACGGCTCGTCCTCGAGCGTCGACCCCGGGCTGCTGCTCGGCACCGCCGCCTCGAGCCTCGGCCTCGGCCTGGTCGCCGCCCTCGTCGTCGTCCTCGCCGCCGTGCCGGTGGCCTGGCTGGCCGTGCGCCGTCCCGGGCCGCTGTCGGTGCTCGTCGAGCGCCTGACCTTCCTCGGCACCGGGCTGCCCGGCATCGTCGTCGCCCTCTCGCTCGTCACCGTCGGGCTGCGCGTCGTCCCGGGGCTCTACCAGAGCCCGGTGATGCTCGTGGCGGCGTACGGCGTCCTGTTCCTGCCCCGCGCGGTCGTCAGCCTCACCGCCGGCCTCAAGCAGCTGCCACCGGTCGTCGAGGAGGCGGCCGCGACCCTGGGGCTGCGGCCGCTCTCCGTGCTGCGCCGCGTCGTGCTGCCGGCGCTCGCGCCCGCGGCGGGCGCCGGCGCGGCGCTGGTCTTCCTCGGCGCCTCGACGGAGCTCACCGCGACGCTGCTGCTCTCCCCGCTCGGCACGCGGACGCTGGCCACCGAGTTCTGGAGCCACTCCAGCGCGGTGGAGTACGGCGCCGCGGCGCCGTACGCTGCCCTGTTGGTCCTGCTGTGCGCCCCGGCGGCCTGGCTCGTCGCCCGGGGCGGGAACGACGCGACGAGGAGGCTGCCGTGACGACCGCACCCGAGGTGAGCCCCGTCGCGCCGCCGACCCCGGCGACCGCGTGGCCCGCCGCCCCCGGCGCCGCCGTCGAGGTGCGCGGGCTCACCCACGCGTACGGCGCACGGCCCGTCCTCGACGGTCTCGACCTCACCGTCCGCGCCGGCGAGGTGACGGCGCTGCTCGGCCCGTCGGGCTGCGGCAAGACGACGCTGCTGCGCGTCGTCGCCGGGTTCCTGCGCCCCGACGCCGGCACCGTCACCCTCGACGGCGCCGAGCTCACCCGGGGCCGGCGGGTCGTGCCCACGGCCGGCCGCGGGATCGGCTACGTCCCGCAGGAGGGCGCGCTGTTCCCGCACGTCGACGTCGCCGGCAACCTCGCCTTCGGGCTGCCCCGATCCGGGTGGCGCGGCCGCGCCCGCGGGCACCGCGACCGGGTGGCCGAGCTGCTCGAGCTCGTCGGGCTGGCGCCCGAGCTGGCGTCCCGCCACCCGCACGAGCTGTCCGGCGGGCAGCAGCAGCGGGTCGCCCTGGCCCGGGCGCTCGCGCCGCGGCCGCGGGTCGTCCTGCTCGACGAGCCGTTCTCCTCGCTCGACACCGACTCGCGGCGCGAGACGAGCGCCGCGACCATCGCGGCGCTGCGCGCCGCCGGGACGACCGCCGTCCTCGTCACCCACGACCCCGACGAGGCGATGGCGCTCGCCGACCGGGTCGCCGTCCTGCACGCCGGGAAGGTGGCGCAGGAGGGCCCGCCGCAGGAGGTCTACCACCGGCCGGTCGACGCCGTCGTCGCCCGTGCCCTCGGCGAGGCGAACGTCCTCGCCGGCCGGCTCGTGCGGCCCGAGGAGGTCTCCTTCACCCGGGACCCGCAGGGCGACGCCGTCGTCGTCAGCACGACGTTCCACGGTCACGACCACGTGTGCGTCGTGCGGCTCGACGACGGGACCTCCGTCACCGCGCGCGCCACCGGCACCGACCTGCCCGCCGCGGGGGAGCGGGTGCGGCTCGACGTCGGCGCGCCGTGACCCGGGGGCCGGTCGGCGCACGCCGTCCGACCTGCCAGAATCGGTGGTCGTGACCCTGACCCCGCCCGAGGCGCGCCACCTGCCCGCCAGCGCCGTCGTCGACGCCCGGGCCATCCGCGACAACGTCCGGCGGCTGCGCGACTTCGTGGACTCCGCCGAGGTCATGGCCATCGTCAAGGCCGACGGCTACGGGCACGGTGCCGTCACCGCCGCGCGGGCCGCCCGCGCCGGCGGCGCGACGTGGATCGGCGCGGCGCTGCACTCCGAGGCCGTCGCGCTGCGCGACGCCGGGGTCGGTGGGCGCGTGTTCACCTGGCTGCACGTCCCTGGCACCGACTTCGCCGAGGCGGTGCGCCGCGACATCGACGTCAGCTGCTCGGGCCGCTGGGACCTCGACGAGGTCGCCGCCGGCGCGCGGGCCGCGGGCGGCACGGCGCGCGTCCACCTCAAGGTCGACACCGGGCTGTCCCGCGGTGGCGCCTACGGCCCCGACTTCACCGCGCTCGTCGCGCAGGCGCGCGCGCTCGAGGCCGAGGGCGTCGTCGAGGTCGTCGCCGTCTGGTCCCACCTCGTGGCCTCCGACGTGCCCGCGTCGCCGGTGACCCGGCAGCAGCAGGCGGTCTTCGACGACGCCGTACGGGAGGCGGAGCGGGCGGGGCTGCGACCGCAGCTGCGGCACGTGGCGAACTCCGCCGCCGTCGTGTCCGACCCGTCGCTGCACTACGACCTCGTGCGGCCCGGGATCGCCGTCTACGGGATCGCGCCGGCGCCGCAGGTCGCGACGTCCGCGCAGCTCGAGCTCACCCCCGCGATGACCCTCACCGCCCGGCTGGCGCTGGTCAAGCGGGTGCCCGCGGGGTCGGGGGTCAGCTACGGCCACCTCTACACGACGCCCACCGACACCGTCCTCGGGCTCGTCCCGCTGGGCTACGCCGACGGCATCCCGCGGCTCGCGACCAACTGCGGCCCGATCTCCGTCGGCGGGCGCACCTACCCCATCGCGGGGCGGGTCTGCATGGACCAGGTCGTCGTCGACCTCGGCCCCGACGCCACCGCCCGTGAGGGCGACGAGGTGGTCGTCTTCGGCCCCGGCTCCGGTGCGCCCACGGCGCAGGACTGGGCCGAGGCGACCGACACCATCGCGTACGAGGTCGTCACCCGGGTCGGCGCGCGGGTGCCCCGCGTCGTCGTGGGCCAGGAGGTCCTCGCCGCGGCCGACGGGGTCGCCTCGTGACACCGAGCCCCAAGGGCCTCATCGGCTTCGGGGTCGGCGTCGGGCTGGCCGGCGCCGCCACAGCCGCCGGGCTCGTCGCCGATCGGATGCACCGCCGCCGCGCCGAGGCCCTGGAGACCGGCGAGAGCCTCGTCGCCGTGCCGAGCCGCGAGCTCGTCGTCGTCGCCGGCGACGGGGTCCCGCTGCACGTCGAGGTCGACGAGCCGGTGGAGGACAGCGAGCGGACGGTGACCAGCGGGGACGCGACGGTGCCCAAGGCCACCGTCGTCCTCACCCACGGCTACTGCCTCAGCAGCGCCTGCTGGGTCTTCCAGCGCCGCGCCCTCACCCGCGCCGGTCACCGGGTCGTCGTCTGGGACCAGCGCGGGCACGGCCGCTCGGAGAAGGGCGACGCGGCGTCGTACACCATCGACCAGCTGGGCGACGACCTGCACCGGGTGCTCGAGCAGGTCGTGCCCGAGGGTCCGCTCCTGCTCGTCGGGCACTCGATGGGCGGCATGACGATGCTCGCCCTCGCCGAGCAGCACCCGGGCGTGGTCAAGGAGCGCGTCGGCGCGGCCGCCTTCGTCGCGACCTCCGCCGGCGGGCAGCCGCTCGCCGCGGGCGACGTCGCCGCGTCGATCGGGCGGGTGCTCATCGAGCGGCTCGGCCCGGCGACGGCCGGCGTGTTCGCCGACCGGCCCGAGCTGCTCAAGACGGTGCTGCGGGCCAACAAGGACCTCGCCGAGCACCTCGTCGAGCGGTACTCCTTCGCCTCGCCGGTGCCGCGCTCGGTCGTGCGGCTGGCCGCGTCGATGCTGCTCGGGACCGACCTGCGGGTCGTCTCGGGGTTCTCGCCGGCCTTCGCGACCTACGACAAGATCCGCGCGCTCGAGGCCTACCGCGGGGCCGACGTGCTCGTCTTCAACGGCGAGGACGACGTCCTCACCCCGCCCGCGCACAGCGAGGCGATCGTCCAGGTCGTGCCGGGCGCGGAGCACCTCGTGCTGCGCGACGCCGGCCACGTCATCATGCTCGAGCACCCGGACGTGCTCAGCGACCACCTCGTCGACCTCGGCGAGCGCACGGCGCGGGCCGCCGCCGAGGGGCTGGCGGCGCAGGACAAGCCGCGCACCCGGCAGGTGCTGACCAACGTCGCCAAGCAGCAGATCATCGAGCGGGCCCGCGAGCGGCGCCGGGCCCAGCGACGCGACCGGATCCCGGTGCCCCGCCGGGGCCGCGCCGTGCGCCGCCCGACGGAGGAGGCCGACGGTGCCTGACCCCGACCCCGCCCTGCGCACGGTCCTGGAGACCGAGCTGCCGACACCGGAGGCGACCCGCGCGCTGGGCACCGCCCTCGGCGGGCTGCTGCGCGCCGGTGACCTGCTCGTCCTCACCGGTGACCTCGGGGCCGGCAAGACCACCCTGACCCAGGGCCTCGGGGAGGCGCTCGGCGTGCGCGGCGCGGTGACCTCGCCGACCTTCGTCATCGCCCGCGTCCACCCGTCGCTCGGAGACGGGCCGCCGCTGGTCCACGTCGACGCCTACCGGCTCGGCGGCACGCTCGAGCTCGACGACCTCGACCTCGACGCGGGCGTCGAGGAGTCGGTGACCGTCGTCGAGTGGGGGCACGGCGTCGCCGAGCTGCTCTCGCCCGACCGGCTCGAGCTGACCCTCACCGTCGGCGAGGGCGAGGCCCGGCACGCGGTCCTCGGCGCCGCCGGACCGCGCTGGTCCGCCCCCGAGGCGGCCGCCGCCCTCGCGGCCCTCGCCGGATAGCCTGACCGCCGTGCTGCTCCTGGCCCTCGACACCTCGACGACGGCGATCACCGTGGCCCTGCACGACGGGTCGACGGTGCTCGCCGAGGCGACCACCCTCGACGCCCGCGGGCACGCCGAGCACCTCGCGCCCGGCGTGCAGCGCGTGCTCGCGCAGGCCGGCGCCGTCCCCGCCGACGTCACCGACGTCGCCGTCGGGCTCGGCCCGGGCCCGTTCACCGGGCTGCGCGTCGGGATCGTCACGGGGCGGACCCTCGCGCTCGCCGTCGGCGCGCGGGTGCACGGCGTCGGCAGCCTCGACGCGCTCGCCGCGCAGGCGGTCGCCGACGGGCTCGTCGGTGGTGGTGCGCTGCTGGTGGCCACGGACGCGCGGCGCAAGGAGGTCTACTGGGCGGCGTACGACGTCGTGCCCGGGCGCCCCGGCGGGGTGGAGCGCCGCGGCGAGCCGGCCGTGGGCCGGGCCGCCGACCTGCCGGACGACGTCCGGTCGCTGCCGACCGTCGGGCGCGGGCCGGGGTTGTACCCCGACGCGCTGACCCACGGGCTGCCGCTGCTCGACGTCTCCGCCGGGGCGCTGGCCTCGCTCGTCGCCGCCCGGCTCGGCGCCGGCGAGGTCGTCGACGAGCAGGAGGCGCTCTACCTGCGTCGGCCCGACGCGGTGCCGTCGGCCGCGCGGCCGTGAGCGGGTCGACGGGCGCGGTGGCGGAGGTCCCCTCGCGCGAGCGGGACGGGCGGGGCGTCGTACGGGCGCTGCGGTCCGTCGCCTGGCCGGACCTCGCGCGGCTGGCCGAGCTCGACGCCGAGCTGTTCGCGGACGACGCGTGGTCGGAGGCGACGTGGTGGGCCGAGCTCGCGGGGCGGCCGCGGCGCGACTACGTCGTCGCGGTGGACGCGTCCGGCGAGGTGCTGGGCTACGCGGGGGTCGACCTGGCGGGGGAGGTGGCCGACGTCATGACCGTCGCGGTCGTGCCCGCCGCGCGCGGGACCGGGCTCGGCGACCGGCTCGTGGGCTGGCTCGTCGCGCGGGCCGAGGAGAGCGGTGCCGAGGCGCTGCTGCTCGAGGTGCGGGCCGACAACGCGCCCGCCCGGCGGCTCTACGCGCGGCACGGGTTCGCCGAGCTGTCGGTGCGCCGGCGCTACTACCAGCCGGGCGACGTCGACGCCGTCATCATGCGGAAGCTGTTGTCGCAGAAGGGAACTGATCGTGGCTGACGAACCGCTGGTCCTCGGGATCGAGACCTCGTGCGACGAGACCGGCGTCGGGATCGTGCGCGGGTCGACGCTGCTCGTCGACGCCGTCGCGAGCAGCGTCGACGAGCACGCGCGCTTCGGCGGCGTCGTCCCGGAGGTCGCCAGCCGGGCGCACCTCGAGGCGATGGTGCCGACGGTCGAGCGGGCCTGCCGCGACGCCGGGGTGCGGCTCGCCGACCTCGACGCGATCGCCGTCACCTCCGGGCCGGGGCTCGCCGGCGCGCTCGTCGTCGGGGTCGCCGCCGCGAAGGCGCTCGCCGTGGGGCTGGGGAAGCCGCTGTACGGCGTCAACCACCTCGCCTCCCACGTCGCCGTCGACGTCGTCGAGCACGGGCCGCTGCCCGAGCCGACGATGGCGCTGCTCGTGTCCGGCGGGCACTCCAGCCTGCTCGTCGTCCCCGACGTCACCGCCGACGTGCGCCCGCTGGGGTCGACCATCGACGACGCGGCGGGGGAGGCCTTCGACAAGGTGGCCCGGCTGCTGGGGTTGCCGTTCCCCGGCGGGCCGCACGTCGACCGCGCGGCGCGCGAGGGCGACAAGGTGGCCATCGACTTCCCGCGCGGGCTGACGTCCGGCAAGGACCTGCAGCGGCACGAGTTCGACTTCTCGTTCTCCGGGCTGAAGACGGCGGTCTCGCGGTGGGTCCGGGCCCGCGAGGAGGCGGGCGAGCCGGTGCCGGTGCCGGACGTCGCCGCGTCCTTCCAGGAGGCCGTCGTCGACGTGCTCACCCGCAAGGCCGTCCGGGCGTGCGCCGACCAGGGCGTCGACGACCTGCTCATCGGTGGTGGCGTCGCGGCGAACTCGCGACTGCGGGCGCTCGCGCAGGAGCGCTGCGACGCGGCCGGCATCCGGCTGCGGGTGCCCCGGCCGGGCCTGTGCACCGACAACGGCGCGATGGTCGCCGCGCTCGGTGCGCTCATGGTCGAGCGGGGTCGGGAGCCGTCGGGGCTCGACCTGCCCGCCGACAGCTCGATGCCGGTGCAGCTGGTCCAGGCCTGACATCGGCGCGCCGGGCGGGTTGCTGGAACCCATCAATTGATGGACTTCAGCAGCGCGTGGGCGGGGCGGGTTGCTGGAACCCATCAATTGATGGATCTCAGCAGCGCGTGGGCGGGGCGGGTTGCTGGAACCCATCAATTGATGGACTTCAGCAGCGCGCCGTCACCCGCAGGGCAGCAGCCCCATCCCCTGCTTGAGCGCGAGGACCCGACCGACCGAGGCGTCGACCTTGGCCGCGAAGGCGGGGTCGGCGGCGTACCGGGCCTGCATCGACGCGGCCATCGCCTGCGCGGCGGACAGGCTGGCCGAGAGCACGATGTCGCCGCCGGCGTCGACGAAGCGGACCGCGCGGTCACCGGCCGGCACGGACGCCACCGCCGCGGCGACCCCGACGTCGTCGGTGACGACGACGCCGCCGTACCCCAGCCGTCCCCGCAGCAGGTCGGTGACGACCGTGCGCGAGAAGACCGCGGGCTGGGAGCCGTCGATCCGGGCGTACGTCGCGCTCGACACCATGACGAGCTGCGCGCCCGCCGCCACCCCTGTCACGAACGGCTGCAGGTACGCGTCCGTCGCCGTCGTCTGGGTGTCGGTCGTCCCGGCGCTCGAGGTGTCGGTGTTGGCGGTGATCCGGCCGAGCCCGGGGAAGTGCTTGACCGTCGCGACGACCCCGGCCGAGCGCAGACCCGTGACGAAGGCCTGCACCCCGCGGGCGACGGTCGTGGGGTCCGAACCGAACTGGCGGTCGTAGCGTCCGATCGGGCCGTTGCCGCGACCGAGGGCGGCGGGCACGGTGTCGGCGACCGGGGCGAGGTCGACGTTGACGCCGGCGGCCTTGAGCTGGCGGCCGATGGTGGCGCCGTACGACGTCGTGGCCGCCGCCCCCTGCGCGCCCATCGAGAGCGCGCTCGGGACCGCGGTGAAACCGGGCGGGCGCAGCTGGAGGACCTGCCCGCCCTCCTGGTCGGCGGCGACGAGCAGGCCGATGTCGGCGGTGCCCTGCGGGCCGGTCCGGCCCTGCACGTGCTGCGACGCGGCGGCGACGGTGCCCGAGCCGTCCCAGCCGCCGAGGTAGACGACGCCGCCGAGGTGCAGCGAGGTGATCGCGGCGTCCAGCGAGCGCTCGCCGTCACCCGAGAGCAGCCCGACCATGAGCAGCTGGCCGACCTTCTGGGGGACGGTGAGCCCGGCGGCGGCCCGGGTCGCGCAGCTGGCCGCGGCGGTGGAGGTGGGTGGGCGCGAGGTCGTGGGGGACGTCGTACGGGAGGTGGACGAGGGCGACGTCGTCGTGGACGAGGACCCCGACGAGGACCCCGACGAGGACCCCGACGAGGACCCCGACGAGGACGAGCCGGCCACCGAGGTCGTCGGCGCGGCGGTCCCACCGCCGGTGCAGGCGCTCGCCGTGAGGGCGACCACCGCCACGAGGCCGGCCAGGCGTGCGGTCGGTAGCGTCCTGCCCATGGGTCCCGACGCTAACCCGACGAGCCCGCCGCAGCCGGGGCGGCCCGCCGTACGGCGCCGGGTGGTCCTCGACGTCGACACCGGCGTCGACGACGCGTGCGCGCTGCTGCTGGCCGCCCTGCACCCGGGGCTGGACCTCGTCGCCGTCACCTGCGTGGGCGGCAACGCCGACGTCGACCAGGTCGTCGCCAACACGCTGCTCGTCCTCGAGGTGGGCGGTCGCGACGACGTGCCGGTCGCGCGCGGGGCGGCCCGACCGCTGCTCGAGGCGCCGGTGCACGCGCGGCACGTCCACGGTGAGGACGGGATGGCCGACCTCGGGTGGGCCCCGTCGACGCGGGCAGCCGACCCCCGCCACGCCGTCGAGCTGCTGCGCGACGTGCTGCTCGACGCGGCGCGGCCGGGTCCGGACGGCGAGGACCGGCGGGTCACGCTCGTGCCGCTCGCGCCGCTGACCAACGTCGCTCTGCTGCTCCGCACCCACCCGGAGGCGGCGGCCGGGCTGCGCGAGATCGTCCTCATGGGCGGCGCCGCGGACGTCGGCAACGCGACGGCGTCGGCGGAGTTCAACGTGTTCCACGACCCGGAGGCGGCCGCGCTCGTGCTCGACGCGGCGACCGACCTCGGGGTGCCGGTGACGATGTGGGGGCTCGACGTCTTCTACGGCGCCCGGGTGACGCGCGAGCAGGCGGAGGAGCTCGTCGCGGCCGGCGGGCGCGGGCCGGCCGAGCTCGCCGGTCGGCTGGTGCTGCACCAGTGCGACCGGTTCGCCGCCGACGACGCGACCATCGGCGACGCCGGGGCGGTCTGCGCCGTGGTCGACCCCGACGGCTACCGCAGCGAGCGCCGGCCGGTGCGGGTCGAGCTGACCGGGGCCTGGACCCGCGGGCGGACGATCGTCGACCGCCGCCCCTGGGACGGCGACGTCTCGCACGACCCGCACGGTCTGGCGCCCGCCCGCGTCGACGTCGCCCTCGAGGTGCTGGGGTCGCGGTACGCCCGGCTCTGGGTCGACACCGTCTCCGGGGCGACCGAGCCGGGCGACCCGAATCGGATTCGGGGCACTCGGCTCGGGTCCGGACGCGAGCCGAGCGCCCCGAACCCGATTCGCCGGGGTCGGGTCGGCCGGGTCGTCGTGGTCGGGGCGCCGGCGGCCGAGGTCACCGTGGTCGTCGACGACGCCCCGGGGGCGGGGGAGACCGTCACCGGCAACATGGTCCGGCGCTCGGTCGGTGGCCGCGGGCCGGCCCACGCGCGAGCGGCGGCCGCGGCGGGGGCCGGCGTCACGTTCGTCGGTCGGGTCGGCGACGACGCCGACGGTCGCGCCGTGGCGCAGGCCCTGCGGGAGGACGGGGTGGGGCTCGCGCTCGCCGTCGACCCCGCACGGTCCACGGCGACCCGGCTCGTCACGCAGGACGCCGACCTCGCCCAACGGGTCGTCGAGGTCGAGGGCGCCGCGGCCGCGCTCGAGGCCGGCGACGTCACCCCGCCCGGTGGGCTCGGACCGCAGGACGTCGTCGTCGTCTCGCTCGCCGCCCCCACGAGCGCCGTCCGCGAGGCGGCGGCCCGCGCGGGGCGCGCCGGGGCGCGGCTCGTGGTGCACGCGTCGCCGTACCGGCCCCTGCCGCCCGACGTCGCGGCTGCCGCGGACCCGCTCGTCGCGGGCGAGCGCGAGGCCGCGCTCGTCGCCGAGTCCGGCGTCCTGCCGGCGTCGCTGCTCGTCACGTTCGGGGCGGCGGGCTGCGTCTGGGACGCGAGCCGGTACGACGCCCCCGGCGCCCCGCCCGACCGCCCGGAGTCCTCGCCCGAGCGCGACGACGCCTTCGTCGGCGCGCTCGCCGCCGCCCTCGCGACCGGCGCGGACCGGGACGCCGCCGTCGCCGCGGCGATGCGCGCCGCGACCGCCTAGCGTCCGAGGTGGCGGCGGTCCCGACGGCCGAGCTCTCGGACGCAGCGGTGAGGTCGCGTCAGGCCGGGCGCACCAGGACGGCGTACGGCGTCCCCGTGAGACGGGTGACGACCAGCGTCCCCTCGGTGCCGCGGCCGCCCTCGGGCAGCCGCAGCTGGCGGCGCACGCCGTCGGCGTCGAGCGGGACGCCGCGGGTCTTGGCGGTGAGCCGCTCGACCCCGTGGTCGCGCAGCCGGGCGCGGACGGCCTTGACGTTCCAGGGGAGGGCGTCGAGGACGGCGTACCGCTGCGCCCACGGCACGTCCACGGCCGCCGACCCCGTGACGAAGCCGACGTCGCCGTCGAGCTCGCGGCCGTCGACCCGGTGGGCGAGCGCGCCGGTGAGGCCGGCGCGGGTGACCGCGCGGTCCGGCTCGTAGAGCCACGGGCCGAGGCCGGCCGGGTCGGTGAGCGGGGCCGGCGCGCCCACCGCGTCGGCCTCGCCGAGCTGGACCGGCGGGCGCCCAGGTCTCAGGACGAGCGCGGTGCGGCCACGTACCCGGGCCAGAGGCCCCCACCACACCGCGCACTCGACGACCTCGCCGGCCCAAGACGTCCACTGCGCCTCGGTGCCGGGCGGGACCGCCGAGTGCGGCATCGCGGGGGAGAGCTTGACCCCGGTGGCGCGGACGCGCGTCGCCAGCGCCTGCACCTCCTGCCAGGTCGGCTGCATCCGGTCGAGCGAGAAGACCCGGCGGGTGCGGCCGGTCGCGTCCGCGTGACCGGGCGTCCGACGCGCCGGGTCGAGCCACACCCCGGTGTGCTCGGCGGCGTCGCCGACCGGGAGCAGGACGTCCTCGAGCCGGCCGGGGGTGACGCTCGCGTCGGGCCAGTGCCGCAGGTTGACCCCGGCGACGACGGCGGTGACGTCGTCGAGCTCGACGGCGCGGACGGCGAGGTCGAGCCCGGCGAAGGCCATCGCGTCGGCGCCGATGCCGCAGCCGAGGTCGAAGACGGTCGCCACGCCGGCCTCGAGGTAGCGGGCGGCGTGGTGGGCGGCGACCTCGAGCCGGGTCGCCTGCTCGAGGCCGTCCGGGGTGAAGAGCATCTCCGCGGCGAAGTCGCCGAACTTGCCCGCGCCCTTGGCCCGCAGCCTCGACTGGGTCAGCGCGGCGGAGACGAGGGCCGGGTCGAACCCGGCGTCGCGCAGCCGCGCCTGGAGGCGGAGCTCACCCGCGGCGTCGTACGGCGGCAGGGACTGGAGCAGGCCCCATCCCTCGCCGCCCACGAGGAGGCTGATCGAGGCGAGGTCCACGCCGGCATCCTCCCAGACGCAGCCAGGGTGGACTCGACGCAGCGTCGAGCCACTTGACGTTGCGTGCACAGGGCGTCAACCGGCTGGACGCTGCGTCAAGCCGCCGGAGGGGACCCACCCGAATCGGATTCGGGCCACTCGGCTCGGGTCAGGACCGGAGCCGAGCGGACCGAATCCGATTCGCGGGGACTCAGCGGTGGCCGGCGACCGCGTGCGGGAGGTAGCCCGCGCCCAGCTCGGCGAGCTCGTCGTCGCTCAGCTCGAGGTCGACGGCGGCGACGGCGTCGCTCAGGTGCTCCGGCTTGGTCACCCCGACGATCGGCGAGGTCACCGCGTCCTGGGCCATGACCCACGCGAGCGCGACCTGGGCCGGCGAGACCCCTCGCCGCGAGGCCACGTCGAGGACCGTCTGCACGGTCGCCGCGTCCTCGTCGCGGTAGAGCGTGCCGCCGAACTCGTCGGTCTCGGTGCGCGAGGTCGCGGTGTCCCACGGCCGGGTCAGGCGCCCGCGGGCCAGCGGGCTCCACGGCAGGACGCCGACGCCCTGGTCGAGGCAGAGGGGCAGCATCTCGCGCTCCTCCTCGCGGTAGAGCAGGTTGTAGTGGTCCTGCATCGAGACGAACCGCGTCCACCCGGCGAGGTCGGCGGTGTACTGCGCCTTGGCGAACTGCCAGGCGTACATCGACGACGCCCCGAGGTAGCGGACCTTCCCCGACTGGACGACGTCGTGCAGCGCCTCCATCGTCTCCTCGATCGGCGTCTCGGGGTCCCAGCGGTGGATCTGGTAGAGGTCGATGTAGTCGGTGCCGAGCCGGGTCAGCGACGCGTCGACCTCGTGGAGGATCGCCTTGCGCGAGAGCCCGGCGCCGTAGGGGCCCGGCCGCATCCGGTTGAAGACCTTCGTCGCGATGACGACGTCCTCGCGCGGGGCGAGGTCCTTCAGGGCCCGGCCGGTGAACTCCTCGCTCGACCCGCCGGAGTAGGCGTTGGCGGTGTCGAAGGTCGTGATGCCGGCCTCGAGCGCCGCCTCGATGGTGGCGCGCGCGAAGGCCTCGTCCTTGACCCAGGGGTGCCCGCCGCGGGCCGGGTCGCCCCAGCTCATGCAGCCGAGGGTGACGGCGGAGACGACCAGGCCGGACTGTCCGAGACGGTGGTAGCGCATGTCCGTCGCAAGCCGCCGTACGGCGTCGCTGTTCCCCCCGACCCCAGATTTGGCACTCGACTTGACCGAGTGCTAACCGCGCTCCTAGATTTGGCGTCGGTTGGCACTCTCCTGGTGGGAGTGCTACTCGCCCGGGGACGCGACCCCCGCGACGGCGCAGCGCCGGGCACCCAGTCCACCCGTTTCCCAGACATTCCCGAAGGGGAGGTCAGCACCGTGTCGGTTTCCATCAAGCCGCTCGAGGACCGCATCGTGGTCAAGTCCCTCGAGGCCGAGCAGACGACGGCCTCGGGCCTCGTCATCCCGGACACCGCGAAGGAGAAGCCCCAGGAGGGCGAGGTCCTCGCCGTCGGCCCGGGTCGCATCGACGACAAGGGCAACCGCGTCCCGCTCGACATCAAGGAGGGCGACCGCGTGATCTACAGCAAGTACGGCGGCACCGAGGTCAAGCACGGCGGCCAGGAGTACCTCATCCTGTCGGCCCGCGACGTGCTCGCCGTCGTCGCCTGAGCGACCCGCTCACGCACGACCAGCACCACCAGCTCCACAGCACGACCACCGCGATGCCGGGTGCACGCCTCCCGGCGGGCACCCGGCATCCGCGCGTGACGCACACCCACTAGCGAAGGAATCTGATGGCCAAGACGCTGGAGTTCGACGACTCCGCCCGCAAGGCGCTCGAGCGCGGTGTCGACGCGCTCGCGAACGCGGTGAAGGTGACGCTCGGCCCCAAGGGCCGCAACGTCGTCATCGACAAGAAGTGGGGCGCGCCCACGATCACCAACGACGGCGTGACGATCGCCCGCGAGGTCGAGCTCGAGGACCCGTACGAGAACCTCGGCGCCCAGCTCGCCAAGGAGGTCGCGACCAAGACCAACGACGTCGCCGGTGACGGCACGACGACCGCGACCGTCCTCGCCCAGGCGATGGTCAAGGAGGGTCTGCGCAACGTCGCGGCCGGGGCCGCGCCGTCCGCGCTCAAGCGCGGCATCGACAAGGCCGTCGCCGCGGTCAACGACCGCCTCCTCGAGACCGCCCGCGAGGTCGACGGCACCGCCGAGGTCGCCGCGGTCGCGTCGCTGTCCGCGCAGGACGAGCAGATCGGCGCCACCATCGCCGAGGCGTTCGACAAGGTCGGCAAGGACGGCGTCATCTCCGTCGAGGAGTCCTCGTCGACGTCGACCGAGCTCGAGTTCACCGAGGGCATGCAGTTCGACAAGGGCTACATCTCGGCGTACTTCGTCACCGACACCGAGCGGATGGAGGCCGTCCTCGAGGACTGCTACATCCTCATCAACCAGGGCAAGATCTCGGCCATCGCCGACGTCCTCCCGCTGCTGGAGAAGGTCGTCCAGGCCGGCAAGCCGCTGCTCGTCGTGGCCGAGGACGTCGACGGCGAGGCGCTGTCGACCCTGGTCGTCAACAAGATCAAGGGCACCTTCAACGTCGCGGCCGTCAAGGCCCCCGGGTTCGGCGACCGCCGCAAGGCGATGCTGCAGGACCTCGCCGTCCTCACCGGTGGCCAGGTCGTCGCCGAGGAGGTCGGCCTCAAGCTCGAGCAGGCCGGTCTCGAGGTCCTCGGCCAGGCCCGTCGCGTCGTCGTCACCAAGGACACGGCGACGGTCATCGAGGGTGCCGGCGCCAAGGACGAGGTCGACGCACGCGTCCACCAGATCAAGGCCGAGATCGAGCGCACCGACTCCGACTGGGACCGCGAGAAGCTCCAGGAGCGCCTCGCCAAGCTCGCCGGCGGCGTCTGCGTCATCAAGGTCGGCGCGCACACCGAGGTCGAGCTCAAGGAGAAGAAGCACCGCATCGAGGACGCCATCTCGGCGACCCGCGCGGCCATCGAGGAGGGCATCGTCGGCGGCGGTGGCTCGGCGCTCATCCACGCCGCGTCCGCGCTCGACGACCTCGCCCTCGAGGGCGACGAGGCCACCGGCGCGTCCATCGTGCGCAAGGCCGCGGCCGAGCCGCTGCGCTGGATCGCCGAGAACGCGGGCCTGCAGGGCTACGTCGTCACCTCCAAGGTGGCCGAGCTCGAGGCCGGCCAGGGCTTCAACGCCGCGACCGGCGAGTACGGCGACCTGCTCAAGGCCGGCGTCATCGACCCGGTCAAGGTCACCCGCTCGGCGCTGCGCAACGCCGCGTCGATCGCCTCGATGATCCTCACGACGGACACCCTCGTCGTCGAGAAGCCCGAGGACGCTCCCGAGGCCGCCGGCGGCCACGGGCACGGCCACGGCCACTGAGGTCGGCTGACCCAGCCCGTACGACGCCCTCCACCCCCTCGGGGTGGGGGGCGTCGCCGCGTGCGGGGGGCTGACGGGGCGCAGTACGGGCAGAGCGACGCGCCGCCGCCGGGGGGTGCCGGCGACGGCGCGTCTGGAGGGAACGGGACCGCACCCGGGGGGCGCCGGGGGGGCGCTGCTCGCGCCGGGTGCGGTCCCTCCTCACTCCACCTTGTGGCTCCGCCCGGTCCCGTGCAGCTCGGTTCCGGGCGGACCGCGGACCCCGGGTCCAGGGGGGTCCGTGGCGTGCTCCCCCAAGGCCGGGGAGCGCCCGCCGGTCGTCGGCTCAGGGGTTGCCGACGAGGGCGGGGGTCAGGGTCGGAAGGGTCTGTCGGGGGGAAGGAGGGTCAGGAGGCGGCGGCGACGACCGGGGCGCCGACGTACACGGCCTCCCGCTCGTCCTCGGTCATGCCGCCCCAGACGCCGTACGGCTCGCGCACCCGCAGGGCGTGCTCGCGGCACATCCGCAGGACGGGGCAGGAGCCGCAGACCTCCTTGGCGGCGCTGTCGCGGTCGCGACGCGCGGGGCCGCGCTCACCCTCGGGGTGGAAGAAGACCTCGGGGTTCTCCCGACGGCACGCACCCTCCAGCTGCCACTCCCACAGGTCGGCCACCGGGCCGGGCAGTCGCGAGATCTCCGCCATCGTGTCCCCTCCACACTTCGAGCCGGGTCGCCCCCGCGGCCGACGGGTCGGTCGGTCGGCGGGAGCCGGTGGGTGCTGCACCCGGGTCCGCAGGCGCCGTTGCCTGGTGGACCGGGCCGGGCCGCCCCACCGGGCGACCCGCTGGCTCGACGCTAGGGCCCGTCGTGTCATACCCGTCTCACGCGCAGGTCAGGATTTGGCAAGGAAATCCCGAGGAAGGGCCGTCCGGGGGATGCGCCCGCCCCGGTGCGGGGGCTAGCGGCGCCGTACGGAGCCCCCAGCCCGCTCACCTAGAATCCGTCCATGAGCCTCGGTGACGACCAGACCTCGGTGCCCTCGCCCTTCGCCGCGCTCGGCCTGACCTACGACGACGTGCTCCTGCTGCCGGGCGAGACCGACGTCGTCCCCAGCGAGGTCGACACGACGACCCGCCTCACCCGCGAGATCACCCTCAAGGTGCCGCTCGTCTCCTCGGCGATGGACACCGTCACCGAGTCGCAGATGGCCATCGCCATGGCCCGCCAGGGCGGCATCGGGGTGCTGCACCGCAACCTCTCGATCGAGGACCAGGCCTACCAGGTCGACCTCGTCAAGCGGACCCAGACCGGGATGATCTCCAACCCGGTGACGATCACCGCCGACGCGACGCTCGAGCAGCTCGACAAGGTCTGCGGGCAGTACCGCGTCTCCGGCCTGCCCGTCGTCGACGGCGAGCACAAGCTCATCGGCATCGTCACCAACCGCGACCTGCGCTTCACCCCGGTCAAGGAGTGGGCGACGACCAAGGTCGACGAGGTGATGACGCCGATGCCGCTCGTCACCGCGCCGGTCGGCACCTCCCGCGAGGACGCCACCGCGCTGCTGCGCCAGCACAAGCGCGAGCGGCTGCCGATCGTCGACGCCGACGGCCGCCTCGCCGGGCTCATCACCGTCAAGGACTTCGTCAAGTCGGAGCAGTTCCCGCGGGCGAGCAAGGACGACCACGGCCGGCTGCTCGTCGCCGCCGCGATCGGGTACTTCGGCGACGCGTGGGAGCGGGCGACGACGCTCGTCGAGGCCGGCGTCGACGTGCTCGTGCCGGACGTCGCCAACGGCCACGCCCGGCTCATGCTCGACATGATCCGCAAGATCAAGTCCGACCCGGCCACCCGCCACGTGCAGGTCCTCGGCGGCAACGTCGCGACCCGCGAGGGCGCGCAGGCGCTCGTCGACGCGGGCGCCGACGGCGTCAAGGTCGGCGTCGGCCCGGGCTCGATCTGCACGACCCGCGTCGTCGCCGGGGTCGGCGTGCCGCAGGTCACGGCGATCTACGACGCGTCGCTCGCGACCAAGCCGGCCGGCGTCCCGCTCGTCGGCGACGGCGGCCTGCAGTACTCCGGCGACATCGCCAAGGCCCTCGTCGCGGGCGCCGACACCGTCATGCTCGGATCGCTGCTCGCCGGCTGCGAGGAGTCCCCGGGCGAGCTGGTCTTCGTCAACGGCAAGCAGTTCAAGACCTACCGCGGCATGGGCTCGCTCGGGGCGATGGCCTCGCGCGGCAAGAAGTCCTTCTCCAAGGACCGCTACTTCCAGGCCGACGTCGAGAGCGACGACAAGATCGTCCCCGAGGGCATCGAGGGCCAGGTGCCCTACCGCGGCCCGCTGTCCGCCGTCGCGCACCAGCTCATCGGCGGCCTGCAGCAGTCGATGTTCTACGTCGGCGCTCGGTCCATCCCCGAGCTGCAGGCCAAGGGCCGCTTCGTGCGGATCACCGCGGCCGGGCTCAAGGAGAGCCACCCGCACGACGTGCAGATGACGGTCGAGGCCCCGAACTACGCCCGGTGAGCGGCACCCCCGGGCCGGTCGACGACCGCGCCCTCGTGCTGTTCGACGTCCCGGGCGAGGACGTCGCCGCGCTGCTGGCCGCGCAGGACGCCGTACGGCGTGATGCCGCCCTCGCCGGGTGGGTGGCCGGCGCGGCCAATGCGCTGCGCGCGGCGACGGGGGAGCCGAGCCCGGGGCCCGCGCTGCCGTCGCGCGAGGGTCTGGACGGGGCGTCGTACCTGCCGGTGGTGGCGTTCGCCGAGGTCCTGCCCGACCTGCTCGCCCACCACGAGGCACTGGGGGTGTCCCCGGAGGTGAGCGCGGCGACGCTCGCCGACGTCGGGCGGATGCTCACCCGCAACCGGCGCTGGTTCGGCGTCGCGGGGCTCGGCGACGAGCTGGCCGGGTGGCTGACCCGGCACCTGACCGGCGCGATCGTCCAGCTGGGCAGGCTGCAGTACGAGCGGGTGCACCTCGGGCAGGGCACCGGGCTGGAGCTCGGGATGGCCGGGGTGCCCGTCGGTCCCGGCGACCTCGTGCTGTCGGTGCACATCCCCGGCGCGGGCGGGCCGTTGACCCCGGACGCGGTGGAGGCGTCCGTGGCCGCGGCGTCGACGTTCTTCCGGCGCCGGTTCCCCGGCGAGCGCTACCCCGTCGCGGTGTGCTGGTCGTGGCTGCTCGACCCGCAGCTGGCCGAGCTGCTGCCGGCGTCGTCGAACCTCGTGGCCTTCCAGCGCCGCTTCACCCTCGGGCGGGCGCTCGACGAGGACGCCGACCTCACCGTGCGCAAGTTCCTCTGGGACGCGCCGTCGACCCCGGTCGCGCAGCTGCCCGCGGACTCGACGCTGCGGCGGGCCATGCTCGACCTGTGGCGGCGCGGTGGCCACTGGCACAGCCACAGCGGCTGGTTCCCCTGGCGCTGACGTCCGAGACGTCGGCGGTGGTGGCCACCACCCTCTCGGACGCTCCCGTACAGCGCCCTGCGGCGTCCGAGACGTCGGTGGCGGTGGCCGCCACCCTCTCGGACGCACGGGGTGGGGTGGCGCGACCGATAGCCTGACGCCGTGACTGAGATCGAGATCGGCCGGGGCAAGCGCGGGCGGCGTGCCTACTCCTTCGACGACATCGCCGTGGTCCCCTCGCGCCGCACCCGCGACCCCGAGGAGGTGTCGGTCTCCTGGCAGATCGACGCCTACCACTTCGACATCCCCGTCATCGCGGCGCCGATGGACTCGGTCATGTCACCCGCCACGGCCATCGAGCTCGGTCGCCTCGGCGGGCTGCCGGTGCTCGACCTCGAGGGCCTGTGGACGCGGTACGACGACCCGGAGCCCCTCATCGAGGAGATCGTCCGGCTCGACCCGGCCAAGGCCACGGCGCGGATGCAGGAGATCTACGCCGAGGAGATCAAGCCCGAGCTCATCACCGCGCGGATCCAGGAGCTGCGCCGCGCCGGCATCACCGTCGCCGGCGCGCTCAGCCCGCAGCGCACCCAGCAGCACTGGAAGACCGTCGTCGACGCCGGCTGCGACCTGTTCGTCATCCGCGGCACGACGGTCAGCGCCGAGCACGTCTCCGGCAACAGCGAACCGCTCAACCTCAAGCGCTTCATCTACGAGCTCGACATCCCCGTCATCGTCGGCGGCGCGTCGACGTACACCGCGGCGCTGCACCTCATGCGCACCGGCGCCGCCGGCGTCCTCGTCGGGTTCGGCGGCGGCGCGGCGCACACGACCCGCACGACCCTCGGCATCCACGCGCCGATGGCCTCTGCGGTCGCCGACGTCGCCGCCGCCCGCCGCGACTACCTCGACGAGTCCGGCGGCCGCTACGTCCACGTCATCGCCGACGGCGGCGTCGGCAGCTCCGGCGACATCGTCAAGGCGGTCGCGTGCGGCGCCGACGCGGTCATGCTCGGCGCGGCCCTGGCCCGCGCGACCGAGGCACCGGGGGGCGGCTTCCACTGGGGCCCCGAGGCGCACCACTCCGCGCTGCCGCGCGGCGCGCGGATCCAGATCGGCACCCAGGGCTCGCTCGAGGAGATCCTCTTCGGGCCCGGCCGTTTCGCCGACGGCACGACGAACATCATCGGCGCCCTGCGCCGCGCCATGGCGACCACCGGCTACTCCGACGTCAAGGAGTTCCAGCGCGTCGAGGTCGTCGTCGCGCCGTACTCCGGCTCCTGACCCCGCCCGGCCGCGTGGCGCGCCGGGCCGCGGGGTAGCGAGGAGGCATGAGCCACCGCGCACCGAGCCCGCACCCGCACCGCACCCCGGGCGGGGTCCTGTGGCGCGGCGTCGTCGCCGGCGCGGTCGGCACCCTCGTCCTCGACGCGGCGACGTACGGCGACATGGCCCTCACCGGCCGGGCCGCCAGCAGCGTCCCGGCGGACGCGGCCCGGGCGCTCGTCGGGCGCCTCGACCTGCCGCTCCCGCAGGGCGGCTCCCGCCCAGAGGCGTACGGCGCCCTGCTCGGCCTCGCGACCGGCGTCACCACCGGGGTGGCGGCCGCGGTGGTCCGGGCCGCCGGGGTCAGGCTGCCCGCCCCGGTGTCGGCCGTCCTCGTCGGGGCGGGTGCGATGGCCGCCTCCGACCTCGGGGCGGCGCGGCTCGGGGTGAGCGACCCGGCCACCTGGAGCACCCGGGACTGGGTCGGCGACGCCGTCCCGCACGCCCTCTTCGGTGTCGCCGTCGTCTCGACCCTCCGCCGGCTCGACCGGGCACCTTCCGACGACGGTGCCGACGACGAGCCCGCGATGACGCACCGCCGGGCCCCGCTCGCCCTGCGCGCGCTGGCGCTCGGTCTCGCCGCCGGGTCGCGCAGCTCGCTCGGCGCCGTGGCCCTGGCCCGTGCGACCGGCGGTCGGCTGCCGGCGCTCGCGGCGGCGACGGCCGTGGTCGGCGAGGTCGTGGCCGACAAGCTCCCGCAGGTCCCGAGCCGGCTGGAGGCCGGGCCGCTGCTCGGCCGCCTCGGCGCGGGCGCGCTCGGGGCTGCCGCCCTGGCCCGCCGCGAGCACGCCGGACTCGCCGGCACGGTGGTCACCGCCGCCCTCGCCGCCGGTGGCGCCTTCGCCGGCGCGGCGCTCGGCACCGCCGCCCGGTCCGTCGCGCAGGAGCGCGGCTGGTCGGCGCCCGCCGCGGTCGCCGAGGACGTCACCGCCGGAGCCCTGGCCCTGTGGGCCGTCCGCTGACCCCGAGGGCGCCGCGCGGGTAGTCTCCCCGCATGGCGACGGCGCCGACCCCGGCCGGCGCGGGCCCGCCGGCCGCGCCGCAGCCGGTCGCGTTCTCGACGCGTCGGCTGCCTCCCGAGCGCCGCGTGGAGCTGTGGGAGGCCCACAACGACGACGCCCTCATCGGACTGCGCTGCCGGACCCTCACCGCCGACGCGCTCGAGGCCAGCGAGGTCAACGTCCGGGTGGGGCGCCTCGACCTCGCCCGCGTGCAGGGCACCCCGCACGTCGTCGAGCGCGACGCCGGCCTCGTCGCGCGCCGCCCGACCCACGCGGTGGCCCTCTTCTTCGGGCTCGCCGGGGAGGCGTTCTTCTACCACGACGACGGGGTGCGCCGGCTGTCGCCGGGCGAGCTGCTCGTCTGCGACGCCGACCGCCCCTTCCTGCGCGGCTTCTCCGGTGGCCTCGAGGAGCTCGTCGTCAAGCTCCCGCGCGACCTGTTCACCGAGGTCACGGGTCTCGCCGGGCTCGACGCCCCGCGCGTGGTCGGCTTCGGCGCCGGCGGCGACCCCGCCGCCCGCCGGCTCGCCCGCCTGGTCGGCGGGGCGGCCCGGGAGGACGAGCCGGAGGCGGTCCTCGAGGCCACCCTGCTCGACCTCGTCGCCACCCTCGCCGGGGGTCGCGGTCGAGACGCCGCCGCCGCGCACCGGGCCGCCGCCCTCGCCTACGTCGACGCGCACCTGCTCGAGCCCGGGCTGAGCGCGGAGCGGGTCGCCGCCGCGGTCGGCCTCAGCCCCCGCCACCTCTCGCGCGTCCTCGCCGACGGCGGGACGGCGTTCCTCCCGCACCTGCGCGCGCGCCGCCTCGAGGCCGCCCGCCGGCTGCTCCTCGACCCGTCGGCCGCCGGCCTCGGGGTCGCGCAGGTCGCCCGCCGCTGCGGCTTCGCCTCGCCGCGGCACTTCGCCACGGCGTTCGCGGCGGCGTACGGCGAGCCGCCCAGCGAGCTGCGCCGGCGCACCGCCCGGGCGCGGTCGGCCGTCGCGGCGTCCCCGCAGCGGCCATCCGTCCCCGGACCGGCCAGGCACGACGCCGTCCCCTCGACGGGCGCGTGACGACGACCGACACTGGCCCCAGCACCGGCGCCGGTCCGGTCCGAGGAGGCCGATGATGCCCGCGTTCGACGACGGCCGCGAGACCACCGAGCTGCCGACCACGGGGGTCGTCGAGACCGACGTCCTGGTCGTCGGGTCCGGCCCGGCCGGCTCCGCGGCGGCGCTGTTCCTCGCCACCCTCGGCGTCCCGACGGTGGTCATCACCAAGTACCGCTGGACCGCGAACACCCCGCGCGCGCACATCACCAACCAGCGGGCCATGGAGGTCTTCCGCGACCTCGGGATCGAGGACCAGGTCCTCGCCGACGCCACCCCGCACGACCTCGTCGGCGACACCGTGTTCTGCACGTCGCTGGCGGGGGAGGAGATCGGGCGCATCCACACCTGGGGCACCGGCCCGTCGCGCCAGGCCGACTACCGGCTCGCCTCCCCGTGCCTGACCGTGGACATCCCGCAGACCTACCTCGAGCCGATCCTCGTGCGCAACGCCGCCGCCCGCGGCGCCCAGGTCCGGTTCTCCACCGAGTACGTCTCGCACACCCAGGACGAGGAGGGGGTGGACGTGCGCGTCCTCGACCGGCTCACCGGGACGCCGTACACCATCCGGGCGACGTACCTCGTCGGCGCGGACGGCGCCCGCTCCGCCGTCGCCGCCGACGTCGGCCTGCCGTTCGAGGGCGCGATGGACATCGCCGGGTCGATGAACATCACCTTCAGGGCCGACCTGACCCCCCTCGTCGCGCACCGGCCGTCGGTCCTCTACTGGGTGATCCAGCCCGGCTCGGACGTCGGCGGCATCGGGGCCGGGCTCGTGCGGATGGTCCGGCCCTGGCACGAGTGGCTCGTCGTGTGGGGCTACGACATCGCCGGCCCGCCGCCGGTGGTCGACGAGGCGGCCGCCACCCGGATCGTGCGCAACCTCCTCGGCCTGCCCGACCTCGAGGTGGAGATCACGGGCACCTCGCTGTGGGGCAACAACGAGATGTACGCGACCCACCTGCAGTCCAGGCGCGTCTTCTGCGTCGGCGACGCGGTGCACCGGCACCCGCCGAGCAACGGCCTCGGCTCCAACACCTCGGTCCAGGACTCCTACAACCTCGCCTGGAAGCTCGCGGCCGTCCTGCGCGGGTACGCCGCCCCGCCGCTGCTGGAGAGCTACTCGGCCGAGCGTGCACCGGTGGCGGAGCGGATCGTGCTGCGCGCCAACCGCTCCAGCCGCGAGTTCGTCGACTTCTTCGTCGCGCTCGGGCTGACGCAGGCGCGCACGGAGGAGGAGATGGTCGCCGCCATCGAGGAGCGCAAGGCCAACACCCCGGCCGGGGCGGCGAAGCGTGCCGCGCTGGTCAAGGCCATGGAGCTGAAGAACTACGAGTTCAACGCCCACGGCGTCGAGCTCGGCCAGGTCTACGAGTCGGGGGCGGTCGTCCCCGACGGGACGACGCGACCCGCCCCGACCCGTGACCCCGACCTCTACTTCGAGCCGTCGACGGCCCCCGGGTCGCACCTGCCGCACGCATGGGTCGGCGACGCGATGACGCGCCTGGCGACGATGGACCTCGCGCCGTACGACCGCTTCACCCTCCTCACCGGCATCGCCGGGGAGGCCTGGGAGGACGCCGCCGCGCAGGTGGCGGACGACCTCGGGGTGCCGCTGCAGGCGGTCGTCATCGGCCCCGGTCGAGCCGTCACCGACCTGTACGACGACTGGGCCCGCCTGCGCGAGATCGAGGAGGGCGGCGCGCTGCTCGTGCGCCCCGACAAGCACATCGCCTGGCGGGCGCACGCCCTCCCCGACGACCCGCGGGAGGCGCTGCACGAGGCGCTCGCGCGGGTCCTCGGGCGCGACGAGGGCGCGCGGTGAGCGGCGTCGACGACGAGCAGCGCGGGCGCGAGGAGCACCTCGTCCGGCTGGTCCTCGACTCCTTCGAGGGCACCCCCGACCCGCGGCTGAAGGAGCTCGTCCAGGGCGTCGTGACGCACCTGCACGCGTTCCTGCGCGACGTCCGCCCCACCGAGGCGGAGTGGAAGCAGGGCATCGACGCCCTCACCGCGATCGGGCACATCACCGACGAGCGGCGCCAGGAGTTCGTCCTGCTCTCCGACGTCCTCGGCGCCTCGATGCAGACCATCGCCATCAACAACGAGGCGTACGCCGACGCCACCGAGGCCACCGTCTTCGGCCCCTTCTTCGTCGAGGACGCGCCCCGGGTCGAGCTCGGCGGCGACGTCGCCGGGTCGGCGGTCGGGCAGCCCTGCTGGGTCGAGGGGACGGTCCGCGACACCGGCGGCCGACCGGTCCCCGGCGCCCGGCTCGAGGTGTGGGAGGCCGACGCCGATGGCTTCTACGACGTCCAGTACGGCGACGACCGCGTCGCCGGCCGCGGCCACCTGGTCGCCGACGAGGAGGGGGGCTACCGCTTCTGGGCCGTCACCCCGACGCCGTACCCCATCCCGCACGACGGGCCGGTCGGCGCGCTGCTCGCGGCGACCGGGCGCTCGCCGATGCGCGCCGCGCACCTGCACGTCATGGTCAGCGCACCGGGGCTGCGGACGCTGGTCACGCACGTCTTCGTCCGCGGCGACGAGCTGCTGGCGAGCGACAGCGTCTTCGGGGTCAAGGAGTCGCTCGTCCGGGACTTCGTCGAGCAGCCGCCGGGGACACCCACGCCGGACGGGCGCGACCTCGGGGGAGCGGCCTGGGCACGGACCCGGTTCGACATCGTCCTCGCGCCGGGCGATACGGGGGACAGGCCGGGTGGAAATAATTGAGGTTTCAAGTATATTGGTGAGGGCACAGCGGCCCGACCGGTCGCCCCGCACCCACCCGTCAGGAGCGTCATCGTGAGCACCGGCACCATCAGCCTCGCCCCGCAGGTCGACATCCGCCGCGCCGACCAGCGGTTCGCGACGGACGTCGGCTGGCTCGACTCCAAGCACTCCTTCGCGTTCGGCCACCACCGGGACCCCCGCAACACCCACCACGGGCTGCTGCTGGTCAACAACGACGACGTCGTCGACGCGGGGACGGGCTTCGAGACGCACCCGCACCGGGACATGGAGATCGTCACCTGGGTGCTGCGCGGCTCGCTGGTGCACCAGGACTCCGAGGGCCACCACGGCGTGATCTACCCCGGACTGGCGCAGCGGATGAGCGCCGGCACCGGCATCCTGCACTCGGAGAAGAACGACGCGTGGCGGCTGTCCGCGGAGGCGAGCACGCGCCCGGCCGAGGAGCCCGTGCACTTCGTCCAGATGTGGGTCCTGCCCGACGAGTCCGGCATCCAGCCCGGCTACGAGCAGCTCGAGGTCGACCACGAGCTGCTCTCCGGCGGGCTCGTCCCCGTCGCCTCCGGCATGGACCGGCACGCCGGCTCCGCGGCCATCCGGATCCGCAACCGGTACGCCGCCCTGCACGTCGCCCGGCTGTCGCCGGGCCAGCAGGTCGAGCTGCCGGACGCGCCGTACCTGCACCTCTTCGTCCCCGTCGGCGAGGTCGTCCTCGAGGGCGCCGGACCGCTCGGCACGGGCGACGCCGTCCGCTTCACCGCGACCGGCGGCCAGCGGGTGACGGCCACCACCGAGGCCGAGGTCCTCGTGTGGGAGATGCACGCCGGCCTCGCCGCCTGACCGCCCGCCCCGTCGAAGGAGAGCTCATGACCGACCAGACCACCACCCGCGACCTCGAGGCCCTCGCGGCCCGCCGTACGGAGCTCCGCGAGGCGCACCTGCGCCCCGCCAGCGAGCGACCGGAGTCGACCGCCCGCGGCCTGCACCACACCGCGCTGGTCAGCAGCGACGTCGAGACGACGATCCGCTTCTACCAGGACGTGCTCGGCTTCCCGCTCACCGAGCTCATCGAGAACCGCGACTACCCGGGTTCGTCGCACTTCTTCTTCGACATCGGCAACGGCAACCTCCTGGCGTTCTTCGACTTCCCGGGGCTCGACGTCGGCCCGTACCAGGAGGTCCTCGGCGGCCTGCACCACTGCGCCATCTCGGTCGAGCCGTCGCGCTGGCAGGCGATCGTCGAGCGCCTGACCGCCGAGGGCATCGAGCACGAGGTCCACTCCGGCGTCTCGGTCTACTTCCGCGACCCCGACGGCGCCCGCATCGAGCTCATCGCCGACCCGCTGGGGGAGATGTACGGCGAGCACGTCCTCTGACCGACGCGTCCGGGGCGACATACCCCACGTGTTGCTGGCTTTGGACGAGCGAGAATCCATCTCGCTCGTCCAAAGCCAGCAACATGTGGGGTGTTCATCGTCGGGGCGCTGTGTCGGGAAGCTGACTCCCGGGAAGCAGGTGTTCAGTCGCGGCCGAAGACGTCGCGGGTGTAGACCTTGTCCGCGACGTCGGCCAGGTCGTCCGTGTGGCGGTTGGCGACGATGACGTCGCTGACCCGCTTGAACTCCTCGAGGTCGCGCACGACGCGCGAGTGGAAGAACTCGTCCTGCTCGAGGGACGGCTCGTAGACGACGACCTCGACGCCCTTGGCCTTGATGCGCTTCATGATCCCCTGGATCGAGGACGACCGGAAGTTGTCCGACCCGGACTTCATGACGAGCCGGTACATCCCGACGACCCGCGGCTCGCGGTCGAGGATGTCGAAGGCGACGAAGTCCTTGCGCGTCGTGTTGGCGTCGACGATCGCGCGGATGAGGTTCTGCGGGACCTGGTCGAAGTTGGCCAGCAGCTGCTTGGTGTCCTTGGGCAGGCAGTAGCCGCCGTAGCCGAAGCTCGGGTTGTTGTAGTGCATCCCGATCCGCGGGTCGAGCCCGACGCCCTCGATGATCGCGCGGGTGTCGAGGCCGTGGGTGACCGCGTAGCTGTCGAGCTCGTTGAAGTAGGCGACCCGCATGGCCAGGTAGGTGTTGGCGAAGAGCTTGATCGCCTCGGCCTCGGTCGGCGCCGTCAGCCGCACGGGCACGTCGTCGTCCTCGGCGCCCTCGACGAGCAGGTCGGCGAACCGCTTGGCCTCGCCGGGCTCGCCACCGACGACGACGCGGCTCGGGTGCAGGTTGTCCCAGAGGGCCCGGCCCTCGCGCAGGAACTCGGGGGAGAACAGGATCGTCAGCTGCGGGAAGCGCTCCTGCTGCCCCCGGGTGTAGCCGACCGGGATCGTCGACTTGACGACGACCGTCGTCGACGGCGACAGCCGCGCGGTCTCGGCGATGTTCTCGTCCACCGTCGAGGTGTCGAAGAAGTTGCGGTCGGGGTCGTAGTTCGTCGGGGTGGCGATGACGAGCACGTCGGCCCCCTCGAGCGCCTCGGCCCGGTCGGTGGTCGCGCGCAGGTGCAGCTCGTGGTGGGCCAGGTGGTCCTCGAGCTCCGTGTCGACGATGGGGGAGCGTCGCTCGTTGACCAGCGCGACCCGGTGCGCGTCGACGTCGAAGGCCACCACCTCGTGGCGCGCGGCGAGCAGGACAGCGTTCGACAGGCCGACGTACCCGAGCCCCGCGACGGCGATCTTCATGGCCAGGACCCTACAAGCGGCGCTGCGCGCGGCCCCGTACGGCGTCCCGTCCGGCACCGCGCGCAGCACCTGACCGGCACCCGACCAGCGGCAGGGTGACGGCCGTGAGACACAAGTTACCAAGAGTAGGCAGGAACGCTACCCGCCCGTAAACTCCGTCCCATGTCATCGGAGACCTCGGGGACCGGCGCGTCCGCCTCCCGCCCGCACGACCTCGTCGCCGACCCGGAGACCGACGTCACCGCGACGTACGCCGTCGAGCCCGAGCTGGTGCGCCGGCTCACCGCCCGCGTCGTGTGCGCGCCGCGGCCGGAGTGGACGACGACGGTCACCCCGATGACCGGGGGCCCCGTGGCGTCGCTGCCGCTGTCGACCCCGGACGACGTCACCCTCGCGGTCACCGCCGCGCGTGCGGCCCAGCGCTCCTGGGCCCGGACGACGATCGCCGCGCGGGCGGCGGTCTTCCTGCGCTTCCACGACCTCGTGCTGCGCGACCAGGCCGAGATCCTCGACCTCGTCCAGCTCGAGGCGGGCAAGGCCCGCTCGCAGGCCTTCGAGGAGGTCCTCGACACGGCGATCTGCGCGCGGCACTACGCCCGGTCGGCCGCGCGCTACCTGCGCCCGCGGCGCCACGCCGGCGCCTTCCCCGTCCTCACCCAGAGCGTCGAGACGCTGCTGCCCAAGGGCGTCGTCGGCGTGGTCAGCCCCTGGAACTACCCCTTCAGCCTCGCCCTGACCGACCTGATCCCGGCCCTGCTGGCCGGCAACGCCGTCGTCCTGCGCCCCGACCTGCAGACCACGCTCACCGCGCTCGAGGGCGTGCAGCTGCTCGCCGAGGCGGGGCTGCCCGAGGGCGTCCTGCAGGTCGTCGTCGGCGACGGCCCGAGCGTCGGCCAGGCGGTCGTCGACCAGGTCGACTACGTCTGCTACACCGGCTCGACCGCCACCGGTCGCCGCGTCGCCGAGGCGGCCGCCCGCCGTCTCGTCGGCGTCTCCCTCGAGCTCGGGGGCAAGAACTCGCTCTACGTGCGCGCCGACGCCTCGCTCCCGCGGGCCGTCGACGGCGCGATCCGCGCCGCGTTCTCCTCCGGCGGCCAGCTGTGCATGCACACCGAGCGGCTCATCCTCCACGAGGACGTCGCCGACGAGTTCCTCGCCCGTTTCCTGCCCGCCGTGCGCGCGATGCGCCTCGGCACCGGCGTCGGCTGGGGCTACGACATGGGCAGCCTGCTCTCGCAGGCCGCGCTCGACCGGGTCACCGAGCACGTCGAGGACGCCCGCACCAAGGGCGCCCGCGTCCTCGCCGGCGGCCGGCCGCGCCCCGACGTCGGTCCGTTCTGCTTCGAGCCCACCGTCCTCGAGGGCGTGACCGAGGCGATGACCTGCCGCGACACCGAGACCTTCGGGCCGGTCGTGTCGGTCTACCGGGTCGCCTCCGACGACGAGGCGGTGGCGCTGGCCAACGACACGTCGTACGGGCTCAACGCGAGCATCTTCACCCGGGACGTGCGCGCCGGTCGCGCGCTCGCCCGCCGGATCCGCTGCGGCACCGTCAACATCAACGAGGGGTACGCCGCCGCGTGGGGCTCCATGGGGGCCCCGATGGGCGGGATGAAGGACTCGGGCCTCGGCCGCCGGCACGGCGCCGACGGCATCCGCAAGTACACCGAGCCTCAGAACGTCACCGCCCAGCACGTCGCCGGCTTCGGCGCCCCGCGCGGGCTGCGCGACGACCAGTGGGCCGCGGTGATGACCACCGCGATCGGGGCGCTGAAGAAGCTCGGGCGGCGCTGATGACGACTCGGACCGGAGCGCCGTACGACCACGACGTCCTCGTCGTCGGCACCGGCTTCGGCGGCTCCGTCGCGGCGATGCGCCTCTCGCAGAAGGGGTATCGCGTCCACATGGTCGAGGCGGGGCGCCGCTTCGAGGACGAGGACTTCGCGCGCACCTCGTGGGACGTGCGCCGCTACCTGTGGGCGCCGCGCCTCGGGTGCTACGGCGTGCAGCGGGTCCACCGGCTGCCCGACGTGATGATCCTCGCCGGCGCGGGCGTCGGCGGCGGCTCGCTCAACTACGCCAACACGCTCTACAAGCCGGGGGCGTCGTTCTTCCGCGACCCGCAGTGGGGGCACATCACCGACTGGCAGGACGAGCTCGCGCCGCACTACGCCGAGGCGAGCCGGATGCTCGGGGTCGTCACCAACCCCGTCGAGGGCCCGGCCGAGGAGGTCATGCGGCGCACCGCCGACGCGCTCGGCGTCGGCCACACCTTCCGCAAGACGCCCGTCGGGGTCTACTTCGGCAAGCCCGGGGAGACCGTCGCCGACCCGTACTTCGGGGGGACGGGCCCGGCGCGCACCGGCTGCACCCTCTGCGGCAACTGCATGGTCGGCTGCCGCGACGGCGCGAAGAACACGCTGCGCAAGAACTACCTGTGGTTCGCCGAGCAGGCCGGCGTGACGATCGAGCCGCTGCGCACCGTCGTCGACGTCCGCCCGCTGGACCCCGCGCGCCCCGAGGCGGGCTACGCGGTGACGACCGAGCGGACCGGCGCGTGGCTGCGCAAGGACCGGCGCACCGTCACCGCCGGCCAGGTCGTCGTCGCCGCCGGCACCTGGGGCACCCAGAAGCTGCTCCACGCGATGCGCACCGGCCCGCGGGCGGGGCTCCCGCGGCTCTCGCCCGCGCTCGGCCGGCTGACCCGCACCAACTCCGAGGCGCTCGCCGGGACGATGGTCGAGAAGGTCCCGCCGGGCACCGACCTCACCCGCGGCGTCGCCATCACGACGTCGTTCCACGTCGACGGGTCCACGCACGTCGAGAACTGCCGCTACGGCAGGGGCAGCAACGCGATGGGGCTGCTGTCGACGGTGCAGGTGCACGGCGGCGGCCGCGTCCCGCGCTGGCTGCGCTGGCTCGGCCAGGTCGCGGCGCACCCGCTCGTCTTCGCCCACTCGCTGTCCAACCGGCGCTGGAGCGAGCGGACGATCATCGCCCTCGTCATGCAGGACAGCGACAACTCGCTCACCGTCTCGGGGAAGCGGGGACCGTTCGGCTTCGGCCTCACCTCGCGCCAGGGGCACGGCACGCCCAACCCGACCTACATCCCGCAGGGCGCCCGCGCGGTCACCGAGATGGCGGTCCAGCTGCGCACGATGACCCGGCTGCGCGCCTACCCGGGGTCGTCGGCCGGGGAGATCGCCGACATCCCGCTCACCGCGCACTTCCTCGGCGGCGCGGCGATCTCCGACGACCCGCGGCACGGCGTCGTCGACCCCTACCACCGGGTGTGGGGCTACCCGGGTGTCCACGTCGTCGACGGCGCCGCGATCTCGGCCAACCTCGGGGTCAACCCCAGCCTCACCATCACCGCGCAGGCCGAGCGGGCGATGTCGCTGTGGCCCGCCGCCGGCGAGGCCGACCGCCGACCGGTCCAGGGGGCGCCGTACGAGCGCCTGGAGCCGCGGGCGGAGGAGCCGGAGCGGGGCGGCGCCGCCGCGGGCCTCACCCCGGCATGACGACGTTCCCTCCTGCACCGCTCCGGCCCCGGCCTGCCCGTCGGTCGAGGGAGGCCCCCTGTGCCTCCCTCGCCGTCGGTCCCCGTACGGGGTGCCTCCCCCGCCCCTGCTGGGGGAGGAGTGCGGCCCCCGGTCGCCCCCTCCAGAACGGCCGGGGAGCCGTCCACCACGTCCAACGAGGCGACCGGGTGGGGGTTACGGGTGGACTCCGAGGAACTTCTCGGCCCGCTCCCCGGGGGCGTCAGAACACGTAGTAGGTGTCGCGGGCGAGGAAGAAGCCCTTGCGGGTCGAGGCGTCGACGCAGGTGACGCCGATCTGCTCGGACACGCAGGCGACGCTGCCGGACGTCGTGGACCGTCCGTAGGGCAGCTCCGGCGCGTCGGCCGGGGCCAGCTGGTCCTTGTTGCACACGGCCACCGGGCCGTTCGGGCCGAGCTGGATCCGGCCGATGTCGGCCGCGCCGCCGCCCGCGCTCGCGCAGAAGCCGGAGGTGGGCGGGGCGATGCGGCCCTGCTCGAGCTCGCAGCCGCGCAAGGCGCCGCCCGCGACGATGGTGCAGGCGAGGTTGCCGCTGGGGCTGACGAAGGAGAGGGGCTTGCTCGGGTCGGCCGTCGCCGAGCCGAGGTGGACCAACGCCTCCTCCCAGGTCTGCGGGGGCGCGACCGTGGGCGTGGGGGTGGGGGTCGGGCTCGGGGTGACCGTGACGACGACGGTGGGGGTGACCGTCACCGCGGCCGGTGGGGTGCCGGCGGCGCACCCCGCGAGCCCGGTCGCCGCGACCAGCGCCGCGGCGGCGACCAGCCCGGCGCGGGCCACTCCCGCGGGGCGGTGGCGGCGGACGGGAGGCATCGGGGCAAGGCTGCCACACCGGACCCCCCGCCCCGGGGGACGACCGGGGCCGACGGGCGGTCGGGACGCCCAGCCCGCTCACCTACCCTGGAGGGGTGTTCCGGACGATGCTCAAGCCCCGCTGGCTGGGGCTGCTCGTCGTCCTCGTCGCGGTCCTCGTCTCGTTCACGATGCTGGGCCTGTGGCAGCTGTCGGTGGCCCGCGACGACGCCCAGTCGCAGGCCGCGTACGCCGCCCCGCGGCAGCCGGTCGTCGCCCTCACCACCCTGCTCCAGCCGCACAGCGAGTTCCCCGGCGACGCGAGCAGCCGCCGCGTCTCGACCACCGGCCGGTACGACGCCACCGGCCAGGTCGTCGTCCCGCAGCGCCGCCTCGACGGGGTGAGCGGGTCGTGGGTCGTCACGCCGTTCGTCGTCGACGCGACCGGCTCACGGATCGCGGTCGTGCGCGGCTTCGTCGCGGACGCGCGGGGCGGGCCCGCCGCGGCGCCGCCGCCCACGACGACCGGGGACATCACCCTCGTCGGCAGCGTCGCGCCGGGGGAGTCGCCGTCCGACCTGTCGGCGTCGCTGCCGGCCGGCCAGCTCGGCTCGGTCGACCTCGGCCGGCTGGTCAACGTCTGGCCCGGCGACCTCTACAACGCGTTCCTCTTCTCGATCAGCGAGACCCCCGACGCCACCGGCGCGTCGTCGGCCGCGGTCATCCAGCGCGTGCCGCCGCCCCCGGTGCCGACCGGCTTCACGCTGCGCAACGGCGCGTACGCCGTCCAGTGGTGGGTCTTCGCGCTCTTCGCCCTCTACATGTACGTGCGGATGGTGCGCGACGACGCGCGGCAGGACGCGGCGCTCGCGGCCGGGCCGCCGAAGGGCGAGCCCGAGGGACCCCGTACGGACGCCACCCCCTCGACCCCCGACCCCACCCCCGCAGGAGCAGACCGACCGTGAGCACCCCCGCCCGTCCCGCCGCCCGCCCGGCGGCGACCCCCGACCAGCTGCGCTCGGCGCTGCGGATCTACCGCGTGCTCGCCGTCGTCGCGGGCATCGCGCTGTTCGTCCTCGTCCTCGAGATGGTCCTCAAGTACGGGCTGGACCAGAAGAACTTCCTCACGGAGTACTGGAGCCCGATCCACGGCCTCATCTACTTCGCCTACGCGTGCTCGATCGTCAACCTGGGTTTCAAGTCGCGCTGGTCGCTCGTCCGGATCGTGCTCAACCTGCTCTCCGGCTTCGTGCCGTTCGTGCCGTTCGTCGCCGAGCGGCGGGTGACGCGGTCCACCGAGGCGCTCATCGCGTCGCTCGAGGGCCAGCGGGCGGCGGGGGCACCCCGCGCGGCCCAGTAGGCTCGGCGGGGTGAGCGAAGACCTCCAGGCCCAGCCGGTCCTCGTCGTCGACTACGGCGCGCAGTACGCCCAGCTGATCGCGCGGCGGGTGCGCGAGGCGAAGGTCTACAGCGAGGTCGTGCCGCACACGACGCCGGTCGCCGACCTGCTCGCGAGGAACCCGCGGGCGGTCATCCTGTCCGGCGGCCCCAGCAGCGTCTACGCCGAGGGCGCGCCCGAGCTCGACCCGGCCCTGCTCGAGGCCGGCGTGCCCGTCATGGGGCTCTGCTACGGCTTCCAGGCGATGGTCCAAGCGCTCGGCGGGTCGGTCGCGCACACCGGCCGCGGCGAGTACGGCTCGACGCCGGCGACGGTGACGGACACCGGCTCGACCCTGTTCGACGGGGTGCCGGAGCACCAGTCGGTGTGGATGTCGCACGGCGACTCGGTGACCGAGGCGCCGCCCGGGATGAAGGTCACCGCGACGAGCGACGGTGCGCCCGTCGCCGCCGTCGAGGACGACGAGCGGCGCCTGTACGGCGTCCAGTGGCACCCCGAGGTGCTGCACACCGCCCACGGGCAACGCACGCTGGAGAACTTCCTGCACAAGGGCGCCGGCATCCCGGCCGACTGGACGCCGGCCAACGTCGTCGACGAGCTGGTCGACCGGGTGCGCGCGCAGGTCGGCGAAGACCGCGTGCTGTGCGCGCTGTCCGGGGGCGTCGACTCGTCCGTCGCCGCCGCGCTCGTGCAGCGGGCCGTCGGGGACCAGCTGACCTGCGTCTTCGTCGACCACGGGCTGCTGCGCGAGGGCGAGGCCGAGCAGGTCGAGGAGGACTTCGTCGCGGCGACCGGGGTCGACCTCGTCGTCGTCGACGCGCGCGAGCAGTTCCTCGCCGCGCTCGCCGGGGTGAGCGACCCCGAGGAGAAGCGCAAGATCATCGGCGCCCAGTTCATCCGGGTCTTCGAGCAGGCCGCCCGCGACGTCGTGTCGGACCGCGGCGACGAGGAGCACCCGGTCAAGTGGCTCGTGCAGGGCACGCTCTACCCCGACGTCGTCGAGTCCGGCGGCGGCGAGGGCGCGGCCAACATCAAGAGCCACCACAACGTCGGCGGGCTGCCGGACGACCTGCAGTTCGGCCTCGTCGAGCCGCTGCGGGCGCTGTTCAAGGACGAGGTCCGCGCGGTCGGCCTCGAGCTCGGCGTGCCCGAGGCGATCGTGTGGCGCCAGCCGTTCCCGGGGCCGGGGCTCGGCATCCGCATCGTCGGCGAGGTGACCGGCGAGCGGCTGGACGTCCTGCGCCGCGCCGACGCCATCGCCCGGGCCGAGCTGACCGCCGCCGGCCTCGACCGCGAGATCTGGCAGTGCCCGGTCGTCCTGCTCGCCGACGTGCGGTCTGTCGGGGTCCAGGGCGACGGGCGGACCTACGGCCACCCGGTCGTGCTGCGACCGGTGTCGTCCGAGGACGCCATGACGGCCGACTGGACGCGGGTGCCCTACGAGACGCTGGCGAAGATCTCGACGCGGATCACCAACGAGGTGCGCGAGGTCAACCGGGTCGTGCTCGACGTGACGAGCAAGCCGCCCGGCACCATCGAGTGGGAGTGAGGGCCTTAGCGCTGACCTGACTCGGATCAGGGCAGCCGGGCGGCGCGTCAGCTCCCTCGGGTGGCCCGACGAGGATGGTGGGCGGACGGGCCGACATGCAGTCGGGCACCGCCGGAGGCGACATGAGCACGGTCGCCGGACGGCAGCGGGCCTACTGCCTGTCGGTGCGGTCGGCGGGCCCCTCAGTCGGTGGTGCGGCGGCGTCGTACGTAGATCTGTCGCTTCTGGACGGCGACGAGCGTGCCGTCGTCCATCGTCAGCGGGACCTCGAACCAGCGCAGCAGCTTGCTGCCGTCGTCGGTCGCGGCGCGCACCTCGGCGGTGACGTCGGCCGGCACGTCGACCACCGCGGTCACCGGCCCGGTTCCCGGCCGGACGAAGTCGATCTCGACGACCTTGTCCCAGACCGCGTAGTCCTCCCCGAGCTGGTTGGCGAGGAGGATGACCAGGAACGGGTCGATCATCGAGAACAGCGAGCCGCCGAACGCCGTACCGAAGTAGTTGGCGTTCTGCGGCGTGAGGTCGAGCCGGACGACCGCGCGGCTCCAGTCCGCGGCGATCTCGACGACGTCGATGGCCTGGGCGGCGAAGGTCGGCCACGCGTTGAGGTTGCGGCGCAGCTGGTCGGCGCTGAGACCGCGGGTGAAGGCGTCGGGCACCGCGCCACCCTCGCACACCCGGCAGCAGGGCCCGACGGGGCTCGGTCGTGCGTCGCTGACGGTTCCTGGGAAGTTGCTGGGTCCACGTCGCGAGGACGTCCCGGTCCGCTACGTTCCCCGCCAGGACATCGGCAGCAGGGGTCGGTGGCGTCCGCGGCCGGTCGGCCGCACCAGGGGTGGACCGTGTCACGTCGTACCAACGTCCCGTCCGCGCGCCCGCTGCTCGTGGGGGTCGGTGTCGCCGCGCTCGTCGGGCTGGGGGTCGCCTCCACCGCCTCCGCCGCGCCGCCGTCGGACACGACGGCTCCGGTCGTCGACTCGGTGACGTCGACGGACTTCCCGCCCAGCGGGAGCACGCCGACCCACCACGCGGCCCAGGCCGGTCGGCTGAGCCTCACGGTGCACGACGAGGGTTCGGGTCTCGCGAACGTCCAGTGGGTGCTCGACGGTCAGTTCGCCACCGGGAGCCCGACGCGGGACTCGCGCACCTCGGGGACCCAGTTCCTCCACGGAGCGGCGTCCGCGACGGTGACCGTGACCGTGACGCCGCCGTCCTTCGGCAACCACATGCTGGCCGTGCGGGCGATCGACCGGGCCGGCTACGAGTCCCAGCCGACCTCGTACTCCTTCTTCGTCCCCACCAACCCCACCCCGCAGGTCAAGGGCGACCTCACCGGCGACGGTGTGCCGGACCTGCTCGTGACGGACGCGGCGGGCGAGCTCGAGGTGCTGCCGGGCACGGGGAGCGGGCGCGTGGGGCGCGGCATCGCCGTGGCGGGGCCATCGGACTCCGTCGACTGGCGCGGCACGGTCCTCGCGCGGGTCACCACCGGCCTCAGCGACGTCGACCAGGTCCTCACCCACCGGCCCGGTTCGACGACCCTGCTGCAGTGGCGCAACGACGGGATCGGCGACCTCGCCGCCCCGGCTCTGGTGGTGCACCCGTTCTGCGGGGCGGCGACGTGCCCCGCCGACTTCCCGAAGGACTTCGGCGGCCTGACCTCGATGGTCACGACGGGCACGGGGACGGCGACGACCGCGCTCGTCACGATCGAGGGCGGGAAGGCGTACCTCTACCCCGTCGGGATCCGGATCGGCAGCGGTGTGCCGCTCCCGCTCGACGGCGTCGACCTCACCCGGTCCGACCTCGTCGCGCCCGGGGACGTCGACGGCGACGGCCGGCCCGACCTGTGGGTGCGCGACCGGACGACCGGGACGCTCACCCAGTTCGCGGGGACGGACGACGGCTTCTCGTCGACCGGCACCGTCGTCGCCGACCACGGGTTCTCAGTCCGCCGGTCTCCCGTCGTCACCTCCGTGGGCGACCTCACCGGGGACGGCGTCGGCGACCTGGTCACGGCGGACGCCGGGACGGCTCTGCGGTCCCGGCCCGTCACCGACCTGTCGAGCGTCGGGCGGCTGCTGTCGCCGGCCCGGGCGGGGGCGTACGTCGCCGTCGAGGGCCAGCCGCTCACCCCGTGACCCGTCGGGGCGGGGCGTCGTACGGGCGGGCGGGCCGGCGACGTCGGGACTAGCCTTCATGGGGACGACGGGGGTGTCGCATGAGCTCGACAGGGATGGACCGGGGGCCGCTGACGCCCGCGCAGCAGGAGCTCGTCCGGCGGGCGGAGCGACGCTCGGTGATCGTCACCGGCACGATCTTCGCGGTCCTCATGGTGGGGACCCTGGTCGCCCACTACGGCATCCCGGGTCGCTGGACCACCCCGGACGGCTCGACCCCCTGGTACGCCGTCCTGCTCACCCTGGTGACCACCGCCGGCCTGATGGCGGTCCTCGTCCCCCTCACCCGCAGCCGCCTCGGGTCGCCCGGGCCGCGGCGGGACCTCGTCGCCAGCGGTGACCTGCGGGACATCGTCGGCACGGCGCGCGACCTCGGGGTGGGCCGCCGCCTCGACGACCGGAGACGCCCCGTCGGGCGGGCGCTCGTGGCGCTGACCGGCCGGTGGACAGCCCTCTGCGCAGGCACGCTCGTCCTGACGATCGCCCTCGCCGTCCTCGAGGAGATCCTGCCTCCGCGCACCCGGATCACCGCCGTCGTCGTCGTGGGGGTGCTCGGGCTCCTCGTGCTCGGGTCGCTCGGCGTCCTGGTGTGGTCGGCTCTCGCGCGGCGGCACGGGTCCGCTCAGGGCCTCGGTCCGACCGGGCGTCCGCTCAGGACGAGCTGAGCCCGGCGACGACGACGAGCACGACGACGAGGGCCAGGAGGGCGAACAGGCTCCAGATCAGCCACGCGCCCCGGTGCTTCTGCTTCTCGAAGCCGATCGAGCCCTGCTTGGCGAACTGGTGCCACGGGGCGGCGTACCAGACGTCGACCCGCTGGTCCGGGGCCAGGTCGGCCTCGAGGTGGGCCCGCCCGTAGGTGAGCATGTACTCGGCCTGGCCCGCGACGACGTGTCGGCCGGGCGCGACCGGGAAGTGGTTCTCGCCGTACTTGGCCGGCACCCGCTGCCCGTCGAGGAAGAGCGTCGGGGTGACGAAGCTGATCAGCCACGACCCCTGCAGGTGCACGACGAGGTGCCCGGGCGGCGGGAACGGCTGGCCCTGGCCGTACGGCGCGCCGTACGGCGGCGGTGTGGGCGGCTGGGTCACGGCGTCACTCTAGGCTGGGTCCGTGCTGAGGACGACCGCTGCCGTCATCGCGGGGAAGGCCGCGCGCGTCGCCGCGCGGCTGCGCGGCGGGGGGTCGGCGATGCCGGGCCTCGTCGCCGAGCGGGTCGACCCGGCGTTCCTCACCCACGCGCTCGGCCGCGTCCCGGGCGGGGTCGTCGTCGTCTCGGGCACCAACGGCAAGACCACGACGACGAAGATGCTCGCCGCGATCGTCGCCGCCCACGGCCGCAGGGTCTTCACCAACCCGACCGGGTCGAACTTCACCCGCGGCGTCATCTCCTCGATGCTCGGCGAGATCCCGCTGTCCGGCCGGCTCGACGCCGACGTCGCCGTCCTCGAGCTCGACGAGTGGCACGCGCTGCAGTTCGCCAAGGTCGTCACCCCGACGCACGCGTTGCTGCTCAACGTCGCTCGCGACCAGCTCGACCGCTTCGCCGAGATCGACACGACGGCCAAGCTGCTCGCGTCGCTGGCCGAGCAGACGCGCGACGGCGTCGTCCTCAACCGCGACGACTCGTTCGTCGCCCGCATCGACGGGTCGCTGGGGGAGGGGGTCGCCGTGCGCTGGTTCGGCATCGACCCGGTCGTCGCCGACGACCTGCCCCCGCTGCACGAGGCCGACGCGCGGTTCTCCGACGAGCTCGCCGTGCCCGACGCCGGCGCGGACGACGGCCTGCTGCACCCGCACGACGCCCGCTCCTTCTCCGTCCACTTCGGCGGCGACGAGGTCGGCCCGCTCGAGCTCAAGCAGCGCGGGCTCGCCGCGATGATCAACGCGACCGCGGCGACGACGATGGCGCGGATGGTCCTTGGGTCCGCGTTCTCCGCGCGGACGGCGCTCACCGCGCTGCAGGCGGTGACCCCGCCCTTCGGTCGCGGCGAGGTCATCGACGCCGGCGGGCAGCCGCTCGAGCTCGTCCTGGTCAAGAACCCCGCCGGGTTCACCGTCGCGCTGGGCACGTACGGCGCCGAGCCGGTCGCCACCATGGTGGCCATCAACGACGACTACGCCGACGGGCAGGACGTGTCCTGGCTCTACGACGTGAGCTTCGAGTCGTTGCGCGAGAAGGGGGTCGCGCTGACCTCCGGCATCCGCGGCTACGACATGGCGCTGCGGCTGTCGTACGACGACGTGCCCGTCGGCGGCGTCGAGCTCGACCTCGAGCGCGCCCTCGACCGCCTGCTCGCCGAGCACCCCGACGAGCCGCGCCGGATCTTCTGCACGTACACCGCGATGATGCGGCTGCGGCGGCTCCTCGCGGCGCGCTACGGGTTGGCGAACTTCGGTGAGGAGGCGAGCGCGTGAGCGGTCAGAGCAGCAGCCACTCGAGCAACGAGCCGAGCGCGGCCGACGCCAGCGGCCCCGCGGTCGGCGCGAGCAAGGGCCTGGTCAACCTCGTCCACCTCTACCCGCGCGAGATGTCGATCTACGGCGACCTCGGCAACGTCCGGTGCCTCGCCGGGCGGATCCGGCGTCATGGGTACGACGTCCGCGTCTGGGACCACCACCCGGGTTCGACCCTGCCCGACGAGCCGCACCTCTTCATGGGCGGCGGCGGCCAGGACTCCGGGCAGGGGCGCGTCGAGGAGGACCTCGCCGCGATCGCCGACCGGCTGCGCGGGCTCGCCACCGACGGCGTCCCGATGCTCATGATCTGCGGGATGTACCAGCTCTTCGGCAACGCCTTCATCACCGTCGAGGGCCAGGAGCTGCCGGGGCTCGGCATCCTCGACGTGACGACCCGCGGCAACGCCAAGCGGATGATCGGCGGCCTCGTCGTCGACACCGAGTGGGGCCAGGTCGTCGGCTTCGAGAACCATTCCGGGTCAACCGTCCTCGCTCCCGGGCAGGCGCCGCTCGGGCGGGTTCTCGCCGGCAACGGCAACAACGGCTCCGACGGCACCGAGGGCGCCCGGACGGACAACGTCGTCGGCTGCTACCTGCACGGGCCGGCGCTCCCGGCCAACCCGCCACTCGCCGACGCCCTCATCGCGGCCGCCGCCGAGCACGCGACCGGGCGCCCCTTCGAGCCGGGCGAGCTCGACGACACCCTCGCCGACGAGGCCCGCACCCGCCAGATCGCCCGCCTGCTCAAGACGGCCAAGGCCTCCTGACCCACTCGAATCGGATTCGGCCCGCTCGGCTCGGGTCACGACCCCAGCCGAGGCCACCGAATCCGATTCGCGGGGCTGGTCCGTCAGCCGACGCGGACGCCGACGAGCTCGTGGGAGAGGTCCCACATCCGCGCGGCGTCCTGCGCGGAGGCCAGTGGGCGCCAGAGCGGCAGCTCGCCCGGCCGGCCGCCGACCGACCCCGGACCCTGTGGGCCGTGGAACCCGCCGCCGGACGGGGCGGTGGCCGCGAGCAGCGCGGGGAGGGCGGCCGACTCCGGGGTGCCGGTGAGGCCGATGCGCGACATGACCCGGATGGCCCGCACGCTGAGGGTGTCCCGCGCGCGGCCCACCTCGGGACGGGCCGCGAGCAGGCTGGTCGGCGCCACGCCGGGGTGGGCCACCGTCGCCGTGACGCCCCACCCGGCCGCCGCGCTGCGCCGCTCCAGCTCGAGGCCGAACAGCCCGATGGCGAGCTTGGACTGGGCGTAGGCGCGCATGGCGTCGTACGACCGCTCGGACTGCAGGTCGTCCCAGGCGATCGTGGCCCGGCGGGCCGCGACGCTGGACTGCGTCACCACCCGGGCGCGACCGGCGACCAGCAGCGGCATCAGCCGCCCGACGAGGGCGACGTGCCCGAGGTGGTTGGTGCCGAGCTGCAGCTCGAAGCCGTCTTCGGTCGTCGTCCGCGCCGGCGGCGTCATCACCCCGGCGTTGGCGACGAGGAGGTGGAGCGGCTCCTCCCGGTCGAGGAGCCGGTCGGCCAGGGTGGCGACGGAGCCCAGCGACGACAGGTCGAGCGTCTCCAGCTCGACCCGGGCCCCGGGCACCTCCGCGCGCAGCCGCTCGAGCGCCGCGGCGCCCTTGGCGGCGTTCCGGACGGGCAGCACGAGCTGCGCCCCGGCGGCGGCGAGCCGTGTCGCGATGTGCAGCCCGATCCCGTCGCTGGCGCCGGTGACAAGAGCACGCCGGCCGTGCAGGTCGGGCAGGTCGAGGTGCGGGTGGCGGTCCATGGTGAGGCTCCTGGGCGTCGTGTCGGGTCGGACTCCTTGATGCTGGCGCCTGACGCGGTCGATAGCCACGGCCTGACGATCCGTGGCTCGCGAGAGCGGGGCCGGGGGAGGATGGCTGCATGACGTTCGACCGCGAGGGCCTGGCGCACTTCCTGCGCACCCGCCGCGAGGCCCTGCAGCCAGAGGACGTCGGCCTCCCCCGGGGGCAGCCGCCGACGGACCGACGGGCTGCGCCGCGAGGAGGTCGCCGCGCTGTGCCACATGTCGGTCGACTACTACGCGCGCATCGAGCGGCAGCGCGGCCCGCAGCCGTCGGAGCAGATGGTGGCGTCCATCGCGCAGGGGCTGCACCTGAGCCGCGCCGAGCGCGACCACCTGCACCTGCTCGCCGGCCACCCGGCGCCGGCCAGGGGCAGCGGCACCGACCACGTCGGGCCGGGGATGCTCCGCGTCTTCGACCGGCTGTCCGACACCCCGGCGGAGATCGTCAACGAGCTCGGGGAGACGTTGCAGCAGAACGCGTTGGGCGCCGCGCTCAACGGTGACGCCACCCGTCGGGAGGGGCCGGCGCGCAGCATCGGGTACCGCTGGTTCACCGACGACGCGGCCCGGGCCCTGACCCCGGTGGAGGACCACGCGTTCTACTCCCGCATGTACGTGTCGGGGTTGCGCGGGGTGGTGGCGTTGCGCGGTCCCGACTCGAGGGCGGCGTACCTGGCCGACCTGCTGCCCACGTCGAACGAGGAGTTCCGCCGGTTGTGGGACGCGCACGAGGTGGACGTGCGTCCGCGGGAGGTCAAGCGCTTCCTCCACCCCGAGGTCGGCCCGCTCGAGCTGAGCTGCCAGGTCCTGCTCGACCCCGACGTCTCGCACATGCTGCTCGTCTACACCGCCGTCCCCGGCAGCGAGAGCCACGACCGGCTCTTGCTGCTGTCGGTGCTCGCCACCCCGCCCGGGTAGGGCGTCGGCCGCTCGCTGCCGCACCCCGGCCACCGGGCATCCTCGAGCGTCGGCGGTATTCAGTGTTGCCAAGTACCGGTACTCAGCGTTACTGTCTACCGGTATTCAGTGACACCGAGTACGGAGGCGGGCCGATGGGCAAGCAGGAGACCGAGCTGCTCAAGGGGGTGCTCGAGGCCATCGTCCTCGAGGTCCTCGCCCGGGAGCCGGCACACGGGTACGAGATCACCGCGCGGCTGCGCGACGCCGGCTTCGCCGACCTCGCCGAGGGCACCGTCTACGCGCTGCTGCTGCGCATCGAGCAGCGTGGGCTGGTGGACGTCGAGAAGGTCCCCTCCGAGAAGGGGCCGCCGCGGAAGGTGTTCTCGCTCAACGCCACCGGGCAGACCGCGCGGACCGAGCAGTGGCGCGCCTGGGACTCGCTCGCCGAGCGCCTCGAGCTCCTGCGTCGCGTCGACACCAGCACGACGACCGCCTTTACCACCGACCAGGGAAGCAGGTGACAGCCATGGGCTGGATCCAGGACAAGCGCCGCTGGCGCGCCTACAAGCGTCGTACGGCGGCCCTGCCCGCCCCCTACCGCGAGACCGCCGACGCCCTCGAGCGCTACTTCATGATGTTCGGGCCCGGTGACGGGCCGAACGTCCTGCGCCTGTGCGACGACCTCGTCGACCTGCTCGAGCAGGCGGCCGCCGACGGGACGCCGGTCCGCGCGGTCGTCGGCGAGGACCCCGTCGACTTCGCCGACGAGTTCCTGCGCGGCTATCCCGACGGCTCGTGGGTCACCCGCGAGCGCACCCGACTCACCACGGCCATCGACCGTGCCACCACCGACAGGAGCCCGTCATGACCCCCACCCTCACCGACGCGGCGGTCCGCGTCGCCGGCGTGCAGAAGGCGTACGGCGACCTCGTCGTCCTGCGCGGCGTCGACCTCGACGTCCGACCCGGCACCATCACCGCCCTGCTCGGCTCCAACGGCGCGGGCAAGACGACCCTCGTGCGCATCCTCGCGACGCTGCTGCGGCCCGACGCGGGCACGGCCACCGTGGCCGGGGCGGACGTCGTCGCCGAGCCGGGCCGGGTGCGCGAGGCGATCAGCCTCACCGGCCAGTTCGCCGCGGTCGACGACATCCTCACCGGCCGCGAGAACCTCGTCCTCGTGGCTCGGCTGCGCCACCTCGCCGATCCCGGGGCCGTCGCGGACGAGCTGCTCGAGCGCTTCTCGCTCACCGACGCGGGTGGCCGACGGGCCGGGGGCTACTCGGGCGGCATGCGCCGCCGGCTGGACCTGGCGATGAGCCTGGTCGGGCAGCCGGCCGTCGTCGTCCTCGACGAGCCGACGACCGGGCTGGACCCGCAGGCGCGCCGCGAGGTGTGGGACGCCGTACGGCGCCTCGCGCAGGCCGGCACCACCGTGCTGCTGACGACCCAGTACCTCGAGGAGGCCGAGCAGCTGGCCGACCGCGTGGCGATCCTCCACGAGGGACGGATCCTCGTCGAGGGCACCCTCGCGGAGGTCAAGGCCCTGCTGCCGCCGGCCCGCGTCGAGTACGTCGAGAAGCAGCCCACCCTCGAGGAGGTCTTCCTCGCCCTCGTCGGCGGCGAACCCGCCGCCGGCGCGTCCACCGAGCCCCGTGAGGAGCAACCATGACCGTCCACGTCCTCGGCGACACGAGCGCCCTGCTCGGCCGCTCGCTGCGCCACGTCACCCGCAGCGTCGACACCCTCATCACGACGGCGCTCATGCCGGTCGCGTTCCTGCTGCTCTTCGTCTACGTCTTCGGTGGGGCGATCCAGGCTGGGCCGGGGCGCTACGTCGACTACCTGCTGCCCGGGATCCTGCTCATCACCGTGGCGACCGGGATCTCGTACACCGCGTTCCGGCTGTTCCTCGACATGAAGAGCGGCATCACCGAGCGGTTCGCCTCGATGCCGATCGCCCGGCCGGCGGTGCTGTGGGCGCACGTGCTCACCTCGCTCGTCGCGAACCTCGTCTCGGTCGGGATCGTCGTCCTCGTCGCGGTGGCCATCGGATTCCGTTCCGGTGCAGGCGTGCTCGCGTGGCTGGCGGTGTTCGGCCTCCTCGCGCTCGTCACGCTGGCCCTCACCTGGGTGGCCGTCATCCCCGGGCTCACCGCCTCGACCCCGGACGGGGCGAGTGCGTTCTCCTACCCGATCATCTTCCTGCCGTTCGTCAGCTCGGCGTTCGTGCCGACGGCGTCGATGCCGGGGCCGGTGCGGTGGTTCGCCGAGCACCAGCCGGTCACCGCGGTCGTCGACTCGATCCGGTCGCTGCTCGAGCAGCGGCCGGTCGGTGGTGACCTGGGGGTCGCCCTCGCCTGGGTCCTCGCGGTCCTGGTCGTCGCGTACGTCGTCGCGATCCGCACCTACCGCCGGGTCACCGCCGGCTGACCCGAATCGGATTCGGTCCGCTCGGCTCGGGTCACGACCCGAGCCGAGCCCGCCGAATCCGATTCGTGTCGCGTCAGAGGCCGTCGAAGACGTCGCGGGCGATGCCGGCGCGCGGGTCGCGCGCCGCGTCGACGTACCACTCCCGGCCGAAGACGAGGTCGTAGAGCGGGCGCGGGATGCGTAGGAACGCGGCCAGCGTCCGGTCCGCGCCACCGTCGACCGCGGCCTGCGAGGCGTGCGCGCGCATCGAGGCGCGCTTGGCGGCGGCGTACCGGCGCACGGAGATGCGGTGGGTGATCTCCGACCGCGGGCTGTAGGCCCGCTCGAACGACGTCGGGTCGAACTCCGGCGGGAACCGGTAGACCTTGCCCGCCAACCGGATCCCGCGCAGCAGCTCGTCGCGCGGCACCGTCGCCTGCAGCACCTTGGGCGTTCCCGCGAGCTCGGCCGCCCGCGCCCCGACCTCGTGGACGCGCACGTGGTCGCGGTGCCCGTACCCGCCGTGGCGGTCGTAGGTCAGCAGGACGTCGACGTCCTCCTCGCGCAGCAGCTCGGCGAGCGTCTGCGCGGCCTCCTCGACGGGGACCGCGAGGAACCGCCGCCGGTCCGGCGGGTCGGGCAGCGTCTCCGGGCCCATCCCGCTGTCGGCCCAGCCCAGCCACTCGACCCGGTGCACCCCGAGCGCCCGCGCGCTGGCGTGCAGCTCGTCGAGCCGCCGGTGCCCGAGGTCCTCGGCGAAGTCGGTCGACGTCAGCCCCAGCTCGCCGTCGGTCGCGACGGCGATGACGACGCGGTGCCCCTCGGCGACCGCGCGGGCGAGCGTCCCCGACGTCAGCAGCGCCTCGTCGTCCGGGTGGGCGTGGAAGGCCAGCAGCGTGTGGGGCACCCGCCCATCCTGCCGTACCGCCCGTGAGAGGCTGGCTCGCGTGAAGGTCGCCCTCCTCTCGGACTGCTACCTGCCGCGGCTCGGGGGCATCGAGGTGCAGGTCCACGACCTCGCCGGCCACCTGAGGGACCGCGGCCACCACGTCGAGGTCTTCACCGCCACCCCCGGCGAGCACGGCGAGCGGCACGGCGCGACGAGCGTCGTCGACGGGGTCACCGTCCACCACCACGCGTTGCGGCTCCCCGCCGACCTGCCGGTCAACCCCCTCGCGCCGCTGCGGATGCGCCACGAGCTGCGCCCGTACGACGTCGCCCACGTCCACATGGGGGTCGTCTCGCCCTTCGCGGTCGACGCCGCGTTCCTCACCACCCGGCTCGGGCTGCCGACGGCGATGACGTGGCACTGCATGCTCGACCGCACCACGCCGGTCGTGCGCGGGCTCGGCGTCGTACGCCGCTGGGCCGCCGGCGGGATGGCGATGAGCGCGGTCTCCGACGTCGCGGCGCAGCCGCTGCGCGAGGTCGTCGGCGACGCCGGCCCGGTCGCGGTGCTGCCCAACGGGATCGACGTCGCCGCGTGGAGCCCGGCCCCGGCCCCGCGCGCCGACGGCGTCGTCCGCATCGTCACCGCGATGCGCTTGGCCCGCCGCAAGCGCCCGCTGCCCTTCGTCCGACTCCTGCGCCGGATGCGCGACCTGCTCGACCCCGCCGTCCGAGTAGAGGTCGACATCCTCGGGGAGGGACCGGACCGCGGGCAGGTCGAGCGCTACCTCGCCGAGCACGGCATGACCGGCTGGGTGCACCTGCCCGGACGCGTCCCGCGCGCCGAGCTGCCCGCCCGCTACGCCGCCGCCGACGTCTACGTCTCCCCGGGAGAGCTCGAGTCGTTCGGCATCGCCGCGCTCGAGGCGCGCACCGTCGGCCTGCCCGTCGTCGGCCGGCAGGGCTCGGGCATCGGCGAGTTCGTCACCGACGGGGTCAACGGCTATCTCACCGCGGGTGACGACGACCTCGCGGCGGCGCTGGCCCGGCTCGCCGCCGACCCCGCGCTGCGCGCGCGGATGCGGCGGCACAACCTCGAGCACCCGCCGGCCCAGGGCTGGTCGCACGTCGTCGAGGCCGCCGAGCGCGAGTACGCCCGGGCCATCGCCGGAGCCCGCCGGTGAGCCGCGTCGCCCAGCCGGTGCTCACCGTCGTCGGCGTCGCCCGCGCCGAGGAGGTCGTCCGCTTCCGGCTCGCCCACGGCGAGCTGCCCGAGGCCGGGCTGCGCTCCCGCGGCTGGGAACCGTTGCGCCCCAGCGAAGTCCGCGGCTCCCGCGACCCGCACGAGGTGACGATCGCGTACGACGTCGCGCCACTGGCCGGCGACCCGCCCACCCCGCCGCCGGTGCCCCGCGACCCGGGGCTCGTCGTCGCGCCGGGGGAGGAGGCGGCGCCGTACCAGCGCCTCGCGGCCTACGCCGTCGTCCTCAGCGAGCGCGGCGTGCTGCTGTCGAGGTTCGCCGGCTCGACCAACGCCGAGGGCGAGTGGGGCCTCGTCGGCGGCGGCGTCGACCCCGGCGAGCTGCCCGAGGACGCCGTCCACCGCGAGGTCTGGGAGGAGAGCGGCCAGCGCGTCGAGGTCACCGGCCTCGCGACGGTGACGAGCAGCCACTGGGTGGGCAGGGCCCCGAACGGGCGGCTCGAGGACTTCCACGCCGTGCGGGTCGCCTACTGGGCCGACGGGATCGACCCGAGCGACCCCGTCGTCCACGACGTCGGCGGCACGACCGCCGAGTCGCGCTGGGTGCCGCTGGGTGAGCTGTCCCGGGTGCCGGTGGTCGGCAGCTGGGGACGGGAGCTCCCGCGGCTGCTCACCGAGCGGGGGCTCTCGATCGGCTGAGGTCAGTGGGACGGGCGGCGCCCGACCATCCCCAGCAGCCCGACGACCGCGAAGGTCCCGCCGACGGCGATGAGGACGAGCGGCGCGTGGCTGCGGGCCCAGCCGAGGTCGACCCCGGCCAGCAGGTGCGCGAGGAGCAGGCCCGCCACGGCGAGCACGAGCAGCCCGGAGAGCACGAGGCTCCAGTTCGGTCCACCGGGCGGGTCGCGGTACTCGACGGCCGGCGTCGGCACCGGGGGGTGGGCCGGGGGGTGGGCCGGGGTGGGGACGGACGGCGTCGGGGGCAGCGGCGCGTCCTGGGGGTAGCCGGGCTCGGGCGATCCGGGGGTGGTGCTCACGGCTTCTCCTTCACGACGACGTCGCCGACTCCGAGGTCGACCACGACGGACACGCTGGTGGAGCCGCTGCCGAAGGTCCGATCGTCGGTGAGGCCGGCCCCGTCGTGCTCGACCTGCTGATCACCGATCTTGAGGTCACCGGCCTTGAGGGCGGTCCGCACGTTCGCCGACGTGCCGGAGGGCACGAGCACGGTGACCTGGCCGGCGGCCTGCTGCACGTTGTACGTCTGCCCGTCCGTCGCGCCGGTGAGGTCGAGGGTCGTGTCGCCCACGCCCCAACGGGCCGAGGGGGAGGTCATGCTGCCCGCGACGAGCATGCGGTCACCCATCCCGTCGCGCCAGAACGTCGGCACCGGCGAGAGCGTCATGACGACCACCCCGACCGTCGCGACCGTCGCGAGGAACCCCGTGAAGCCCGCGCGTCGGCCGACGAGGCCGATGACGACCAGCGCGAGCCCGACGCCGCCGAGCGCGCACGCCGCGGCGACGAGCTCCGGCGTCGGCGTGCCCGCGGCCGCGGGCAGCTGCGCCACCTGCAGCCCGACGGCCCAGCCGACGGCGGCGAGGCCGATCGCGAGCAGCAGCGCGAGGAGACCGCCACGGCGGCGGCGCCGCTGGACGACGCGGGTCGGGGCGACGGCGGCCGCGGGCACGCCGGTGCGGCCGGGTCCCATCCCGTACGGCGCGCCGTACGGCGCGCCGTACGGCGTGACCGTCTGCGGGGCGCCCACCGGGGCGCCGTACGCGGGGGTTGCGGTGGGCGACGTCGGGTCGCCGTACGGCGTCGCGGGGGTGCCGCCCGACGCGGGGTCGGCGCCGCGTCGCGAGCCGAGCGAGCCGGCCCAGCGGCTGACGTCGTCGCCGATGCGGGTGGCGAGCTCCGAGGCCTCGCGGCCGATCTCCTCGCCGGACTTGCCGGAGCGGCGGGCGTGCAGCACCCAGCCCCCGACGAGCGCGGCGGGGACGAGCACCAGCCAGACCCACCACCGCCCCGAGAGCGAGCTGAGCACCGACAGGACGGTGACGACGAGCAGCACGATGGCGCCCTTGTGGCCGCGCTTGACCGCCTCCTCGGCGGCGATGTCGCCGTCCTTGTCGGGCAGCAGCAGCCAGCCGACGAGGTAGAGCGGGAACCCGAAGCCGCCGACGACGAGGAGGATCGCGAAGCCCGCCCGCACCAGCAGGGGGTCGACGCCGAAGCGCTCGGCGATCCCGCCGCACACGCCGGCGACCCAGCCGCGGCGGCGCTGGATGCCGAGCCGGCGCAGCCACGCCCACAGCCGGTCGCCGACGGTCGAACCGCCGGCACCACCCGGGCCGCCGGGCCCGGCGGGGCCGGGGGTCCCCGACGGCGGGGTGGGCGGGGTCGTCGTCATGGCTCCATCCTGCGGCCCGGGCGGCGCTGGTTCCATGAGGGTCGACCCCCAGCCGCCCCTGAGCGCACCCCGGGGTCGGCGTCGCGGGGGTCCGCAGGGGCCGGTGATGGGTCAGGATGGGGACGTGACCTCGACCCCGCCGACCGCTCCCGCGCCCGTCGCGGAGCCGTCGGCGACCCCGGCGCCGCGGCTCTACCGGGCGTCGCAGGACCGCTGGGTCGCCGGCGTCTGCGGGGGGATCGCGGCGCACCTCGGCATCGAGACCGCGCTCGTGCGGGTCGTCATGGCCGTCGCGGTGGTCGCCGGGCCGGGGCTGCCGGTCTACGCGTTCCTGTGGCTCTTCACCCGCGCCGACACGACGGCGCCGGGCGGGCCGGCGTCGGTGGAGGGCGCCGTACGGCGTCCCCTGCGGCGCGGCCAGGTGCTCGTCGTCGCGGGTCTGCTCGTCCTGCTCGTCGGGCTCGGCTGGGGCGGCCCGGCCGCCGCCGCGGCCCAGCACCTCGGCCTGGTCGTCCCCGTCGTCGTCGTCGCGGCCGGCGCGTTCCTCGCCTGGTCGCAGCTCGACGAGAGCCTCGGTGCGGCCGGGCGGGTGCGGTGGGGCCAGCGCAGCAAGCGGGGCAAGGTGCTCACCGTCGCGCGGCCCGTGGTCGGTCTCGCGCTGGTGACCGTCGGCGTCGTCGCGCTCTTCACGCAGGGGCAGTCCCTCGCGTCGGCGAGCACGAACGCCGTCGCCGCCCTCGCGGTCCTGCTCGGCGTCGCCGTCGTCGGGGCGCCGTGGGTGCTGCAGCTGTGGCAGGGCCTGCAGCGCGAGCAGACCGAGCGGATCCGCGCGACCGAGCGCGCCGACATCGCCGCGCACCTGCACGACTCGGTCCTGCAGACCCTCGCGCTCATCCAGCGCCGCGCCGAGGACCCGGCGACCGTCGTGCGGCTCGCGCGCTCGCAGGAGCGCGAGCTGCGGGCCTGGCTGTACGCCGACCGCGCCACCCCGGGCGAGACCCTCGCCTCCGCGGTCGAGGCCGCCGCGCACGAGGTCGAGGACGCGCACGGGGTGCCCGTCGAGCTCGTCGTCACCGGCGACCGGCCGATGGACGCCGGTGGCGAGGCCCTCGTCAAGGCCGCCCGCGAGGCGATGCTCAACGCCGTGCGGCACGGCGCCCCGCCGGTGTCGACGTACGTCGAGGTCGGCCCGATGGGCGTCGAGTGCTTCGTGCGCGACCACGGCGCCGGCTTCGACCTCGACGAGGTCGGCGAGGACCGGCTCGGCGTGCGCGAGTCGATCCTCGGCCGGATGTCCCGGCACGGCGGCCACGCGAGGATCCGGCGGCTCGAGTCCGGCACCGAGGTCGAGCTCACGCTGCCTCCCACCACCACCCCCGACCCCGAAGGGACCTCCCGATGACCACCCCGATCCGCCTCGTGCTCGTCGACGACCACCGGATGTTCCGCTCCGGCGTCAAGACCGAGCTCGACCCGGAGGTGACCGAGGTCGTCGGCGAGGCCCCCGACGTCGACGAGGCCGTCAAGGTCATCAAGGCCACCCGGCCCGACGTCGTCCTGCTCGACGTGCACCTGCCCGGCGGCAACGGCAACGGCGGCGTCGACGTCATCAGCGCGAGCAAGTTCGTCGAGACGGAGGCGAAGCAGCCGGTCCGGTTCCTCGCCCTGTCGGTGTCGGACTCGGCCGAGGACGTCATCGCGGTCATCCGCGCCGGGGCGCGCGGCTACGTGACGAAGACGATCTCCGGCACCGACCTCATGACCGCGATCCGGCGGGTGTCCGAGGGCGACGCGGTCTTCAGCCCCCGGCTCGCGGGGTTCGTCCTCGACGCGTTCGGCGCGGCGGCGGGTGAGATCGCCGAGGTCGACGAGGAGCTCGACCGGCTGTCGGCGCGCGAGCGCGAGGTCATGCGCCTCATCGCCCGCGGCTACCAGTACAAGGAGGTCGCCAAGGAGCTCTTCATCTCGGTGAAGACCGTGGAGACCCACGTCTCGTCGGTGCTGCGCAAGCTCCAGCTGTCCTCGCGGCACGAGCTGACCGCCTGGGCCATGGGCCGCCGCCTGCTCTGACCCCTGCGAATCGGATTCGGCCCGCTCGGCTCCGGTCGTGACCCGAGGCGAGCGGACCGAATCCGATTCGCGTCGCCCGGCTCGGGGTGGACTCGACGCAGCGTCGAGCCGGTTGACGCCCTGTGCACACCGCGTCAAGTGGCTCGACGCTGCGTCAAGTCCACCACCCTCACGCGTCGCGGAGGGCGGCCTCGAGGAGGGCGGCGCCGCGCAGGACGAGGTCGTCGCGCCACCGCGCGCCGATGACCTGGACGGCGACGGGCAGACCGGTCGCGCCGACCCCGACGGGGACGCTGAGGGCCGGCAGACCGGCGAGGTTGGCCGGGACCGCGAGGGCGCACCAGGTGTCGAAGCCGTCGCGCACCGGGACGCCGGCCAGGCTGCTCGGGGCCTGCTGCCCGAGCGGGAACGCCTCGCACGGCATCGCCGCGGCCACGACGAGGTCGACCTCGTCGAAGACCGCCGCCCACCGCGCCGCGTACGACGCCCGGGCCTCCTGCGCGTCGAGGTAGGCCCGGGCGTCGACGTCGCGCCCCGCGAGGGCGATGGCGCGGGCGTCGTCGCCGACGAGCTCCGGGTGCGCCTCGACGAGCGGGCCCTCGGAGGCCCAGCCCTCCGGGAGCGCGACCGCGTCCCACAGCGGCAGCGGGTCGGCGGTGGGCAGGGCGACGTCGAGGCGTCGTACGGCGGTCCGGGTCAGCGCCTGCGCCGCGCGGTCGACCGCGGCCAGCACGTCGGCGTCGACGTCGGCGACCCCGAGGTCGGGGACGACGGCGACCCGCAGCCCCTCGCCGCGGCGGTCGGTGACCGCCTCGAGCCACCCCTGGTGGCCGGTCGGTCCGCTCAGCCAGTCGTCGCCCGCCGGCCCGGCCATGACCGACAGGGCCAGGGCCAGGTCGCGCACCGAGGCGGCGATGGGCCCGGTCACCGACAGCGTCGGCCAGCCGCGGAAGCCGGGGACCTTGGGCACGACGCCGTACGACGGCTTGAGGCCGGGCACCCCGCAGAAGGCCGACGGGATGCGGATCGAGCCGCCGCCGTCGGTGCCGACCGCCAGCGGCACGATGCCGGACGCGACCGACGCGGCCGCCCCACCGCTGCTGCCGCCCGCGGTCCGGGTGGGGTCGCGGGGGTTGCGGGTGACGCCGTACAGCTCGTTGTCGGTCGTGCCGCGGTAGCAGAACTCGGGGTTGTTCGTCCGCGCGACGAGGACGGCGCCGGCGTCGAGGAGCCGGTCGACGCAGACCGCCGACCGCGGCGCGACGAAGTCGGCGAGGGCGCGGCTGCCGTTGGTCGCCGGCAGACCCTCCACCCAGACGTGGTCCTTGATGCTCACCGGGACGCCGGCGAGCGGCCCGGCCAGCCGACCCTCGTCGACCTCCCGCGCGGTCGCCAGCGCCCGGTCACGGGTGACGAGGGTGACGGCGCCGTGGGGGTCGGCCGCGGCCCGCTCAAGCGCGGCCTCGGCGAGGGCGACCGCGGTCACCTCCCCGCGGCGCACCGCCTCGGCGGTGCCCCAGGCGTCGCCGTACGGGGCGTCGGTCACGGCTCGACGTGCGCGTGCGCGGCGTCCTGCAGGTGCACGTCCTCGACCTCGGCGAGGCGGCGCTCGGCCTCGAGGTCGAGGCTGCGCGACAGCAGCCAGTAGGCGACGCCGGCCACCGGAAGGCCGACGAAGAACGACAGGTCGACGTCGCCCATCGCCTTCGCGATGAACCCGGTGTAGAGGTTAACGACGCTCATGAACGGCAGCATCGCGGCGAAGCCCACGAGGTAGGAGACGATCCCGCGCCACCCCCAGCGGCCGTAGATGCCGTCGGGTCGGAAGATCTCGCTGATCGCGTAGTGGCCCCGGCGGACGACGTAGAAGTCGACGAGGTTGACCGCCGTCCACGGGATGAAGAGGTAGAGGATGAGGTCGAGGAACTCGACGAAGCTGCCGAGGAAGTTCTCCGACGCGGCGAGGGCGCCGACCACCGACAGCACCGCGGTGAGCGCGACAGTGACCGTGCGGATGGTCAGCGTCGGACGCACCCGCTTGAACGAGTCGAGCGCGCTGATGAGGGTGAGCGACCCGCCGTACATGTTGAGGGCCATCACCGAGATGAGCCCGAGCGCGGCGAGGACGAGGACGACCGAGCCGAAGCCTCCGAAGAGGTGGTCGCCGGCCGCCTTCATCTCCGCGATGCCGGTTCCCGAGAACTTGTCGGCGGTGACCCAGGCGGCGAGGACCGACCCGACGACCATCATCCAGGCACCGCCGATGGCCGACCCCCAGTACGTCCAGTTGAACGTCGAGCGGACGGGCACGTCGGGGCTCATGTAGCGCGAGTAGTCGGAGACGTAGATGGCCCAGCTGATCTGGTAGCCCGCGACGACGCCGAACTGCGCGAAGAACGGGGTCGCGTGGAAGGTGCCGGGGGAGAAGGTGCCGGCCGGGTAGCTGAGCAGGAAGAGGGTGACCGTGAAAAGACCGAAGACGACGAGCATCGCGTAGGTCAGCCACTGCTCGGCCTGGTGGATGAGGTCGTAGCCCACGAGGGCGAGCAGGAAGGCCAGGGCGGTGACGACGACGATCCACAGCTGGTCGCTGCCCTTGACCGTGCTGCTGAGCGACTGGGCGGCGAGGATGCTGTTGAAGACGTTGAAGCCGGCGTACTGCAGGTAGGCGAACAGCCACACGAGCAACGCCCCGAGGTAGCCGAACTGCGGCCGCGACTGGATCATCTGCGGCAGGCCGAGCTGCGGGCCCTGCGCGGAGTGGAAGGCCATGAACAGCGTGCCGACCAGGGTGCCGAGGACGATCGACACGACGGACCAGAAGAGGTCTCCGCCGGTGGTGATGCTCACCAGGCCGACCGCGAGCGTGGCGATCTGGGCGTTGGACATGAACCACAGCGGCCCGAGGTGCCAGACCTTGCCGTGGCGCTCGTCGAGCGGGACGTAGTCGATTGAGCGGGTCTCGAGCCCGGAGATGCGCCCGGCTGCGGGGGCGTCGGTCAGGTCCGTCATGACGGGAACCTAGACCCGTGCGCAGGCGGCGAGAAGACCCCGGCGGCGTTCCCAGCCTCTTCCCAGGAGCCGGTGACATCAGCGACAGGAGTTCGCATGCGACGTGCGCGGCCGCGATGCCCGTGCCCTCCGCGTGGTCGTAGGCGGGGAAACCTCGGGGCCCGACGTGCCGAGATCACCGACCCCTACCCTTGGCTCACGGACCGGATCCGGGTACAGGCGACTCAGGTGGTCAGAGCCCGCCGAGCGTCGGGGCCGTGGGCCGATGTCGGCGACTTGGGATGACCCGGCCCAGGAGTGTCGTCACGTCAGGCTGACGACGCCGCCGCGGACGGCGAGCCGACCATCCCGTACGGCGTCCTGCAGCGCCGCCCCGAGCCGCTCCCGCACCGGAGCCGTCACCCGCCCGACGCCGAACAGCCGCGCCGTCTCGCGCAGCAGCTCGTCCTCGCCGATGCCCATGGAACGGAGCACGACGTCGACGAGGGCGTTGGCGAGCTCGCGCACCGCGACGTCGTCGAGCGGTCGCTCGCGGGGCGGGCCGTCCCAGGTGCGGTAGCCCTCCCAGCGCAGCGGGTCCCGCTCGGGGGGCCACACGAACCCTTCGGCGTCGCGCCGCAGGTCGCCGGGGACCACCGCGTCGAGCCGGGACTGCCGGTCGGCGGTGACCCGGGTGAGCCCGTGGGCGCCGGCGACGAGCCGGCCCAGCCGGGAACGGCTCACCGGCCCCTCGGCCTCGACGACCTCGCGGATCACCACCGCCACCGCGGCCGTCCGCCTCGGCGTCGTCAGCCCGTCGAGCGCCGCGCGCGGACGGATGGACGGGGGCACGTACGGCGTGAACGGCTCGGCGACGCCGCCGGCGTCACCGTCGAGGCCGAGCGGGTCCGCCTCCGCTGCGGGCGGTGGTGCCGGCGGCGCGCCGAGCAGGGCCTCGTCCCCGAACAGCGTGTCCTGGGGCGGCAGCTCGTCGGCCACGACCGCGTCCTGCGGCGGGTCGTCCTCGACCGGGGCGTCCTGCGGCCCCCGCTCGACCGGACCGCCGGCGAGCGTCACGATCCGTTCCCCGGACACGACCGGCCGCTCGGCCGCCGCCCGCGCACGGGCCACCAGCTCGGCGACGACGCCGTCCGGGTCGGCGAGCCACGACGGCAGCCAGACCCGCGCGACGTCCGGCCAGCCCATCACCTGCTGGAGCACGGTGACGGGCAGCGCGTCGCGGTCGCCGACCGTGCGCCGCGCCGCCCACACCGCCGAGTCGAGCAGGACGGCCAGCGACGGGGCGCGGCCGGGCAGGCCCGCGGTGACGTCGACCTGGAAGTCGGACAGCCCGACGGCGGTGCGCACCTCGAGCCCGGTCGCCCGCAGCGCTGTCGCGATCTCGTCGCGGTGCCGGTCGACGCCCGACCGCGCTGCCGCGACCGGGGTGTCGAGACGGGCCACGGTCGGCCCGAGGCCCTGCGCGACGCCGTACTTCGCGACCTCGAGGTAGCGGCGCAGGTCGCGGATGCCGACCGACCCGGTCTGCTCGACCCGCAGGTCCTCGGGGTCGAACGAGGAGAAGACCATGACCCGCCGGCGGGCGCGGGTGACGGCGACGTTGAGCCGCCGCTCGCCGCCGGAGCGGTTGAGCGGGCCGAAGTTCAGCGGCAGGACGCCGTCGTCGTTCGCGGAGAAGCCGGTCGAGAAGAGGACGACGTCGCGCTCGTCGCCCTGGACGTTCTCGAGGTTCTTGACGAACAGGCCGTCCTGCTTGGCCGCCAGCGACTCGGCCACCCCCTCGACGCCGCTGTCCCACAGCATCTGCTCGATGAGCTGGCGCTGCTGGAGGTTGAAGGTGACGACGCCGATCGAGCGCTCGCGGGCCCGCCACCGCCGCAGGACCTCCTCGACCACGGCGGACGCCTCGACCGGGTTGGTGCGCAGCAGCCCACCGGGCAAGTCCTGGGGGCCGGCACCGCGCCGGCGCGAGCGCAGGAACCGGCCGGGCACGCGGTGGAAGGAGATGCCGGTGTCACCCGACTGCGCCGGGTGCGCGGGGAAGCTGGAGAGCCGGTCCTCGTAGTAGGCGAGGTTGGAGAAGGCGATGAGCGACTCGTCCTGGCTGCGGTAGTGCCACGACAGCCAGAGCCGCCCGACGCCGGCGTGGACCGCCTCGCCGAGGATGCTCTCCTCGTCGGGGACGACCTCGAGCTCCTCCTGGACCTCGTCGACGTCGGCCCTCGCCAGCTGCGCGAAGGCCGACGGCGGCATCTGCTTGCTGTCACCCGCGATGACGGCCGCGTCGGCACGGCCGAGGGCGCCCACGGCGTCGGCCACCGTGATCTGCGAGGCCTCGTCGAAGACGACGAGGTCGAAGTGCATCGACCCCGGCGGGACGAACCGCGCCAACGAGTCCGGGCTGACGAGGACGCACGGCGTGATGGCCTGGATGACGTCGCCGTACCGCTCGACGAGCCGCCGGACCGACAGCCCGCCCCGGGTGCGGCCGATCTCGCGCTCGAGCTGGCCGACCTTGCCGAAGAACGCGCCCGGGCGGAACGGCCGCGCCTCGACGAGCTTGGCGGGCAGCGCGGTCGTCAGGCTGCGACGCAGCGCGTCCGCCCCGGCGACGAAGCGGGCCACCGACCGGTCGTGCCGCTCGGCGTCGAAGCCGTCGAACCCGCCGGCGACCCACCGCTCCTGCTCGCCGGCCGCGGCGAGACCCCGGTCGAGCGCGGCGACGGCGTCCTCGGCCGGTACGGCGCCGTCGAGCAGCTCCCGCCGCGCGTCCGGCAGGGAGGCGCTCAGCGGGGCGAGCGCCTCGGCCGCCGCGACGCGGCGGGTGAGTCCGGCCCATCGCGGGGCGTCCGCCGCTCGCTCGGGCGCGGTCGCCGCCCACGCGGTGAGCAGGCCGTCGCGGCGGGCGAAGGCCTCGACGTCGTCGTCGACCGCGGCCAGCAGCCGCAGCGTGCGCTCCAGGGCCCCTGCGGCGGCGTCGACCGCCTCGGCGACCGGTCCGGGCAGCGGCGGGTCGGTCGCCCGGGCCGTCGCCGCGAGCGGCGCGACGTCCGCGGGTAGCGCGTCGACGAGCCCCCGGTCGCGCTCGACGTCGGCGAGCCCCGCGTGCACCCGCGCGAGACCCTCGTCGGTGAGGACGTTGGTGTCGGCCGGGAGGGCGGAGCCGCCGGGCAGGGCGCGCCAACCGGCGACGACCGAGCGCGCCTGCTCGACGACGCCGGCCAGGGTCTCGACGAGCTCGGGCAGCCGCTTCGCGTCGACCTCCGTCCCGGGGCTCGCGTGCTCGAGCACCGGCGCGGCCGCGGCGAGCAGCCGCCGCTTGCGGCCGAGGAAGAACGACGACGCCGCCTCGCGCACCGCCTGCCGCACCGGGGCGAGGTCCACCGACGCCACGCCGGGGCCGATGCCGTCGATGCCGGCGAAGGCCGTCCGGGCGTGCTCCGTGCGGGCGAGCAGCTCGTCCCGCGCGGCGCGCCAGCGCTCGGTCCGGGACTCCTCGACGACGCCCGCCGGGACGGCCCGGTCGGACAGCAGCCACGTCACCGAACTCAGCACCAAAGGCGAGCGCGCCGCCAGCAGCGCTGCCGCGCAACGGGATCCGGGACCGAGCGACGACACCGCGGCGACCGCCCGCTCCACCGCAGGGTCCGTCGCGGTCAGCGCGTCGGCCAGCTCGGTCGCCGCCGGCACCCGGCTCGCCACCGCCCACGCGGCGGTGCCGCGGGCGGCGTCGAGGAGGGGCACGGCGGCGACCACGGCACGCCGTACGGCGTCGGTGTCGAGCGGACCGGTGACGGCGGACTCCGGGACGGTGAGGACCGGACCGACGCCGCGCGCGAGCCGCTGCTGGTGCGCTGCGTAGAGGCCGACGCCGGTGGCGTTCGGCTCGTGCAGCCGCCGGGCGTAGTCGGCCAGCGTCGACGTCGTACCGGCGACCTCGCCCGCGGCGACCCGGTAGCCGTCCTCGTCCGGGCGAGCGACCTGGGCGAGGGCCGAGCGCAGCCGCGCCCGCACCTCGGCCGGCCGGGCGCTCTCGTCGTGCAGGTCGAGCGCGAAGGGCAGCAGCCCGACCTCGCCGAGCCGGCGACGGACGACGTCGAGCGCCGCGCCCTTCTCGGCGACGAAGAGCACGCGGCGTCCGAGCCGCAGCTGGTCGGCGAGGATGGCCGTGATGGTCTGGCTCTTGCCGGTGCCGGGCGGGCCCTCGAGGACGAACGTGCCGCCGGCGGCCGCCGCGGCGACGGCCTCGGCCTGCGCTCCGTCGGTCGGCACGGGGGAGACGGCGACGACCTCGTCGAGCAACGCGCCGCCGAGGTCGGGCGGCTGCCCGCCGGAGTACGAGTCGGCCGGGGTGAGGGCGAGGTGCCTGACCAGCGGCCGCTCGAGGAAGGTCTCCCAGTGCTCGTCGAGGTCGCGCCAGAGCAGGTAGCCGGTGAACGCGATGATGCCGAGGACGGCGTCCTCCTCGACCCGGAACGGCAGGTCGGCCGCGGCGATGGCCTCGCGCACCCGGCGGACGACCGCGTCGACGTCGACCTCGTCGGTGCCCGGCCGGGTCGGCAGCTCGCCGTCCTCGAGCAGCCCGTCGACGGTGAAGCCGTACTCCAGCCGCAGCTTCTCCAGCAGCGAGTGGTTGAGCGTGACGCCGCCGGCCTCGTCGGCCGCGATCCGCAGCGGCTGCACGACGCCCTTGATCTCGACGGGGAGCAGCAGGAGCGGCGCGCGCAGCTCGCGGTCGCCGAGCCGCCAGTCGAGCCGGCCGAGGGTGAGGTAGAGCGGGTTGGCGCCGGTCTCCTGCAGCTGGGTCCGGGCGCGGAACCGCAGGCGCTGCAACGCCGCTCGGTGGTCGTCTCCCGGGAAGCGGCTGTACGTCGTCGCGCGCAGCGCCAGCATCCCGCGCAGCACGTCGCCGGGCAGGGCGTAGGCGTCCTTGCGGCCCTCGCCGGCGATCGTGCCGGCCAGGTCGTCGACGGCGCGGACCGAGACGGTGCGGCCCTGCTGCAGCAGCGAGGCGAGGGTGCCCAGCGCGTCGGGCGGGGTGACGAGCGGCAGCGACGTCATCGGGCCGTCGAGGTTGAGCAGCCGGTTGCGCAGGGTGAGGTCGAGCAGCGCGTTCTTCCAGGCCTGCACGCGTGGCGGGGGAGCGGGACGGTCGGCGCGTGGGGTGCGGGGCGCGGTGGTGACGTCGGGGTCGCCGTACGGCGTCGCGGGTGGCGGGGCGGCGTACGGGTCGGGCGGGATGTACTCGACCACCTCGACGACGCCGTCGGCCCGGACCTGGCGGGCCGGGACCGGGAGCAGCCGGAGCAGCCGGGCCATCCCGACGTCGACGACGCCGACCAGGTCGCTCGACCCGCCGGTGAAGTACGCGTCGCGCGGGGCCTGCGTGGCGCGGCGGAACAGGTCGCGCGGGGGCTTGCGCTCCCGGGTGAGCAGGGTCGTCTCGAGGACGCCCATCCGGCGCAGGTCGACGGCGTTGGCGGCGGTGGCGACCTCGAGCGAGGCGGCGTCGGGCAGGCCGAGGTGCGCGGTGCGCCACCAGCCGAGGAAGGCGTGGCCGCGGGCGACCCACAGCACCGGGGTGATCCCGATGTGCTCCAGGGCCGAGGCGAGCAGGACGGTCGTGTCGAGGCAGGTGCCGATCCGGTCGTCGAGGACGTCGCCGGGGGTGCGGACCTTCTGCCCGTAGCCCCAGCTCGCCGGCGGCTCGGCGTAGTGCACCCCGGCGTCGACGACGGCGTCCGCGACGGCCTCGACGACGGCGTCGCGCCGCTCGGCGGTCGCCTCGGTGACGGCGAGCGAGCCCGAGCGCGTGCGCTCCTCGAGCAGCTGGGCCGCGCGGCCGACGAGGCGCCCCACGGCGGGGTGGTTGGGCTGGACGAAGGTGGCGAGCAGCTCGAGCGAGAGGACGGGCGCGGCGGGGTCGACGGTCCACTGCCGGGCGGCGAGGACCCGCACCGGGGTGTGGCCGGTCGCCGTGGCCAGGTCGCGGGCGGTGACGGAGACGACGACCTCGGCGGCGGTCTCCTCCTCGAGCGCGGTCATGGTCTGGGGGTCGAGGCGCAGCGCCGGCTCGTCGACGACGAGCGGGACGTCGCCGCGGACGGCGTCGACGTGGGTGCGCCACGGCCGGGTGAGGACGGTGCCGTGAGCGTCGACGACCGCGGCGGTGACGACGACGTCCTCGAGGACGTCGGTGCCGGCGGGAGGGGTGACGACCACGCGGTGCAGGAAGGGCAGACCGCTGTGGGCCATGCCGAAGGAGACGACCGGCGCGGTGAGGACCTCGACCAGCGGTGCGTCGACCGGTGCGTCGACCGGCGTCCCTGCTGCCCCCTGCATGTGCCTGACTCTAGGGGTCCGGCCCGGCCCCTACGCTGTCCGGTATGAGCATCGTCCAGGGTCTCGTCGTCGTCCTCCACCTGCTCGGCATGGCCGCCATCCTCGGTGGGTGGTTCGCGACCCGGACCTCGCCGCGGGTGCACCCGGCGATGCTGTGGGGTGCGCGCTCGCAGATCGTCACCGGGCTGATCCTCGTTGGGCTCGCCGAGGCCGGCATCGGCACCGACGGCGAGCCGGTCAACCACCCGAAGATCGGCGTCAAGCTCGTCGTCGCGCTCGCGGTCGCCGCCCTCGTGGAGATCGCCAACGCGCGGCAGAAGCGGTTCAACCTGCCCGTCGCCATCGGCCCCGGTGCGCCGACGCCGATCATGGTCGCCGCGCCGCTGGTCCAGGCCGCCGCCGGGCTCGCGCTGCTCAACGTCCTCGTCGCGGTGCTCTGGACCTGAATAGTTGAGGTGGCACGCATGACGCGCCGGCCGGTGCGGGCTCGTCGAATAGGCGCCAGCCCCTCGTCTGAAGTCTTTTGACAACATCGACGCGTTCAGGGATTTCTCAGAGAATGGTCGTCCGTTCGGCCATTTCGGCCCGAATACTGATGGCGGGTCGTGACATGTCCGAAAATTTCCGGCATGGTTCCTGTTCGCAGGCTGGGAGGGTCCGGGTGCTGTCGAGTGTCCGACGGTGACGCCCGAGGAGCGGATCAGTCCCAGGTCGTCAAGCGGCACAAGCCGCTCTTGACTGGGGGTTTTGGTAAAGTGAGGGACGAGACGATGCTTACCCATCTGTGGTTCGGAGGAGGCTGGCTTGACTTTGGCGAGCCACAAGAATATTCCGACACCTATTTATACTCTTCGTTAAAGTACGGCACTCGACCAGGTGAATTAAATCCCTTTGACGAGTGGTGGCGATCGGGCGGTGTGAGGAAGAATTGTGATGTCACCTTTCGGCTGGGCTTTGGTGCCATACACAAACAGATCGCGATAACGCATCAAAAGGGCGTCCTATATGCGAATATGTGGAGGCCCGCAATGCGGTCGCAAGACCTTGACCTCGCCATCGATGCGGCGTTGGCCGACATTGGAGAAGTGTTAGGCGAGTTGGCTTTTCAATATTCCCTGGGGCCAATGCCGAGCCTTCCTGAAAAGGCACAAATTGAAAAATTCATCGCAGAGCGAGACCTGCGAAAATGATCTGATTGTTTCATCCTCTGTTTATCACGGCTCTCGCGGCGTCATTTAATAGTGTTCTTTAGATCGGCAGGGCTGCATTCAGGTTGGCGTTTATGTCCACCTGACGAAATCATGACCTGTTGTGTGGAGGAGCTCCGACAAGGGTTTCGTGACGTTGAACTTGAGCTCGACCCCTGCCCCGTGGTTGGCGTTCATGGATGCCGTCGGTCCTAGTGAGGCTACGAGGCCGTCGTCGGGGGCGCATGTGGCTTTTAACGGATGGTGCGTGGCGGCCCGAGCATTGTGCCGTATCGTCCCACGACGTATTGTGACGCCTCGATAGAATGGCAGGAGATGTGGAGGTCTCACAGAACCAGCAAAAGCTTGCCGGTCGTCCGGCGGCCCTCGAGGTCGTCGTACGCGCGGGCGGCGTCGGGGAGCGGGTAGCGCCCACCGATCTCGAGCGTCAGCTCACCCGACGCCAGACCTCCGAGGATCTCGCCGACCCGCCAGGTCAGCTCGTCGCGGGTCTGCAGGTAGTCGCCCATCGTCGGGCGGGTGAGGAAGAGCGAGCCGCCGGAGTTGAGACGCTGGATCTCGAACGGCGGCACCTGCCCGGACGCCGCGCCGAACAGCACGAGCATCCCCCTCGGCCGCAGGGACTTCAGCGACGCGTCGAAGGTCGTCCGCCCCACCCCGTCGTAGACGACGTGGACGCCCTCGCCGCCGTTGGCCTCCTTGACGGCGGCGGCCAGCTCGTCGGTGTCGAGCCCGGCGTACTCGATGACGTGATCGGCGCCGAGCGCCCGCGCCCTCTCGGCCTTCTCGGGCGACCCGGCCGTGCCGACGAGCCGCGCGCCGCGGGCCTTGACCAGCTGGACGAGCAGCTGCCCGACGCCGCCGGCGACGGCGTGGGCGAGCACGGTCTCGCCGGCCTGCACCGGGTAGGTGCTCGCGACGAGGTAGTGCGCGGTGACGCCCTGGAGCATCGCCGCCGCCGCGACCTCGAGGTCGAGCCCGTCCGGCACGGGGACGACGACGGTCGCCGGCAGGACGACGTACCCGGCGCCGCTGCCCGGCCCCTGGCACCACGCCACCCGGTCGCCGACCGCGACGTCGGTGACGCCCTCGCCGACCGACTCGACCGTCCCGGCCCCCTCGGCGCCGAGGACGAAGGGCAGCGACATCGGGTAGACGCCCTGCCGCTCGTAGACCTCGCGGAAGTTCACGCCCATCGCCGCGACCTGCACCCGGACCTGCCCCGGCCCGGGCGGCGCGACCTCGCGGTCCTGCACGGTGAGCACCGACGAGTCGCCGGTGCGCGGGACGACGAGGGACGGCGTGCTCAGCGTCTCGGCCATGCGTCCGACCTTAGGCCGCGACCCGTACGGCGTCCCGTGCCGCACCGCCGCGCCCATCTCCTACTGATCCAGTCATGCATAACTCGACGTTTGGTGTTCCATAACGTGAGATGAAGCAGCAAACGGGTTGAGCCCAGTTCGTCCCGCCTGCTCCACTGGGGACATGCCCCAGGTCACGACGCGAATGCACCGGGGGTCCGCACGGGCCCTCGGGGCGCTGCCGTCGTGTCGGCGCATCCGCGGTCACCGTGCGTGACCCCGCCACCCCAGCCCGGATGCCCGACCCCCTCGTGACCCTGAGAAGGACCTCGCCGTGACCACCACCCTGCACCGTGCCCTCGTGCACTCCTCCGCCGCCGAGCTCGAGCGCGTCGCCCGGCGCTTCGCCGCCAACCCCAACCTCCACCTCCTGCTGCCCGACCCCGAGCCGGGCGCCGACCCGGGGGAGCGCACCTGGGCCCGCCTCGCCGACGAGGACGGCGTCGAGGTCTGGCTCATCTCCTGGCCCGAGCGCGCCGCCACCGGCTGGCACGACCACGGCGGCTCCGTCGGCGCCTTCGCCGTCGCCCGCGGCGCCGTCGTCGAGGAGATCTTCGACGGGCGCGACGTCCGCCGTCGCCGGCTCGGCGAGGGCGACTCGCGCGCCTTCGGCGAGCACCACGTCCACAACGTCGTCGGCGTCGCCGAGGGCCGCTCGCTCACCGTGCACGCCTACGCGCCGCGGCTGGAGACGATGACGTCGTACGTCCTCGGCGACACCGGCCTCGTGCCCACCGGCACGACGTCCGAGAGGGAGGACTGGTGAGCCGCGCGACCGAGATCGCCTGGGAGACCAGCCTGTTCGCCTCCCCCGCGGCCGTACGACGCCCCGCCGGTGACCCCCCGTCCGCCCGTCCCGTCGGTCCCCTCGGCGCCGACGACCTCGTCGACGAGGCCCGGGCGACCTACGCCCGGGTCTCGCCGCGGGCGGCGTACCAGGACGTCCTGCACGGTCGCGCCGTCCTCGTCGACATCCGCCCCGAGGCGCAGCGCCGGGCCGAGGGCGAGGTCCACCCCGACCTGCACCCGGTGGTCGTCGAGCGCAACGTCCTCGAGTGGCGCCTCGACCCGCGCGGCGAGCACCGGCTGCCCTGGGTGAGCGACCGGTCGGCCGTGCTCGTGCTGTGCCAGGAGGGCTACGCCTCCTCGCTGGCCGCGGCGAGCCTCGCCCGGCTCGGGCTGCGGGGGGCGTCCGACGTCGTCGGCGGCCTGCGGGCCTGGCGCGAGGCCGGCCTGCCCACCGCCTGACCGGCTCCTCCTCCCACCTCTACTCCTGGGCCAGGGCCAGCGCCGGGTGGACCCGCGCCGCGCGCCGCGACGGGAGCCATGCGGCCGCCACCCCGGCGGCCAGCGCGACGAGCGCCACGAGCAGCAGCCGTCCCCACGGCACGACGAGCGGGACGTCGAGCTGGGCCCCGAGCAGCGCCTGCGCCCCGGCCCAGCCGTAGCCGATCCCGGCCGCCACCCCGACGACGACCGCGACCCCGGCGAGCAGCGCCGCCTCCAGGGCGAGCGAGCCGCGCAGCTGGCCGCGGGTCAGGCCGAGCGCCCGCAGCAGCGCCGACTCGCGCTGCCGCTCGAGGACCGACAGGGCCAGCGTGTTGCCCACCCCGACGAGGGCGATGGCCACGGCGACGAGCAGCAGCCCGGTGACGACGAGCAGGACGACCTGGACCACCTGCTGCAGCTCGGCCCGCTGCGGGGCGGCCCCGCCGACGTCCACGCCGTCGACGCCGGCGAGGGCGCGACCGAGCCGGTCGATCGTCGGGCCGGGGGTGTCGGCGTCGGTCAGCCGCAGCAGCAGCGTCCCGGTCCGCGGCTGGGCGCCGGCGCGCTCGAGGTCGCTCGCCGCCGCGAGGACCGGGGCCGGCGGCTCCTTGACGAGGTGCACGGTGACCGGCAGAGCGCCGAGCGTCGTCCGGGCCCCCTCGGTCAGCCCGAGCGCGGGAGCCAGTGAGGCGTCCACGACGACGAGACCCGGCCGCACGACGGCGTACGGCGTCGTGGCGGCGGACCGCAGCACCGTCCCGACCGTCGTCGGCACCCCGGTGACGACCTGCGGCTCGCCGCGGCCGAGCACGAGCGAGGCGGTCGACAACGTCACCGTCGCCGCCACCCCGTCGGTCCGCGCGACCTGGTCGACGACGGTCGGGGTGAGTGCCCCTGGCGCGGCGCTGACCTGGGCGTCGACGGGGAAGTGCGCGTCGAGCTCGTCGAGGACGCCGGCCTGCGCCGACGACGCGGCCACCGACATCATCGTGATGAGGGTGACCCCGACGACCAGCGCGCTCGCGGCGGCCGCCGCCCGCGCCGGGTTGCGGACGGCGTTCTCGACCGCGAGGTCCCCGCTCACCCCGCCGACGCGACGTGGCACCGCGCCGAGCAGGCGCACCGCCGGGGGCACGAGGACGACCGCGCCGAGCAGCAGTCCCAGCGCGGACAGCACCCCGCCGGGGAGGGCGACGAGGATCGAGGCGGTCCGGACGCCGTACGCCAGGGCGGCGACGCCGACGACGACGAGCAGCACGGCGACCGCGACACGGACGCGACCCGCTCGGACGGGCGAGGTGCCGGTCGCGGTGTCGTCCGGGCGCAGCGCCGACAGCGGGGTCACCCGGGTGGCGCGGCGGGCCGGCAGCAGCGCGGCGAGGACGGTGACGAGGGTGCCCGCGAGCAGGGGCAGTCCCACGGCGATCGCCGGGACGGACAGCGACTGCAGCGGGAGCGGACCGGAGCCGCCGACGACGCGGGAGACGACCGCCGCCAGCGCGACCCCGAGACCGACACCGAGGAGGGAGCCCGCGACCCCGACGACGAGCGACTCGGCGACGACCGAGCGGAGCACCTGGCCCCGGGTCGCGCCGACGCAGCGCAGCAGGGCGACCTGGCGGCGCCGGGCCGCGACGAGGATGGCGAAGGTGTTGCCGATGACGAGGACGGAGACGAAGAGCGCGACCGCGGCGAAGGCGAGCAGGAACATCGTCAGCGCGTCGCTGCCCTGCAGGGCCTGCGTCGTCAGCCGGTCGGCCTCCTCCGCGCCGCTGCGGACCTCGGCCGCCGGCACGTCGGCGCCGTGGCCGACCCGCGCGACAGCGGCCGTCACCGCAACGAGGACGGCGCCGCCGTCCTGACCGGGCGCGGCGGTGACGAGGACCTGGGTGAGGTCGCTCGTGCCCGACCACGTGGCGAGCGCCGCCCCCGTGCCCCACAGCGTCCCCGGGGAGCCGTCGCCGGGGACGGCGACCCCGCTGACGGTGAGCCTGCGCGGGGCGCCGGTGCTGTCGGTGATCTCGAGCGGGCGGCCCGGGCGCAGGTCGGCGCGGGCGGCCACGGACGTCGAGACGACGACCTGCTCGGCCGTCGTCGGCGCGGCCCCGGAGACGAGTCGTACGGCGGGGGTGGGGCGCCAGGTCCGCGCGTCCGTCCACGCCATCGCGGCGCCGTGGACCTGCACGGCGGTCGAGGCCACCGGCACGACGGCGGCGACGCCGGGCAGGCGGCGGACGGCGTCGACGACCCCCGCCGGCACGGCGTTGCCGCCGAAGCCCTCGCCGGGGACGACGACGGCGGCGTAGCCCCCGACGTCGCCCGCGACGCGCTCGCGGACGCTGGAGGCGAGGGTGCCGGACAGGACGAGGGTGACGGTGGCGAAGGCGACGCCGAGGACGATGGCCAGGGTCGTGGCGACGTACCGGCGGCTGCTCGTGCGCAGGGTGCCGAGGAGGACCTGGAGCATCAGCGGCCCGCCTCGGCGAGACGGCCCATGGCCTCGAGCACGGACTCGGCGGTCGGCTCGGCGACCCGCCCGACGAGCCGGCCGTCGGCCATGAGCAGGACCTCGTCGGCGTACGACGCCGCGGACGGGTCGTGCGTGACCATGACGACGGTCTGGCCCAGCTCGCGCACGGAGCGGGCGAGGAAGCCGAGCAGCTCGGCCGAGCTGTGGCGGTCCAGCGCTCCGGTCGGCTCGTCGGCGACGAGCAGGTCGGGCCGGGTGACGAGGGCGCGGGCGGCGGCGACGCGCTGCTGCTGACCGCCGGACAGCTCGCCCGGACGGTGGGCGAGCCGGTCGCCGAGAGCGAGGGCGTCGACGACGCCGGTCACCCACTCGCGGGTCTCCGCGTCGGGGCGGCGGTCGGCGAGCCGCAGCGGTAGCAGGATGTTCTGCTCGGCCGTGAGCATCGGCAGCAGGTTGTAGGACTGGAAGACGAAGCCGACCCGCCGCCGGCGCGCGAGCGTCAGGGCCTTGTCGGACAGTCGGGTCAGCTCGGTACCACCCAGCCAGACCTCCCCGGAGGTGGGGGAGTCCAGCCCGGCGACGCAGTGCAGCAGCGTCGACTTGCCCGAGCCGGAGGGGCCCATGACCGCCGTGAAGCGTCCGGCCGGCAGGTCGACGCCGACCCCGTCGAGCGCGCGGACCGCGGCCTCCCCCCGGCCGTAGACCTTGACCAGGTCGAGGGTGCGGGCGGCGGGCGGCTGCGCGGCCGGGGTCGTGTCCCGGGACAGGGTCGTCGTCGTCATGCCCTCGACGCTAGGGGCGTCCTGTGGGTCGGCACCTCAACCCCTGGGCGGATCCTGTGCGACCGGCCTGCGCCCGTGGTCGCAGCCCCGGTCGTGCCCGCGGCAGCGTTCTTCCCCGAGCGCCCCCACCTGCCTGTCATGACCTTCCCAGGAAGTCCGGGCGCTCGGGTAGGACTTCCCATACCCGCTCTTTACCGTGCGTCAGTAGGTTCCTGGGACATCAACCACGCCCGGACGGGCCTGTGTCAGAGAAGGATTCGCATGCGCATCGCACGTTCCCGTGTCGCCGCCGTCGCGCTCGCCCTCACGGCGACCGCCACCGGTCTGGCGGCCACCGCCGCTCCCGCCACCGCGTCGACCGGCAACCCGTACTCCGCCCAGGCCAGCGGCCACGCCTACCGGCACGGCGCCGTCCTGACCCGCCACCAGCACGAGCTCGCCACCGGGTGGCAGGCCCAGCACGCCTCGCCGAGCAGCCGGCGGGCGACCTCGGCCCAGACGCTCTCCTACGGCGGCGGCGTCGACGGCATCGGCGTCACCAGCGGCCACGAGAAGGTCTACCTCGTCTTCTGGGGCACCCAGTGGGGGACGCAGTCGACCAACGCGTCGGGCAACGTCACCTTCACCAACGACACCGCGGGCGGGTCGGCCAAGCTCGAGTCGATGTTCAAGGGACTCGGCACCGGGGGCGAGGCCTGGTCGGGCGTCATGACCCAGTACTGCGACGGGCCGCTCGTCACCGCCGGCGCGACCGCGTGCTCCTCGAGCGCCGCCCACGTCGGCTACCCGACCGGCGGCGCGTTCGCCGGGGTCTGGTACGACAACAGCGCCGCCGAGCCGACCGCGGCCACCGGCGCGCAGCTCGGCAGCGAGGCCGTCAAGGCCGCGGCGCACTTCGGCAACACGACGGCCGCGTCGAACCGCTACGCCCAGTACGTCGTCCTGTCGCCCAAGGGCCTCAACCCGGACAACTACAAGACCGGCGGCTTCTGCGCGTGGCACGACTGGAACGGCGACGTGGGCGTCTCCTCGGCGTACGGCGACATCGCCTTCACCAACATGCCCTACACCCTGGACCAGGGCGCGAGCTGCGGTCAGAACTTCGTCAACAGCGGCTCGGCCGGCACGCTCGACGGCTACACGATGGTCGAGGGCCACGAGTACGCGGAGACGATCACCGACCAGAACCCGGCCGGTGGCTGGACCAACACCGGCAGCGGCACCTACGCCGGCCAGGAGAACGCCGACGAGTGCGCGTGGATCGCTCCCGGCTCGACCGGCGGTGCGCGGAACGTGTCCACCTCGACGGGGTCCTTCGCCGAGCAGGCCACCTGGAGCAACGACACGAACAGCTGCTCCAGCAGCCACGCGACGGTGAGCTGACCGACCGCGAGGTCAGGACGGCAGAGCGCCTGCTCGGGAACCAGCTTCCCGAGCAGGCGCTCTGCGTGTGCCCTGACGAGGATCGGTCGTCAGGCGATCCGCTGCACCCGGTTGACGCTCAGGCCGCTCTCGTCCAGCAGCTCCGGGATGCGGGCGGCGAAGTCGACCAGGTGGGGGGTCGCCAGGTGCGCGTCGAGGTGCTCGCCGGACTCCCAGTTCTCGTAGAAGAAGAACCTGTCGGGGTCCTCGACCGACTGGTGCAGGTCGTAGTTGACGTAGCCCGCCTCCTGGCCGGTCGGCTCGATGAGCGCCTCGAGCGCCGCCTTGAGCTCGTCGCGCTTGCCCGGGGCCGCCTTCATGAACGCGATGACGGTCAGCAGGTCGCGGCGGTCGTCGGTGGGAGTGGTCACGTGGTCCTCCTGGTCGGGCCGGGCCTCGCTGCCCGGCGTCGGCGCCAACCTAGCCCGGTCCGGCGCCGGGCCGCAGGGCTGCGGTGTCGCACCCTGAGACAGGTGACCGTGGTGGAGCCCGGCGCCCTCGGTTAGGTTCGCGACGTGGCCGACGACGACACGACCTCCGCCCCCGATGTGGTCTCCGCCGCGACCGCGCGCCGTACGGTCGCCGACCGGATGGCGCAGGCGGCGTCCGCCTGGCTGGACTCGCTCGACGACGGGCAGCGGCGGGTCGCGGTCGGGGCCGTCCCGCAGGACCTCGCCGAGGGCGACGGCGGCACCGGCGACCCGACGGACGCCGAGCGGCGGCGCTGGTTCTACACCCCCACCGACCACGGCGGGCTGACCGTGCACGAGCAGCGCCCGGCCCAGCAGCGCGCCGCGATGCGACTGGTCGCGACCGGTCTGTCGGCGGCCGGCTACGTCACCGTCGCCACCGTCATGGGGCTGGAGAACGTCCTCGACCACGCCGAGGGTTTCGTCGTCCGCTTCGACCGGGAGCGCGGCCGCGACCCGGGCCTGTACTACCTGCGCGTCTTCGGCGACCCCGCCGGTACGGCGCCCTGGGGCTGGCGCTTCGGTGGCCACCACGTCTCGCTCAACAACCTCGTCGTCGACGGCGAGCTCGTCGCGACGACCCCGTGCTTCCTCGGTGCCGACCCGGCGTCCTCGCCACTGCTCGCCGGCGGCCTCAACCGGCCGCTGGGGCGGCTCGAGGACCTCGCCCGCGACCTCGTCGTCGAGCTGCCCACCGCGCTGCGCGAGCGCGCCGTGCTGCTCGACCAGGCGCCGCCCGACCTCGTCACCGCCAACCGGCTGCGGGTCTCGCCCGGGGACCGCTACCTGCCGCTCGCCGCGGTGTGGCGCGACGAGCGCTTCCCCGACGACGCCGAGCAGGCCAAGCTGCAGCGGCTGTCGGACGCCATCGACGACGCCGCCGCCTTCGGCGAGGCGCAGCACGCCGCCACCGAGCTCAAGGCCACCCCGCAGGGCGTCCCGGCGAGCGAGCTCGACGCCGGTCAGCGGGAGCGGCTGCGGCTGCTGCTGTCGGGCTACCTCGGGCGGGTCCCCGACGAGGTGAGCCCGCTGGCGGTGTACGACGACGACGCGGCGCTCGACGCCGTCCACCTGGCGTGGGCGGGGCCGCTCGAGCCCGGGGGACCGACGTACTACCGCCTGCAGGGTCCGTCGCTGCTGGTCGAGTGGGACAACACCCAGCGCGGCGCCAACCACGCGCACTCGGTCTGGCGCGACCCCGACAGCGACTTCGGTCTCGACGTCCTCGCCCGGCACCGCGCGGCCGCGCACTGACGGGTCCGCACCGGGGCCGTCGGCGTCACTCGTCGCCGACGCGGACCAGCCCGGTCTCGTAGGCCAGCACGACCATCTGCACCCGGTCGCGCAGGTCGAGCTTGCGCAGGATCGCGCCGATGTGGGTCTTCACCGTCGCCTCCGCGAGGAAGAACGACGCCGCGATCTCGGCGTTGGTCAGCCCCCGCCCCACGGCGACGAGGACCTCGCGCTCGCGGTCGGTGAGCGGGCTGAGGCGCGCACCCGCGTCGCCGTACGGCGGCTCGTCGGCGGCGGTCCCTGGCTGCTCCCGGGCGACGAAGGTGTCGATGAGCCGGCGGGTCGTGCTCGGGGCGACGACCGAGTCGCCGCGGTGGACCGCGCGGATCGCCGCGAGCAGGTCGCGCGGGCCGGCGTCCTTGAGCAGGAACCCGGACGCGCCGGCCTGCAGCGCGGCGAAGGCGAACTCGTCGAGGTCGAAGGTCGTGAGGACGAGCACCCGCGGCGCACCCGGCTCGGCGAGGAGGGCCCGGGTCGCCTCGACGCCGTTGAGGCGCGGCATCTGGATGTCCATGAGGACGACGTCGGCCGCGACCCGGCCGGGGCCGGTGAGCGCGTCGAGGGCGGCGCGGCCGTCGGCCGCCTGGCCGACGACCTGCATGTCGGGCGTGGCGTCGAGGACCATGGCGAAGCCGGCCCGGACCAGCTCCTGGTCGTCGACGAGGAAGAGCCGCACGGGCGGCTCGGGGACCTCGGGCGGGGTCGGCGTCATCGGCTCACCAGGGGTCGGGGGTCGGGGGCGGTGCGGGGGGCCGCGAGCGGGAGGCTCGCCGTGACGGCGTACCCACCCCCGGGGCGCGGACCGGCGAGGAGCGTGCCGCCCGAGGCGGTCACCCGCTCGCGCATCCCGACCAGGCCGTTGCCCTCTCCGTCGTCACCGGCGCCGGCCCCGAGGCCGTCGTCGCTCACCTGCACCCGCAGGGCGTCCGGCAGCCGCTCGAGCCGCACCAGCGCGCTGGCGCCCGGGCCGGCGTGCTTGAGCACGTTGGTGAGCGACTCCTGGACCACGCGGTAGGCCGCCAGCTCGACGTCGCGCCCGACCCCGGCCAGTTCCTCGCGGCGCGGGACTTGCGCGGTGACCGGGACGCCGGAGGACCGGGTGCGCTCGAGCAGCCCGTCGAGGTCGTCGAGCCCGGCGAGCGGCGCGAGGTCGACCGGGGCGTCGCGGTCGCGCAGCACGCCCACGAGCCGACGGGTCTCCGCGAGGGCGGCGCGGGCGGTGTCGCCGATCGTGCCGAGGGTGCGGACGGCGTCGTCGCGCACCCAACCGGCCGCGTGCTCGGCGGTGTAGGCGCCGGCGTCGGCCTGGACGACGACGACCGAGAGCGAGTGGGCGACGATGTCGTGCATCTCCCGCGCGATCCGGGCCCGCTCCTGCTGGGTGGCGATGACGTCGCGCTGCTCGCGGTCGCGCTGCAGGACCCGGTTGCTCTCGGCCAGCTGCTCCATGACCGACTCGCGGCCGCGGACGAGGTTGCCGACGACCCAGACCAGGGTGACGGACACCGCCATCGCGAAGGCGGTGAAGAGGATGCCGACGTAGCTGTACGTCGTCGCGGTGAACCGCAGCCCGCCGAGGGCGGACCCGAGCAGCCCCAGGTAGAGCGCCGTGAGCCGGGTGCGGAAGCGGGGGACGTGCGCGGCGACGGTGTAGATGACGTAGAGCTGGGCGATGTTGGCCGGCAGCAGGGTCGGGAGCAGGGCGAGCTGCGCCAGCGAGAGCACGAACATCGTCCACATCACCGGCACCGGCCACCGTCGGCGGACGACGAGCAGGGCGGTCTCGAGGAGCGTGAACGCGGCCGCCGTGTCGGCGTGCTCCACGTTCGCCCCGACCGCCGTGCTCATCAGCCCGAAGGTGACGAGGATGCCGACCGCGATGACCGCGTCGACCACGAGGGTGTGGGCGCGGGTCCACGCGTAGAGGCGGTCGGTCAGCACGCGGTCCAGCGTAGGCAGCCCGACCCTCGGGGGCATCCGCCTGCGGTCGGAGCGTCGGGCGGAGGGCGCGGTCGGGCGTCGGTGGGGCGCCGTACCCTGGGGGGACGATGAGCACCCTGTTCGACGACCTCGGCCTGACCACCCCGGCGACCCCGTCGCCCTCCTCCGCGTCCTCCGCCGCCGAGGTCGACGACGCGGGGCTGCCGCTGTGGGCCTCCGCCGACGCGCCCCCGCCCGAGGGGGAGCGGGGCGACGCGCGGGCCCGGGCCGAGGAGCTGCTCGAGGGGCTCAACCGGCAGCAGCGCGAAGCCGTCGTCCACGAGGGTCCGCCGCTGCTCATCGTCGCCGGCGCGGGCTCGGGCAAGACCCGCGTCCTCACCCACCGGATCGCCTGGCTGCTCGGCGCGCGGGGGGCGCGGCCGGGGCAGGTGCTGGCCATCACCTTCACCAACAAGGCCGCCGGCGAGATGAAGGAGCGGGTCGCCGCCCTCGTCGGGCCGGCCGCCAAGGCGATGTGGGTGATGACCTTCCACTCGGCCTGCGTGCGGATCCTGCGCCGCGAGGCGCAGCGGGTCGGGCTGCGCTCGACCTTCTCCATCTACGACGCCGCCGACAGCCAGCGGCTGATGACCCTCGTGCTGCGCGACCTCGACCTGGACCCCAAGCGCTACCAGCCGCGGGCCTTCTCGCACGCCGTGAGCAACCTCAAGAACGAGCTCGTCGACGAGGAGACCTACGCCTCGCGGGTCGCGGCCGAGGGCAGCCACCACGAGCAGCGGATCGCCGAGGCCTACACCGCCTACCAGCGGCGGCTGCGGCAGGCCAACGCGCTCGACTTCGACGACCTCATCATGACGACCGTCCACCTGCTGCAGGCCTTCCCGGACGCGGCCGAGCACTACCGGCGGCGGTTCCGGCACATCCTCGTCGACGAGTACCAGGACACCAACGTCGCGCAGTACCAGCTGGTCAAGGAGCTCGTCGGGCCGGCGCTGCCCGACGACGCGCCGGCGCACGCGGTGCCGCCGGGGGAGCTGTGCGTCGTCGGTGACGCCGACCAGTCGATCTACGCCTTCCGCGGCGCGACGATCCGCAACATCGTCGAGTTCGAGCAGGACTACCCCGACGCGCGCACGATCCTGCTCGAGCAGAACTACCGCTCGACGCAGACCATCCTGCGGGCCGCCAACGCGGTCATCGCCCGCAACCAGAACCGCCGCGACAAGAACCTGTGGACCGACGCCGGCGACGGCGTGAAGATCGTCGGCTACGTCGCCGACAGCGAGCACGACGAGGCCGCGTTCGTCGCCCGGCAGATCGACCGGCTCGTCGAGTCCGAGGGCGTGCGCCCGAAGGACGTCGCGGTGTTCTACCGGACCAACGCGCAGTCGCGCGCCTTCGAGGAGGTGCTGGTCCGGGTCGGCCTGCCCTACAAGGTCGTCGGCGGCACCCGCTTCTACGAGCGCAAGGAGATCAAGGACGCGCTGGCGTACCTGCGCGTCGTCTCCAACCCGCTCGACACCGTCAACCTGCGCCGGGTCCTCAACACGCCCAAGCGCGGCATCGGCGAGCGCGCCGAGGCGTGCGTGGCCCAGCTGGCGGACCGGGAGCGGATCCCGTTCGTCGCCGCGCTCGGCCGCGCGGCCGACGCCCCGGGTATCGCGACGCGCTCGGTGACCGCGATCGAGGCGTTCACGCGGCTGCTCGAGCAGCTGCGGGAGGTGTACGACGCCGGGTCCGGCGTCGCCGGGCTGCTCGAGGCCGTGGTCGAGAAGAGCGGCTACCTCGCCGAGCTGCGCGGCAGCGCCGACCCCCAGGACGAGAACCGGGTGGAGAACCTCGGCGAGCTCGTCGAGGTGGCGCGCGAGTTCGACGACGAGCGGCTCGAGACGGGGGAGGAGGCCTCGCTGGAGGACTTCCTCGAGCGCGTCTCGCTCGTCGCCGACGCCGACCAGATCCCCGACGGGGCGCCCGGGGCCGACGGCGGCGTCGTGACCCTCATGACGCTGCACACCGCGAAGGGCCTGGAGTTCCCCGTCGTCTTCCTCACTGGCATGGAGGACGGGACCTTCCCGCACCTGCGCTCGCTCGGCGACCCGACCGAGCTCGAGGAGGAGCGCCGGCTCGCGTACGTCGGCATCACCCGGGCCCGCTCGCGGCTGCACCTCTCGAGGGCCGCGGTCCGCTCGGCCTGGGGCTCGCCGCAGTACAACCCGGCCTCACGCTTCCTCGACGAGATCCCCGAGGCGCTGGTCGACTGGGAGCGCACCGACACGGCGATCGACGCCGTGCGCACCCGCCGCGCGATGCCGTCGTCGGCGATGTCGTCGCTCGCGGAGCGGCGCGAGGCGAGCCGGGCGAGCAGCCGTCCCGCCGTCCAGGTGGCCCAGGGCGACCGGGTCACCCACGACTCCTTCGGCCTCGGCACGGTGGTCCGGGTCGAGGGGGAGGGCGACCGGGCCCTGGCCCACGTCGACTTCGGCGCCGACACCGGCGTCAAGCGGCTGCTGCTGCGCTACGCCCCGCTCGTCAAGCTCTGACCGGGCGGGGTCGTCGGCGGGGCGCCGTACGGGCGCGAGCGGACATGGATCGGATCCGGCCCGCTCGGCTCCGTCGGTGACGGGAGCCGAGCGGGCCGGATCCGATTCGCGGGGTGACCCGGAGGGTCAGTCGCCGGCGGTCGAGGTGCCGGCGGTGCCGCGGCCGGGCATGGCGCCGTGCTGGGTGAGCCACGGGATCGGGGGGACGGCACCGTTCTGGGTGTCGTCGCCGCCGAGGTGGATCTCGACGTGCGAGTGCGGGCCGGTCGAGTGACCGGTGTTGCCGGAGAGCGCGACGACCTGGCCGGGGGTCACGGTGTCGCCCGTGGCGACCTGGAGCCGGCTGTTGTGGGCGTACCAGGAGATGGTGCCGTCCCAGTACTTGATCTCGACCTTGTTGCCGTAGCCGCCCTCCCAGCCGGCGAGGATCACCGTGCCGCTCGACATCGCCATGACGGGGCTGCCGACGGGCACGGCGAAGTCCTGGCCCGGGTGCACCGAGCCCCAGCGCGGTCCGAAGCCGGAGGTCAGCGTGAAGGGCACGGCGATGGGGGCGACCCACCGGTGCGCGGCGGCCGCGGCCTTGGCGGCGGCGGCCGCCTTGGCCGCCTCGGCGGCCTTCGCCCTCGCTGCGGCGGCGGCCTGCGCCGCCTGCGCGGCCTGCGCCGCGGCGGCGCGGTCGGCCACGTCGGCGCGGGCCGCGTCGCGGGCGGCGCGGCTGGTCAGCGACCGGCTCTGCGCGGCGAGGGTGGCGGCCTTGGTCTCGACGGCCTGCTGCCGGGCGGCGGCCTCGGCGGCCCCGACGGACTGCGCCGCGGCGAGGGTGCCGCTCGCGGTGCTGGGGGAGGTCGCGGCGCCGAGGTGGGCGCCGGTCGTCGTGAGGACGACGGCGGCGGTGGCGACCGTGGGCAGCAGCACGCCGGTGCCCGCGAGGCGGGGCAGCGAGCGGGACGTCGCCCGGCGGTGCCGTCCGCCCACGCCGGGGACGCCGGCGGTCGGGGACGACTCACGGGCGGCGGTGGGCTCGGACGCGGAGCGGTGCCGCCCCTGGTACTTGCTCGTGCTCACGGAGAACGGAACCTCGGGGTCGGGGGCGTGCGGAACGCTGGACCTCGGGACGATCGCGGACGCGCTCGGGTGGGGTGAGGTCGGCGGGGAAGAACCTGAGCGTACCGTGATCTTTTCGTGACCTCAAAATGGGTGGCGGAGGTGCCCACCCTGTGGGATACCCGGGGATCGGATGGGTACGGCCGTCCGCTCCCGTCGCGGGTGGGCCGTAGGCCGCCGCTCGGAGGAGGTCAGCAGCCGGGCCGGCGCCCGGACGAGCGGGGCGCGTGCAGCGGCGCCACGGCCGGCGCGACGGTCGAGCCGTCCTCGTCCAGATGGGCCAGCGCCTCGGAGATGCCGCGCACGACCGCGTCCATGATGGGGATGCTCGTGTGCCCGACGCCGTGCAGCCGCACGTTGGTGACGTCGAGGTCCGGGTGCTCCAGCGCCGCGGTGCGCTGCGGGAACATCACCTGGTCGAGGTCGGACCAGTAGCACAGGAAGCGGGTCCGGCAGCCGGCGACGGGGCCGGCCAGCTCGCGCATCAGCGGGCTCCCGGGGCGCAGCTGCCGGGTCAGCGTGGAGGGCCAGCCGTACGCCGTCCAGGTGCCGGCGTGCGGGCTGCCCAGCGTCACGAGCGTGTGGACGCGCGCGTCGCCGCCCAGCCGCGTGACGTAGTAGCGCGCGATGAGCCCGCCCATGCTGTGCCCGACGACGTGCAGCCGCTCGTAGCCGGTCTCCTCGCAGATCCGCTCGACCTCCGCGGCGAGCCGGGCGGCGGCGACGCGGACGTCGCCGGTGAGGATCGAGTAGTTCATCGTCGACACGCGGCCGAAGCCGCGGCCGCGCAGCCCGCGCCGCAGCAGGGTGAAGACCGAGCGGTTGTCGACGATGCCGTGCACGAGCACGATCGGCGTGCCGGCGGCCTCGACGTCGCGCACGTGCAGCCCGCGCTGCACCGGGGGCAGGTGCTCGATCCGGTAGCCGGGGCCCGTGCCGCGCGAGCGACCCCCGACCAGGCCGAGCGGGTAGATGGCCAGGTGGGTCGAGATCCACATCGTCTCGACGGCGGCGCCGGCCAGCCCTCCGGGGGTCAGCAGCGCGCCGGCCGCCTCCCCGAGCGCGGTGCGCGAGGTCCGCACCGCGCGGACGGCGCGGGCGACCCCGTCCACCGCCACCCCGACCGGTCCCGGCCGACCGACCCGGGACCCGGCGTCGTCGACCGCCGCGGCGGGCGCGTCGTCGTCGGCGCGGGCCGCGTCCACGGGTCGAGCGGCGGACACCTGACCGAGAGTAACCGCGCGGGCCGCGGCTCACACGCGAACGCGCCGCGGCCGGGACGGTGACGACGGGACGAAGTTGTGCAGCGGGACAGCGCCCGGTGACTGTGTCACCGGCAGGCTCCCTCAAACAAGGACAAAGCTTGTCAAATACCCAAGATCGTACGGAGCGTGCGCACGTTCCTTGTTAAAGAGTTGGCAAAGACGGTGGGGAAGGCGCCTGGGGAGGTGGAGCATGGTGAACACGACGTCCGGACGGGTCATCCCCCCAGTGACCTGCACGGACGAGCCGGATGGCTGGTCCGGCTGTGCACCACCTTCCCCGGGTGGTGAGCGGCACCGCGCCCGACTCTCCCCTGACGGCGCGGGGGTGAAAACCCGCAGCGTCCGAGTGCTGCAGTACGGGGCGGGCCCCATCCCCAGGGCCCGCCCCCCAGCACGACGCGTCGCCCGGCGCCGTACGGCGTCACCCCAGCCGGCTGCTCTACCCTCTGCCGCCATGTCCGCGACGCCCCCCACGCCGAACCGCCCGCAGCCGCCCCGCCGCGCCGTCGCCGCCGGGCTGGCCGGTCTCGCCGGGTGGGCCGCCGCCGCCCTCGCCGGCTGCTCGTCCGCGCCGCCCGCCCCCGTGGCGTCGACGTCGCGGGCCCCGTCCTCCTCCTCGTCGTCGACCAGGCCGGTCCCCGCGACCACCCGCGCGACGACCGCCGCCGCGTCGCCGTACACCCGGCTGACCGGCGGTCCGGTCCTCGCGGCGAAGATCGACAACACCTCGGCCTCCCGACCCCGCACGGGGGTGTGGCTCGCCGACGTCGTCTACGTCGAGCCGGTCGAGGCCGGGCTGACCCGGCTGCTCTGCGTCTGGTCGAGCCGGATGCCGGGCGAGATCGGCCCGGTGCGCTCGGGCCGCGAGACCGACGTCGACCTGCTCGCCAACTACGGCAAGGTCGCCTTCGCCTTCTCCGGCGGGTCGGCCGCCACCGTCGCGGCGCTCGAGGCCGGCAACCAGGTCGACCTGTCCAACGACGCCTCCCCGGTCGGGTTCTACCGGGCCGGCAACCGCCGGGCGCCGTACAACGTCATCGGCCGCACCGCGGCGCTGCTCGCCCGCGCCGGCGGCAGCGTCCGCCCGGGCGACCCGGGCTTCCGCTTCGGGCCCGCGCCCACCGGGGGCCAGGCCGCGACCCGCGTCGCGACGTCGTGGCAGGCCTCGCGGATCGACCTGGCGTACGACGCCGCGCGGCACGCCTGGCGCGTCGTCATCGACGGCGTCCCGGACAGCGACGCCGACGGGACGCCGCACTACGCGGGGAGCGTCGTCGTCCAGCACGTCCCCGTCCGCCAGTCCTCCAACGTCGACGTCAACGGGGTGCACACCCCGCTCGCCACGGTCATCGGCTCGGGCCCCGCCGAGGTGCTGCGCGACGGCCGGGTCTGGCGCGGGACCTGGTCGCGGTCCTCGGCCGCCGCCCCGACGAGCTTCCGCGTCGGCGCGCAGGTGATGAGCATGGCCCGCGGGCCGGTCTGGGTGCTCCTCGTCCCGCAGGGCCAGGCCGTCACCATCGCCTGAGGGTGCGCGCGAGGGGCCGCTATGAGATTGGTCCCACCGCCCGTGGCCCGGCCGGAGCCGCCCCGCGCGGGCCGATAGGCTCGCCCGCGGCATCCGGGGGCCACCCTCGGTGCGACGCGGCACGACCGCAGGCGACCACGCCGGACCCGTCACGGGTCTCCGGGTCGGGGTCCCGGTGGCCGGCCACGGCACGGACCGGCCCCCACCAACCCACTTGTCGACGACAGGACGAGGACCCGTGGATCTGTTCGAGTACCAAGCGCGTGACATGTTCGAGGCGCACGGGGTTCCCGTGCTCGCCGGTGTCGTCGCGGACACCGTCGAGGGCGTGAGGGCGGCGGCCGAGCAGATCGGCCCGCGCAGCGGCGGCGTGGTCGTCGTCAAGGCCCAGGTGAAGACCGGCGGCCGCGGCAAGGCCGGCGGCGTCAAGGTCGCCACGAGCCCCGACGAGGCCGCGGCCGCGGGCGAGGCCATCCTCGGCATGGACATCAAGGGCCACACCGTGCACCGCGTCATGATCGCCCAGGGCGCGAAGATCGCCGAGGAGTACTACTTCTCGGTCCTGCTCGACCGGGCCAACCGCACCTACCTCGCGATGTGCAGCAAGGAGGGCGGCATGGAGATCGAGCAGCTCGCGGTCGAGCGCCCCGAGGCCCTCGCGCGCGTCGCCGTCGACCCCAACACGGGCATCGACACCGCCAAGGCCCAGGAGATCGTCGACGCGGCCGGCTTCGACACCGAGACGGGCGCCAAGATCGTGCCCGTCCTCGAGCGCCTCTGGGAGGTCTACCGCGACGAGGACGCGACCCTCGTCGAGGTCAACCCGCTCGTCAAGACCGAGGACGGCGAGGTCGTCGCCCTCGACGGCAAGGTGACGCTCGACGGCAACGCCGACTTCCGGCACACCGAGCACGCCGCCCTCGAGGACAAGGCCGCGGCCGACCCGCTGGAGGCGGCCGCCGCGGAGAAGGGCCTCAACTACGTCAAGCTCGACGGCTCCGTCGGCATCATCGGCAACGGTGCGGGCCTGGTCATGTCGACCCTCGACGTCGTCGCCTACGCCGGCGAGCAGGTGCCGGGCCAGCCCAAGCCGGCCAACTTCCTCGACATCGGCGGCGGCGCGAGCGCCGAGGTCATGGCCAACGGCCTGGGGATCATCCTCGGCGACCCGCAGGTCAAGGCCGTCTTCGTCAACGTCTTCGGCGGGATCACCGCGTGCGACGAGGTCGCCAAGGGCATCGTCGGGGCGCTCGACACCCTCGGTGACGCCGCCACCAAGCCGCTGGTCGTCCGCCTCGACGGCAACAACGTCGAGGAGGGACGCCGGATCCTCGCCGAGCGCGACCACCCGCTCGTCACGATCGAAGCCACCATGGACGGCGCTGCCGCCAAAGCCGCCGAGCTCGCGGCGAAGTAAGGGGAACTGAAGCAATGGCAATCTTCTTGAACGCTGACTCCAAGGTCGTCGTCCAGGGCATGACCGGTGCGGTCGGGATGAAGCACACCCGGCTCATGCTCGGCGACGGCACCGCCGTCGTCGGTGGCGTCAACCCGCGCAAGGCCGGCCAGGCGGTCGACGTCGACGGCACCCGGATCCCGGTCTTCGGCTCGGTGGCGGAGGCCATGGAGGCCACCGGCGCCGACGTGTCGGTCGTCTTCGTCCCGCCGGCCTTCACCAAGGCCGCGGTCATCGAGGCCATCGACGCCGGCATGCCGCTGGTCGTCGTCATCACCGAGGGCGTCCCGGTCAAGGACTCCGCGGAGTTCTTCAACTACTCCCTCGGCACGGGCACGCGCATCATCGGCCCCAACTGCCCCGGCCTGATGAGCCCCGGCAAGTCCAACGTCGGCATCATCCCCGGCGACATCGCCGGCCCCGGCCGGATCGGCCTGGTCTCCAAGTCGGGCACGCTGACCTACCAGATGATGTACGAGCTGCGGGAGTTCGGCTTCTCCACCGCCGTCGGCATCGGGGGCGACCCGATCATCGGCACCACGCACATCGACTGCCTCCAGGCCTTCGAGGACGACCCCGAGACCGACGCCATCGTCATGATCGGCGAGATCGGCGGCGACGCCGAGGAGCGGGCGGCGGCGTACATCAAGGAGCACGTGACCAAGCCGGTCGTCGGCTACGTCGCCGGCTTCACCGCCCCCGAGGGCAAGACGATGGGCCACGCCGGCGCCATCGTCTCCGGCTCGTCCGGCACCGCCGCGGCGAAGAAGGAGGCCCTCGAGGCCGCCGGGGTCAAGGTCGGCAAGACCCCGTCCGAGACCGCTGCGCTCATGCGGGAGATCATGCAGTCGCGCTGAGCGCGCTCGCGCACCACAGCACAGGCGTGCGCCCCGCCCGGGGGATCGGTCTCGGGCGGGGCGCACTGTCGTCGGACCGGTGGCTCGGGGCCGGATGGTCCGACGACGACGGGGTACGGCGCCCGCGGGGGCGGCGGGCTCGCGCCGTACCCCGCGTCTCAGGGGGTGCTGCGCGGTGTCACGGGTTGCTGCGCGAGCGGCGGGCCAGCTGCCACAGGGCCACGCCGACGAAGAGCACGGTGACGGCGGCACTGACGACCCAACCGACCTGGAGGGTGACCGCGGCGGCCGGCACGGCGGCCAGGGCGACGGGAGCGGACTGTCCGTACACGGGGTTCACCTCCCTTCGGCGGCGTACTGGAGGGCCCACCGGTCCACGCGCACACCGGTGACCCGGCTGCGCAGGGCGGCGCCCCATCCGACGAGGAACCAGGCGGCGCGCATCCACGCGAACGCCTCCTGGGGGACCAGCAGCGCGGCGAGCAGGACGTCGCGACGGTCGCGGTGCGGGATCCGCAGCGACTGCTTGACGTCGTTGGCGACGAAGACCAGCGGCGCGAGCCACCAGTACCAGTGCCAGCTCAGCGTGCCGAGCGCGAGGTTGACGCCCATCATGAGGACGAAGGAGACGCGCACGAACGCGGCGGCCAGGCCGAGCACCTGCTGCCACCAGTCGAGCGCCGTACGGCGTCCCACCCCGAAGGTCATGAGGTCCTCGACCGTGCCGACCTGCCACTTCATCCGCTGGCCCCACAGGGCGCGGACGGTGCGCATCGAGTCGGTGTAGGCCCGCACGGTCGGCGAGACCTGGCAGCGGTAGCCGAGCTCGCGGATCCGGTAGGTCAGCTCGAAGTCCTCGGTCGTCGAGTCGTAGCTGTAGGGGCCCTGGCGGTCGGGCCGGGCCGCGACCTCGCGCAGGGCCGACCCGCGGATGATGCAGCCGGTGCCGGCCAGGACGCTGGTCCAGCCGCGGTCGAGCGCCGAGACGGTCCACTTGGCGAACTCGGCCCGCTGCAGGCGGGTCAGGAGGTCGCCACCGAGCATCGTGAACTTGCTGCTGCTGCCGCCCAGCGTCGCGTCCGCGTCGAGCTCGGCGACCCAGTCGCCGATCGCGTTCGGCGGCAGGACCGTGTCGCCGTCGAGGCAGACGAGGTAGTCGTGGTCGTCGCCGAAGCGGGCCCAGGCGCGGTTGAGCGCCTCGGACTTGCGGTGCGCCAGCCGCGGCAGCTCCCAGACGACGACCCGCGGGTCGTCGCCGGCGGCGTCGCGCGCCACCTGCGCCGTGTCGTCGGTGCACCCGTTCGGTACCACGACGACGAGGTCGGCCGGGCGCTCCTGCGCCAGCACCGCCGTCAGCGTCTCCCCGATGGACCCTGCCTCGTCGTGGGCAGGGATCACCACCATCACCGTGCTCATGCGACATCCCCATGTCGTCTCTTCGCCGTCGCCCGGCTCCCCAGCCGGCGCGACGGAGACGCCCGTCCGCGATGGCTCGCGGCGGGTCTCCTCCCCAATGGTCGTCGTCACCGTCGCGCCTCGAAGGCGCTCGCTCCCCAGCCGGTGGCGACAAGAAGAACTGTAGGCAGAGCCGCCGGTCGGACGAGGCGGATTGACCGAAATCGGCGAAAATAGTCCATTCGGACGATGTGGCAGCGCGAGGTCGCGGGTCGGTCACGGGTGGGGCACGGGTCCGTCGGGGGTCGCCGGAGTGGCGCCGCCGTGGCCGCCCCGGGCCGGGTCACCATGGAGTCCTCATGAGCCTCCTGCAGCACGTGCGCCCCCGCCCCTCCGACCGCGACGCCGGCCCGTCCGGCGACGGGCCGCCGGCCCTGTGGACGCACCTCCTGCCGGGGGTGCGGGCGGCGGGCGGCTCGTGGCTCGTCGTCGCGCTCGCGGCGCTGCTCGGCTGGGTCGTCGCGCCGCTGTCGAGCGTGTCGTGGCTCCAGGCCGTGGGGGTCGCCTCGGCCGCCTGGGGCCTCGCCCACGGGCTGCCGGTCGGGCTCGGCCGCGCCACCCTCGACGTCGCCCCGCTCGGCCTCACCGTGCTCGCCGGGGCCGTGACCGCCCGCGCCGTCCGGCGCACGCTCGAGCAGACCCACGCCGCCGCCCCGGGGACGACGTGGGGCCCGCTCGTCGGGCGCCGGATCGTCCCGGGCTTCCTCGCCGGCTACCTCGCCGTCGGGGTGGTGGCCTGGCTGACCACCCTCGCCGGCCCGGCGCGCCCGCCGGTGTGGAGCCTGCCGCTGCTGCTGTGGGTGCCCCTCGCCGCGACGGCCTGGGTGCTGGCCCGCCGCCACGGGCGCGGCGAGGAGGCGCCGTACGTCGGCCCGGCGCTGGACCGCGCCCCCCGCTGGGTCGCGCGCGCGCTGCTGCCCGGGGTGCGCGGCGCCGGTCTGCTGCTGCTCGCCGGCCTGCTCGTCGTCCTCGTCGCGGTCCTCGCCCGGATCGGCACCGTCACCGGTCTGCAGTCCGCCCTCGCCCCGGGCGCCGTCGGCGGTGCCGTCCTGCTCGTCGCCCAGCTGCTCGTCGTGCCCGACCTCGCCGTCTGGGCGCTGGCCTGGCTCGCCGGCCCGGGCTTCACCGTCGCGCAGGGGAGCACGGTGACGCTGACCGGTGCCCACCCGGGCCTGCTGCCGATGCTGCCCGTGCTCGGCGCGCTGCCGACGGGGGGCGACCTGCCGGGTGCCCTGCTCGCGCTGCTCGCCGTGCCCGTCCTCGTCGGCGCGGTCGTGTCGTGGCTGGCCTGCCGCGACCTCGCCCGGCTCAGCAGCTGGCGGGTCAAGGCGACCACCGCCACCGCGGCCTGCGGCGTCAGCGCCGCCCTCGTCCTGGTCGCCGGGCTGCTCGCCGGCGGCTCGCTCGGGGTGCAGCGGCTCGCGCAGGTCGGCCCGAGCGCGTGGCTGCTCGCGCTCGCCGTGCTCGGCGAGCTGCTCGTCGGGGCCGCGCTGCACGTCGGGGTCGACCGGCTGCTGCAGCACCGCCGCTGACCGGTCCCGTCGGGTCCGCCCGGCGCTCGGTAGGGTCGTCGCCGTGCCCGACCCGACGCCCGACCCGACGACCGACCCGAGGCCCGGCATCGTCGTCCTCGTCTCCGGCTCCGGGTCGCTGCTGCAGGCCCTGCTCGACGCGAGCCAGGACCCGGCGTACGGCGTCCGGGTGCTCGCCGTCGGCGCCGACCGCGACGGGATCGAGGGCCTCGCCCGGGCCGAGCGCGCGGGCGTGCCGACCTTCGTCCACCGCGTCGCCGACCACCCGACGCGCGAGGCGTGGGACGAGGCGCTGACGGCCCAGGTGGCGTCGTACGGGCCGGTGCTCGTCGTCTCGGCGGGCTTCCTCAAGCTCGTCGGGCCGGCGTTCCTCGCGGCCTTCGGCGGCCGCTTCCTCAACTCCCACAACGCCCTCCTGCCTGCTTTCCCGGGAATCCACGGTCCGCGGGACGCGCTCGATTACGGCGTCAAGGTGGCGGGCGCGACGCTCTTCGTCGTCGACGCGGGCGTGGACACCGGCGCGATCGTGGCCCAGTGCGTCGTGCCGGTGCACGACGACGACACGGTCGAGGAGCTCACCGAGCGGATCAAGCAGGCCGAGCGCCCGCAGCTGGTCGAGCAGGTCGGGCGGATGGTCCGCGAGGGGTACGTCGTCGAGGGCCGCCGCGTGCGGGTCGGTCCCCGCGCTGGACGCTAGGATCGGGGCACACGACTGGCGCAGGTGGGTGACCACCAGGGAGTGACACCGGTCGCGCATCGCCCGCCTGGGTGCGCGACACCGTGACCGCACCGCACCCACTCGCACCCCGCAGGAGCCCTCGTGCCCGACGTCACCGACGCCCGCCGCCCGATCCGCCGCGCCCTCGTCAGCGTCTACGACAAGACCGGCCTCACCGAGCTGGCCCGCGGCCTGCACGACGCCGGCGTCGCGCTCGTCTCGACCGGGTCGACGGCCGGGGTCATCGCCGCCGCCGGCGTGCCGGTCACGCCGGTCGAGGAGCTGACCGGCTTCCCCGAGTGCCTCGACGGCCGGGTCAAGACGCTGCACCCGCGCGTCCACGCCGGCCTGCTCGCCGACACCCGCAACCCCGACCACGTCGCCCAGCTCGAGGAGCTCGGCGTCGAGCCGTTCGACCTCGTCGTCGTCAACCTCTACCCGTTCCGCGAGACGGTGGCGTCGGGCGCGACCCCCGACGAGTGCGTCGAGCAGATCGACATCGGCGGGCCGTCGATGGTCCGCGCCGCGGCCAAGAACCACGCGAGCGTCGCCGTCGTCACCGACGCGGCGGCCTACGACCGGGTGCTCGAGGCCGTCGCGGCGGGCGGGTTCACGCTGCCCGAGCGGCAGCGGCTGGCCGCCGAGGCCTTCGTCCACACGGCGTCGTACGACGTCGCGGTGGCCAGCTGGATGGGCGGCGTCCTCGCCGACACCAGCGACGGCACCGGCTTCCCGGCGTGGACCGGCGCGACCTTCGAGCGGGCGGCGGTGCTGCGCTACGGCGAGAACCCGCACCAGCGCGCCGCGCTCTACCGGCACTGGCGGCCGGGCCTCGCGACCGCGGAGCAGCTGTGGGGCAAGGAGATGTCCTACAACAACTACGTCGACGCCGACGCCGCCGTGCGGGCCGCCTTCGACCACGGCGACCGACCGACCGTCGCGATCGTCAAGCACGCCAACCCCTGCGGCATCGCCGTCGGCACCGACGTCGCCGACGCCTACCGCAAGGCGCACGCCACCGACCCCGTGTCGGCGTACGGCGGCATCATCGCCACCAACCAGCGGGTCACCCTCGCGATGGCGCAGGCCGCGCAGGACGTCTTCACCGAGGTGGTCGTCGCCCCCGGCTACGACGACGACGCGCTCGAGCTGCTGAAGCAGAAGAGGAACCGGCGGCTGCTGCAGCTGCCCGCCGACGTCGAGCGGTTCCGCGACCCGATCGAGACGCGCGCGATCAGCGGTGGTCTGCTCGTGCAGACGCCGGACCGGGTCGACGCCGTCACCGAGGACGGGGGCGACGACCCCACGCGCTGGCGGCTGGTCAGCGGGGAGGCCGCCGACGAGGCGACGCTGGCCGACCTCGCCTTCGCCTGGCGCTCGGTGCGGGCGGTGAAGTCGAACGCGATCCTGCTCGCGAGGGACGGCGCTGCCGTCGGCGTCGGCATGGGCCAGGTCAACCGGGTCGACTCGTGCCGGCTGGCCGTCTCGCGGGCGGGGGAGGAGCGGGCCCGCGGCGCCGTCGCCGCCTCCGACGCGTTCTTCCCGTTCGCCGACGGCCTGCAGCTGCTCCTCGACGCCGGGGTCCGCGCGGTCGTCGCGCCCGGCGGGTCGATCCGCGACGAGGAGGTCGTGGCCGCGGCCGAGGCCGCCGGCGTGACGATGTACGTGACGGGGACGCGGCACTTCGCGCACTGACGGGGGTCGGGGGTGGGCGAGGAGCCGCCTCGTCCGTTCGGTCACGGTTGTCGCGGTTCCCCCCCACGGGCGGAGGGCGTCTGGCACAGTGACCGCGCCCCGGCCCCGGGGACCTCGTCCCGCTCGTGCAGGAGTCCCCGACCCGTGTCCCGCCCGTCCTCGCGCGCCCGCCGTCTCGGCGCGGCGCTGACGGCCGCCGCCGTCTCCGTCCTCGGCCTCCTCGCGGCCCCGGCGAGCGCCGGAGCCGCCGCGTCCGCCCCGTCCGCCCCCGCGGTCTCCGCCGTCACCCCGACCGCCCCGGGATCCGTCGTGCCGCTGCCGCCGGCCCGGGTCATGGACACCCGCACCGGCACCAACGTGCGTCCGGGGGTCGTCGCGGCGGGGACCAGCGTCACGCTGTCCGTGCTGGGCAAGGGTGGGGTGCCGACCACCGGGGTCGCCGCGGTCGTGCTCAACGTCACCGTCGTCGGCGCGAGCCAGCCGGGCTACCTCACCGTCTACCCGGGCGGCACGACGCCGCCGCCGGCCTCGAACCTCAACTACGCGACCGCGCTGCCCGTGCCCAACCTCGTGCTGGCCAAGCTCGGCGCCGGCGGGACCGTCGCCTTCCGGGCCTCGACCTCCACCCACGTCCTCGCCGACGTCGTGGGGTACGTCGTCGCGGGCGCGCCGACCACGCCCGGCGCGGTCGTCCCGGTCGCACCCCAGCGGGTCATGGACACCCGGACCGGGGTCGGCGTGCGCCGGGGCCAGGTGCCCGCCGGCGGGACGGTGGCGCTGCCCGTGCTCGGCGCCCCGGGCCTCCCGACGCGCGGCGTCGCCGCGGTCCTGCTCAACGTCACCGTCGCCGACCCGGTCGGCGGCGGCTACCTGACCGTGCACCCCGACGGGACGGCGACCCCCACCGCCTCGAACGTCAACTACGTGGCGCACCAGACCGTCCCGAACCTCGTCCTGGCCAAGGTCGGCGCCGGGGGACGGGTCGACTTCTCGGCCGTCGGCTCGGCCACCGACGTCGTCGCCGACGTCGCCGGGTACGTCGTCAGCGGGGTCGCCACCCAGCCGGGCGCGGTGGTCCCGACCGCCCCGGCGCGGGTGCTCGACACGCGCACCGGCCTCGGGGCGCGCCCCGGTCCGGTCCCCGCGGGCGGCGCGGTCGCGCTGCCCGTCCTCGGCCGGGGCGGGGTGCCGTCCACCGGCGTCTCCGCCGTCGTCCTCAACGTCACCGTCACCGCGCCGACGGGCCCGGGCTACCTCACGGTCTACCCGGGCGCGACGACCCGGCCGCCCGCCTCGAACCTCAACTTCGTCGCCGGGCAGACCGTGCCGAACCTCGTCGTCGTCCCTGTCGGGGCGGACGGCACCGTCGCGCTCGGCGCGGTCGGGTCCTCGACGCAGGTCGTCGCCGACGTCGCGGGCTTCGTCCTGCGGGACCCGCGCACGCCGCCCGGCCCGGTCACCGGCCTGGCCACCACCCCCGCGGCGACCGCGGTGACCCTCGCCTGGACCGTCGCCGGCTCGAGCACCGGCACCGTGGTGCGCCGCGCCGTCGGGACGACCCCGCCGGCCACCGCCGACGACGGCACCCTCGTCGCCGACCTCGCGGTGCCCGCCGCGACGGTCACCGACCGCGGCCTGACGCCGTCCACCACCTACTCCTACGCCGTCTTCTCGCACGGTGAGGGCCAGCTGTACGGCGCCGCCGCGACGGCCACGACGACGACCGCCGCGCCCGACGGCCTCGGCACCCTCACCGGCACCGTCACCGACGCCGCGGGGTCGCACCACGGTCTCGCCGGGGTCACCGTCACCGTGTCGTCGAGGACGACCGGCGTCACCCGGTCGGCGACGACCGGTCCCACCGGCACGTGGGTCCTCGACGGGCTGACGCCCGGTCGCGACTACTCCGCCTGCTTCACCGGGTGGAACGCCACCGGCGGCTCGTCGGACGCCCTCGGCTACGTCTACCGCTGCTACCGCGACCTCGACGCGGGCAACCTCGTCGTGCCGGCGAACGGCACGACCTCCGGCGTCGACGCGGCGCTCCTCGCCGGCGGCAGCGTCGGCGGCACCGTCTCGCAGGCGGCCGGGACGCACCCCGGCGTCGCCGGGGTCCGGGTGACCGTCAGCAGCTACGCCCTGCAGTCGCGCAGCGGGCAGCCCACGGTGACGACCGGCACCGACGGTCGCTACCTGGTCCGCGGTCTGGCGACGGAGTCCGGCTACGAGGTCTGCTTCGACCCGACGGGCGTCACCGGGGGGACCGCCGGCGCGGCCGGCTACGCCCAGCAGTGCTGGGACCACCAGCCGAGCTCGAGCCCGACCCCGCTCCCGGTCCGGGCCGGGACGGCGCGCACGGGGATCGACGGGTCGCTCGGCGTGGGCGGTGCGGTCAGCGGCACCGTGCGCGAGGCCGGGACCCTGCGACCGCTGGCCGGCGCGCGGGTCCAGGTCTCGCTGGGCTCCCGCCCCGTCGCGTCGGCGGTCACCGCCGCCGACGGCGGCTACCGGGTCGCCGACCTCGGGGCCGGCCCCGGGTACGTCGTCCACGTCGACGCCCCGGACGCGACCGGCGGCTCGTCGGACGCCTCGGGGTACCTCTCGACGTTCCTCGGCGGCGCCGTCGCGGGCAGCGCCACCCCGCTCACCGTCACCGCCGGCACCACGCTGACCGGTCGGGACGTCGTGCTCTCCCCGGCCGGCGCCATCAGCGGCCAGGTCACCGACCAGGCCGCGACCCGGCACGGCCTGCGCGGCGTCGCCGTCTTCGTCCGCTCGAGCGCGGCCGGGTACGACGGGTCGTCGTACGCCTTCACCACGGACGCGACCGGGCGCTACCGCCTGGCCGGCCTGAAGCCGGCCGCCGACTACCAGGTGTGCTTCCGCACCGAGGGCACGGTCGTCGGCGGCGCCTCCGACGCGACGGGGTACCAGCCCGAGTGCTGGGACGGCGTGCGCGCCGACGGCACCCCCACGCCGGTCACCGTCACCGCGGGGGCCGTCTCCACCGCCTCCGCCGACCTCGCGGCGGGGGCCGCCGTCACCGGCCGCGTCACGGACGCCGGCGGCACGCACGCGCCGCTCGGCGGGGTCCGCGTCACCGCCGCGCCGCTCTCGGGCGCCTTCGGCTACGTCGACGGCGTGCTCACCGCCGCCGACGGCACCTACACCCTGCGCAACCTCTCGCCCGCGGGCGGCCCCTACGCCGTCTGCTTCGAGGGCGCGACGGCGTACGGCGGATCGAGCGACACCAACGCCTACACGGGGCAGTGCTGGAAGAACGTCTCGTCGGCCGGCACGCCCACCCGGGTGCCGGTCACCGCCGGCGGCACGGTCCCCGGGATCAGCGCGGCGCTCACCGCCGCCGGCGGGATCACGGGCACCGTGACCGAGAAGGCCGGGACGCACCACGCGCTGGCCGGCGTCTTCGTCACCGCCCAGTCGTCCATGACGACAAACGGCTACGGCTTCGGGTCGGCCACGACCGGGGCGGACGGGAGCTACCGGCTGGTCGGGCTGCCGCCGGGCGCCTACACGGTGTGCCTCCAGCCCCGGGTCGGGGCCACGGGGGGCGGGGCGAGCGACGCCATCGGCTACGCAGCGACGTGCTACCTCGACCAGCCCACCTCGGCCACGGCCACCCCGGTCGTGGTGCGGGCCGCGCAGGCGTCGACGGCGAACCAGTCGCTCGCGGCGGCCGGGCGGGTCACCGGGACCGTCACGCAGGACGGCGGGACCCGGCACGCCCTGGCGGGGGTGCAGGTCACCGTCTCGAGCCAGAGCGCCCAGGCCTACGGGTCCGCGACCACGGACGCCTCCGGGCGGTTCTCGGTCCCCGGCCTCGCCCCGGCCGCGGACTACGTCGTCTGCTACGACGGCGCGCAGGCCACCGGCGGGACCAGCGACACCTACGGCTACGCCCGGGAGTGCTGGAACAACGCGGCCGACGAGGCCCACGCGACCAAGGTCGCCGTGACGTCCGGGGCGACGGCCACGCTCGACGCGGCGCTGCCCGCGCCGACCGGGATCGCCGGCGTCGTCACCGAGGACGGCGGGGCGCACGCGGGTCTCGCCGGCGTCGCGGTCACCGTCCACTCCGACAGCGCCGGGACCTACGGCTACGCGACGACCGACGCGCAGGGACGCTACTCGTTCGGGTCGCTCGTCCCGGCGGCCGACTACCAGGTCTGCTTCGACACCGGCTCCGGGGTGTCGGGGGGCTCGCAGGACGCGCAGGGGTACGTCGGCGAGTGCTGGCGGGACGCCACGCTCTCGAACCCCACGCCGGTCACCGTGACCAGCCGGACCGTGACGACGGTCGCCGTCGCCCTCGCCGACGGCGGGGCGGTGAGCGGCACGGTCACCGACGCGTCGGGGGCGCCGCTGTCGTCGGTCGGCGTCATGGTGGGCGACCCCGCCGACGGCCAGCTGACCATGGTCTGGACCGCCGACGACGGCACCTGGACCGCCCAGGGGGTGCCGGCCGGGACCGACCGCACGGTCTGCTTCTCGGCCTCGGGGGCCTCGGGCGGGTCGTCGACCTCGGGCTACGTCGACGAGTGCTGGGACGACGTCGCGTCGAACGGCACGGCGACGCCCGTGACGGTGACGACGGGGCGGACCACCACCGGGGTCTCGGCGCGGCTCGCCGCCGCCGCGACCGTCTCCGGACGGGTCACCGCCGCCGCCACCGGGTCACCGGTGGAGGGGGTCGACGTCGAGCTGCACCAGGGCGGCTCGACCGACGTCGTGGCCTACGCGTCCTCGGCCGCGGACGGCACCTACACCTTCCCCGGCCTCGCCGCCTCGAGCGACTACCGGGTCTGCTTCGTCGCCGGCTTCGCCGGCCCGTACGCCGACCAGTGCTGGGACGGGGCGCCCTACGACGTCACCCTGGCCACCCCGGTCGCCGTCACCGGCGGGTCCCGGCGCACGGGCGTCGACGCCCGGCTGGCGGCGTCCTGAGCCGGGCCCGCCGGGCGCGCCCGGGGCGCCCGGCGAGCCGGGCGGGCAGTGCGACCCGGGCGCCGCGCGTCGCCGAGCCGTCGCCGCCGCGGGTCCACGTCGTCGCGGTCTGGCTGCTCGGCCTGGCGCCGGCGGTGGTGCTGCCCGGCGCCCTCACCCCGTTCGTCCTGCCCAAGCTCACCGTCGACGCGGTCGCCCTCGGTCTCGCCCTGCTCGCCGCCCGGCGCAGCCGGCTCGGCCGCCCGGGGCTGCTCGTCCTCGTGGCCGGGCTGCTCGTCCTCGCGCTCGCCGCGCTGCTCGGCGGGGCACCGCTCGCGCAGCTCGTCGGGCGCGCCCCGCGCTACGAGGGCGTGGTCTCGGTCGGCGTCTACGCCCTGGCCGTCGCCGCCGGCGCCTGGCTGCTCGGCGCCCCGGGGCCGCTGCGCCGGCACCTGGTGCGGGCGACGACGGTCGCCGCCGCCCTCGTCGGGGCGCTCGCGGTGCTCCAGACCCTCGGGCTGCTCACCGGGTCCACCGACGTCACCCGACCCGGCTCGCTGCTCGGCAACGCCACCGAGCAGGGGGCGTACGGCGTCGCCGTCCTCGGTCTCGTGCTCGGTCTCGGCGACGTCCGGCGCGACCGGTGGTCCCAGGTCGCCGCCGTCGCCGCGGTGCTCGCCGTCGTCACGTCCGCCTCCCGCGGCGCGCTGCTCGGCCTGCTCGTCGCGGTCGCCGTCGTCGCGGTCACCGGCACGCCGGTCGTGCGCCGGGTCGCGTTCGGCGGCCTCGGCGCGGTCGTCGTCCTCGCGCTCGCGCTGCCGCTCACCCGGGACCGCCTGCTGCTGCTGAGCCCGCTGTCCCGGCAGACGGTCAGCGGGCGCTGGCTGGAGTGGCAGGAGACGCTGACGCTGCTCGCCCACCACCCGGTGCTCGGCGTCGGCCCGTCGGGGTTCGTCACCGCCGTCCCCGCGGTGCAGAGCGCCGACTACGTGCGCCTCGCCGGTGCGGACCGCCTCGACAGCCCGCACTCGGTGCCGCTGCAGGTCGCCGTCGCCGGGGGAGCGCTGCTGCTCGTCGTGGCCGTGGCCGCCGTCGTCGTGCTCGTCCGCGCCGCCCGGGCCCGGCGGGCCCGGTGGGCGACGGACCGGCCCCGGGACCGGGCGTGGGTGAGGGGGACGTCGGCGGCGGTCGCGGGGTGGGGTGCCGTGCTGCTCACGCACTTCACCGCGCCCGGCTCGACCCCGCTGCTGTGCGTGCTGGCCGGCAGCCTCCTGGCGGTGCCCCGCGAGCGCGAGCGACCGGTCGCGCTGCGCCGGGCCGCCGCGGGTGTCGTGGCGCTCGCCGCCCTCGCGCTGGCCCTTGCGTCGGCCGCCGAGGTGCCGCTGCGCTCGGGGCTGCTGGCGCTCGCGGCGGGGCAGGGCGAGGCCGGCCTGGCCGACCTCGACCGCGCCCACGCGCTGCGGCCGTGGGACCGCGACCTCGACGGGCTCGCGGCGCACGCGCTGGTGACGGACCCGCCCGCGGACCCGGCCCGGTGGGCGCCGTACGTCGAGCGGGCGGCCGCGGCCGTCCCCACCGACGCCGGCGCGCTCGTCGACCTGGCGGCGCTCGACCGGCTGCGCGGACGGCCCGACGACGCCCTCGTCGCGCTCGACCGGGCCCACGCCGCCGCCCCCGTCGACGCCGAGGTGCTCGTGGCCCGGGCCCGGGTCCTCGCGGGGCTGGGCCGGCTCGACGCGGCGGTGGCCGACCTCACCGCCACCGCCGACCTGCGCCCGCGCGACCCGCTGCCGCTGACGCTGCTCGCCGGGGTCTACCAGCAGCAGGGGCGCCTCGACCTGGCGCAGCGGGCCGCCACCCGGGCCGCGTCCCTCGGGGGCCGCTGAGCGCCGTGCGAGGATGTGCGCCGTGACGGCGAGCGGCGGTGGGGGACGCTGGCGCGCCCTGTCGGGGCTCGGGCCGTGGTGGCTCGTCGCCCTCGGTCTGCTCGCCGGTCTCGTGCTCGTCCTCGTCGGTCCGGTGCGCCAGGGCGGGTACGTCGTCGCCGGGTCGGTCGCGCTCGGCGCGGTGCTGCGCGCCGTCCTGCCCAGCCCTCGCGGCGGCGGCCTCGAGGTCCGCTCCCGCGGCACCGACGTCGTCCTGCTGCTCCTCGTCGCGGCGGCCCTCGTCACCGCGTTCACCCTCGTCAAGCTCGACGTCCCGCCCGGCGGCTGAACGCGCGACGCCCCGCCCGGCGGGGCCGGGCGGGGCGTCGTACGGGCGTCGGTCGGGACGTCAGCCGAGCAGGCCGAGCTCCTGGACGGCGTCGCGCTCGCCCTGGAGCTCCTCGACCGACGCGTCGATCCTCGCGCGCGAGAAGTCGTCGATCTCCAGGCCCTGGACGATGCTCCACTCGCCGTCCGTCACCGTGACCGGGAAGGAGGAGACGATGCCCTCGGGGACGCCGTACGAGCCGTCGGACGGGACGGCCATGGAGACCCAGTCGCCCTCCGCCGTGCCCTGCAGCCAGGTGCGGGCGTGGTCGATGGTCGCCGACGCGGCCGAGGCGGCGGACGACGCGCCACGCGCCTCGATGATCGCCGCGCCGCGCTTGGCGACGGTGGGGATGAAGGTGTTCTCGACCCAGTCGTGGTCGCCGACGGCCTCGTAGGCGTTGCGGCCGGAGACCTCGGCGTGGAAGAGGTCGGGGTACTGCGTGGCCGAGTGGTTGCCCCAGATCGTCATGTGCTTGACCTCGGTGACCGGGACCTGCAGCCTGGCCGCGAGCTGCGCGATGGCGCGGTTGTGGTCCAGGCGGGTCAGGGCCGAGAACTGCCGCGCGGGGATGTCGCCCGCGTTGCTCAGGGCGATGAGCGCGTTGGTGTTGGCCGGGTTGCCGGTGACGACGACCTTGACGTCGTCGGCCGCGACCTCGGACAGGGCCTTGCCCTGCGGCGCGAAGATGCCGCCGTTGGCCTCCAGCAGGTCGCCGCGCTCCATGCCCGGGCCGCGCGGGCGGGCGCCGACGAGGAGGGCGAGGTTGACGCCGTCGAAGACCGTCGTCGGGTCGTCGCCGATCTGCACCCCCGCGAGGGTCGGGAAGGCGCAGTCGTCGAGCTCCATGACGACGCCCTCGAGCGCCTTGAGCGCCGGCGTGATCTCGAGCAGGCGCAGCTCGATCGGGGTGTCGGGGCCGAGCAGGTCACCCGCGGCGAGGCGGAAGAGCAGGCTGTAGCCGATCTGGCCGGCGGCGCCGGTGACGGCGACCTTGACGGGGGTGGTGGTCAACTTCGGGCCTCATCTGCTGGGGCGCCGGTCGTGCCGGCGCGGGGATCCGGTCGGCTCCGACGCTAGCAGCCGGGGCGGGTCACCCCGGACGGGCACGGGGCCGCGGGCGGGTGGCCTCGGTCACCGCGCGGCGGGCCCGCCGCCGATGTCGACGTTGCTGCGGTCGATGCCGGTGATCGCCTCGAAGGACCAGCCGGCGAGGACGGCGCCGACGACCGGTGCGAGCAGGAAGACCCACAGCTGGCCCGGGGCGCCGTCGCCGTTGAAGAACGCCACGGCCAGCGAGCGGGCCGGGTTGACGCCGGTGCGCGACAGCGGCAGGGAGACCAGGTGCACGACGACGTACGCGAAGCCGATGGCGATCGGCTCGAACCCGCTCGGCGCGTACGACGTCGTCGCGCCGAGGACGACGAGGACGAGCAGCGCCGTGAGCAGCACCTCGGCGAGCAGCACGACGCCGAGCCCGGCGCCGACGGGGGAGTGCGCGCCGAAGCCGTTGGCGTCGAGCTGCCCCGTCGCCTGCGCGCTGCCGAAGGTGCTGCGGGCCGTGCCCCACACGACGGCGCCGGCGAGCAGGCCACCGGCGAGCTGGGCGACGACGTACAGGCCCACCTCGCGCAGCGAGTCGAAGCGGCGGGCCGCCCACAGCCCCAGCGTCACCGCCGGGTTGAGGTGGGCCCCGGAGACCGAGCCGACGGCGTAGGCGACCGCGACGAAGGACAGGCCGGCGGCCAGGGCGATGCCGAGGTTGCCGACGCCCTGCTGGCTCGACGGCTGCGTCAGCGACCCCGGGGAGGTGTACGACGCCCCGAGGACCGCGGTCCCGACCGTGCCGAGGACGAGGAAGAACGAGCCGAGCGCCTCCGCCCCCAGCCGCTTGCCCATCGGCCGTCGCAGGCCGTCGCCCAGGCTCCCCGTCACCGGCGTCGTCATGCGGTGAGGCTACTGCCCGGGCGGGTCCGCGGCGGGGGTGCGCGGACGTCGTGAGGCGTTCCCCGGGCAACTATCTTGACGTCAAGATAGGCGGTAGGGTGGGGCCCGAGGCCGCGGGAGTCCCTCCGGCGGCGACCCGCTCCACCCGACCGCCCGCCGACCCTGGGAGCCGACCCGCATGAGCACGATCATCTACACGCTCACCGACGAGGCGCCGCTGCTCGCGACGTACTCCTTCCTGCCGGTGGTGGAGGCCTACGCCGCGGCCGCCGGTGTCGACGTCGAGACCCGCGACATCTCGCTCGCCGGCCGCATCGTCGCCGCCTTCGCCGACCGCCTGCCCGAGGACCAGCGCGAGAGCGACGCCCTCGCCGAGCTCGGTGCGCTCGCGACGACGCCCGAGGCCAACATCATCAAGCTGCCGAACATCTCGGCGTCGGTGCCGCAGCTCAAGGCCGCCGTCGCCGAGCTGCAGGCGCAGGGGATCGCGCTGCCGGACTACCCGGACGAGCCGCGCACCGACGAGGAGCGCGAGACCCGCGCCCGGTACGACAAGGTCAAGGGCTCGGCCGTCAACCCCGTGCTGCGCGAAGGGAACTCGGACCGTCGCGCGCCGGCGTCGGTGAAGTCCTACGCGCGCAAGCACCCGCACTCGATGGGTGCGTGGAGCGCCGACTCGCGCACCAACGTCGCGACGATGGGCCACGACGACTTCCGCTCGACCGAGCAGTCCGTCGTCCTGCCCGCCGACGACACCCTGACCATCCGCCACGTCGGCGCCGACGGCACGACGACCGTCCTCAAGGACGGGCTCGCGGTCCTCGCGGGCGAGGTCGTCGACGCGACGGTCCTGCGCGCGGCGGCCCTCGACGCGTTCCTCGCCGAGCAGGTCGCCCGCGCCAAGGCCGAGGGCGTGCTGTTCTCGGTCCACCTCAAGGCGACGATGATGAAGGTCTCCGACCCCATCGTCTTCGGCCACGTCGTGCGCGCCTACTTCGCCGACGTCTACAGCCGGTACGGCGCCGAGCTGGTCGCCGCCGGGCTCGACGGCTCCAACGGCCTCGGGGCCGTCCTCGCCGGGCTGGACGGGCTCGAGCACGGCGCCGAGATCCGCGCCGCGATCGAGCAGGGCCTCGCCGACGGCCCGCGCCTGGCGATGGTCAACTCCGACAAGGGGATCACCAACCTGCACGTGCCGAGCGACGTCATCGTCGACGCGTCGATGCCGGCGATGATCCGCACCTCCGGCCACATGTGGGGCCCGGACGGCGAGGAGGCCGACACGCTCGCGGTGCTGCCCGACTCGTCGTACGCCGGCATCTACCAGGCCGTCCTCGACGACTGCCGCGCCCACGGCGCCTTCGACCCGACGACGGTGGGCTCGGTGCCCAACGTCGGTCTCATGGCCCAGAAGGCCGAGGAGTACGGGTCGCACGACAAGACCTTCGAGGTCACCGCGGCCGGCAAGGTCGAGGTCGTCGACGCCGCCGGCAACGTGCTCATGACCCACGACGTCGAGCCGGGCGACATCTGGCGCGCCTGCCAGACCAAGGACGCGCCCATCCGCGACTGGGTGGGGCTGGCCGTCACCCGCGCCCGCGCGTCGGCGACGCCGGCGATCTTCTGGCTCGACGAGGACCGCGCCCACGACGCCAACCTCATCGGCAAGGTGCGGACCTACCTCGCCGAGCACGACACGGACGGGCTGGACATCAGCATCGCCGCCCCGGTCGACGCGATCCGCACGTCGCTGGAGCGGATCCGGCGCGGCGAGGACACCATCTCGGTGACCGGGAACGTGCTGCGCGACTACCTCACCGACCTCTTCCCGATCCTCGAGCTCGGCACGAGCGCGAAGATGCTCTCGATCGTGCCGCTCATGGCCGGTGGCGGGCTCTTCGAGACCGGCGCGGGCGGCTCGGCGCCGAAGCACGTGCAGCAGCTGGTCGAGCAGGACTACCTGCGCTGGGACAGCCTCGGCGAGTTCCTCGCGCTGGCCGCGTCGTTCGAGCACCTGGCCGACCACGCGAAGAACGAGCGGGCGCGGGTCCTCGGCGCGGCGCTCGACCGGGCGACGGCGACCTTCCTCGACGAGAACAAGTCCCCGGGGCGCAAGCTCGGCACCGTCGACAACCGCGGCAGCCACTTCTACCTCGCGCTCTACTGGGCGCAGGAGCTGGCCCGCCAGGACGACGACCCGCAGGTCGCCGCCGCGTTCGCCGACCTCGCGCGCACGCTCGGCGAGCAGGAGGGCCGCATCTCGCAGGAGCTGCTGGCCGTCCAGGGGAAGCCGGCCGACATCGGTGGCTACTTCCGCCCCGACGCCGAGAAGGCCGCCCGGGTCATGCGCCCGTCGGCGACGTTCAACGCCGCGCTCGACGCGCTCAAGGCCCGCGCCGCCGCGCTCTGACCCGCAGGGACCAGACGAATCGGATTCGGCCCGCTCGGCTCGGTGTGTGACACGAGTCGAGCGGGCCGAATCCGATTCAGGTGGGTCAGCGGCCGCCGTCGATGCGGCGCGAGCGCTGGGCGACGCCCGGGCCGCCGTACGGGTAGTCGGCCGGGGCCGGGTCGCTCGCCGCGTCGAGCCGCGAGACCTCGTCGTCGGTGAGGACGACGTCGCTCGAGCCGAGGTTGTCGCGCAGCTGCTCGAGCGTGCGCGCCCCGAGGATCACCGAGGTGACCGCCGGCCGGTCGCGCAGCCACGCCAGGGCGACCTGACCGAGGGTGACCCCGCGCGCCTCGGCCACCGCCCGTACGGCGTCGATCGTCGCCCAGGTGCGCTCCTGCCGGCCCCGTCGGTCGTAGGCCTCGACGCCGCGCTCCGGGTCCTCGCCCAGCCGCGTCGCGCCGGTGGGTCGTTCCTCACGACGGTACTTCCCGGTCAACCACCCGCCGCCCAGCGGCGACCACGGCAGCAGGCCGAGGCCGTTGGCCTGGGCTGCCGGCACGATCTCCCACTCGATCTCGCGGACCAGCAGGTTGTACTGCGGCTGCAGGGTCACCGGCACGCTCATGCCACCGAACTCCGCGACGTCGACCGCCTTCTGCAGCTGCCAGCCGGTGAAGTTCGACAGGCCGACGTACGAGATCTTCCCGGCGTGCACGGCGTCGTCGAGCGCCGACAGCGTCTCCTCGACCGGCGTGAACGGGTCGTGCGCGTGCACCTGGTAGAGGTCGATCGTCTCGACCCCGAGCCGGCGCAGCGAGGCGTCGATCGCGCGCGACAGGTGGCGCCGGGACAGGCCGAGGTCGTTGGGGCCCGGGCCGGTCGGGAAGCGGCCCTTGCTCGCGACGACGACCTGGTCGCGCACGTCGGCCGGTCGTGACGCGAGCCAGCGGCCGATGATCTCCTCGCTGACCCCGGCGTTGTAGACGTCGGCGGTGTCGACCAGCGTCCCCCCGGACTCGACGAAGAGGTCGAGCTGCGCGTGCGCCCCCTCCTCGTCGGTCTCGTTGCCGAAGGTCATCGTGCCGAGCGTGAGGGCCGAGACGGCACAGCCGCTGCGGCCGAGGGTGCGGTACTCCATGGGGCGGGCTCCTGGACGGGGTGCGGGGACGGGCGCGAGCGGTGCTCTCCGGTTGCCGCCCCCACGAGGCGTGCCTACGCTCCAGCACGCCCGGGGGGCCGAGCCGGGCCCTACCCGGCCCCGTACCCCCCACCTCGGGGGCCACACCCCCACCCCACACACGCCCGTACCAGAGCGAAGGAGCTCCCATGGGTCTGCGCGCGCACCGGCGCCCACCGCACCGCGAGGCACGACGGCGATCCCGCCTCCTCCCCGTCCTCGCGACCGTCCTCGCCCTCGGCGCCGCCCCGGCGGTGCTCTCGGCGCCACCCGCCGGCGCCACCCCGCCGGGCACCAAGGACGTCACGGCCACGATGTTCGAGTGGCGCTACGACTCGGTCGCCACCGCCTGCACGACCGTCCTCGGCCCGAAGGGCTACGGCCTGGTCGAGGTCTCCCCGGCCGCCGAGCACATCGCCGGCTCGCAGTGGTGGACGTCGTACCAGCCCGTGAGCTACAAGATCGCCGGGCGCCTCGGTGACCAGGCGTCGTTCTCGCGGATGGTCTCCGCGTGCCACGCCGCCGGCGTCAAGGTCGTCGCCGACGTCGTCGTCAACCACATGAGCGCGGGCAGCGGCACCGGCACCGGCGGGACGGCGTACACCAAGTACGACTACCCGGGGACCTACCAGACGCAGGACTTCCACTCCTGCCGTCGCGACATCGCGGACTACACCAACCGCACCGAGGTGCAGACCTGCGAGCTCGTCGGGCTCGCCGACCTCGACACCGGCAGCGACTACGTGCGCGGGAGGATCGCCGGCTACCTCAGCTCGCTGCTCGCCCTCGGCGTCGACGGCTTCCGCGTCGACGCGGCGAAGCACGTCGCCGAGAGCGACCTCGCGGCCATCAAGGCCAAGCTGAGCAACCCGAACGCCTACTGGGTCCAGGAGGTCATCCCCGGCGCGGGGGAGGCCGTCCAGCCGTCGGAGTACACGCCGACGGGCGACGTCGACAACTTCCAGGGGGCCTTCGACCTCAAGCGGATGTTCACCTCCGACAAGATCGCCTACCTGTCGAACTGGGGCGAGCCGTGGGGCTACCTCAAGAGCGGCCAGGCGCGGACCTTCATCGACAACTGGGACACCGAGCGCAACGGCTCGACCCTCAACGCCGGGTACGGCAACACCTACACGCTCGCCAACGTCTTCATGCTGGCCTGGCCGTACGGCAGCCCCAACGTCCTGTCGAGCTACCAGTACGCCGGCAACGACGACGGCCCGCCGAACGGCGGCACGGTCAACGCCTGCTTCTCCGACGGCTGGCGCTGCCAGCACCTGTGGCGCCAGATCGCCAACATGGTGGCCTTCCGGAACGCGACCGCCGGCCAGCCCGTGACGAGCTGGTGGAGCAACGGCGCCAACGCCATCGCCTTCGGGCGCGGCTCTCGCGGCTACGTCGCGATCAACCACGAGGGCTCCGCGATCACCCGGACCTTCCAGACCAGCCTGCCGGCGGGGTCCTACTGCGACGTCCAGCACGGTGACCCGGGCGCGAACGGCGCCTGCAGCGGCCCGAAGTACACGGTCGCGTCGAACGGCACGTTCACCGCCACCGTCGGGGCCGGGGACGCGGTCGCGCTGTACGTCGGCGCCTGAGCGGACCCGCACCACGCGAGGCGGGGTCGGGGGCGGCGGAACACCGTCGCCCCCGGCCCCGTTCCGCTCCCATGGACCTCGACACCGCCCGGGAGCTCGCGCGCGAGCAGCGCCGCTCCGTCCTCGTCACCCTCAAGCGCGACGGCCGCCCGCAGCTGTCCAACGTGCTGCACCTGGTCGGCGACGACGGCCGGCTGCGGGTCTCGATCACCGCCGACCGCGCGAAGTACCACAACCTGCGCCGCACCCCGTGGGGCGCGCTGCACGTCACCACCGCGGACTTCTGGTCGTACGCCGTCCTCGAGGCCGACGTCGAGCTGCTCCCGGTCGCGCAGGACCCCCACGACGCGACGGTCGACGCGCTCGTCGAGTACTACCGCACCGCCCAGGGCGAGCACCCGGACTGGGACGAGTACCGCGCCGCGATGGTCGTCGAGCAGCGCCTGCTCGCCGTCCTCACCCCCACGCACGCCTACGGCCAGCGCCAGGGCTGAGCGCCCGTACGGTGCGCGTCACTCCCGGCGGCGGTCAGCGTCGCGTGTGGCGAGGACGGCGATCCTCCGCGTCGGCGATGACCTCGCGGTACGGCTCCGGCGTTCCTATGTGAACGGGGCGGGTTGCTGACATCCATCAATTGATGGCTCTCAGCAGCGCGGGTGCGGGGCGGGTTGCTGACATCCATCAATTGATGGCTTTCAGCAGCGCGGGTGCGGGGCGGGTTGCTGACATCCATCAATTGATGGCTCTCAGCAGCGCCGTCACTCCTCGGGCGTGCGGCCCCAGGTCACGGCGTCGCGCACGACCTCCGGCAGGCCGTCGACGAGGGCCCGGTCCGGGCGCGCGCCGAGCGCGTCGTTGACCGTCGAGAACGCGACCCGCAGCGCGACGAAGAGCGTGATGGCGGCGACCTGCGTGTCGTCGTACCCGGCGGCGCGCAGCGCGTCGAGGTCCTCCGGGGTCGTGCCGTTCGGGTCGGCGGTGACCGTTCGGGCCCACTGCGCCAGCGCCCGCTCACCGGTGTCGAGCCGGGTGTCGTCACCGCGCAGCACCGTCGCCGCGACGTCCGGGTCCGCGACCGACGCGAGCTTCCCGCCCCAGGCGAGCGAGCAGTAGGAGTCGCCGAGCGTCGACGCGCACGCCGCGACGAGCACCCCCCGCTGGCGCATCGACAGCCCCGCGGTGCGCGCGGCCCCGCCCAGCAGCGCGAAGAGCGCGTCGTGCTCGGCGGGCAGCCGACCCCACAGCCGCGAGGCGTTCATGACGTAGCCCAGCTGCTCGAGGTCGTCCCGGCCCAGCCGCTGCGCCCCCTCGCTCGGCGGGGTCGGCGCGAGGAAGCTGCCGGACGGCTCGGTCCCCAGGTCAGCGCGCACGTCCGTGGTGACGTCGTACTCCATCGGCTCCTCCTCGGACGACCGGACGGCGCGCCTGCCGCGCGGTCCCAGCATGCAGCAGCGGCCGCGTCCACGGGAGATAGCGGCTCGATCAGCGGCTCCGTTCCGCCAGACTGGGGCCATGACCGAGCGCAAGCCCGTCGAGTGCTGGCTGACCGACATGGACGGCGTCCTCGTCCACGAGGAGCACGCCATCCCCGGCGCGTCCGACTTCATCGAGGCGCTGGTCGAGACCGAGCGGCGTTTCCTCGTCCTCACGAACAACTCGATCTACACCCCGCGCGACCTGCGGGCGCGCCTCGCCCGCAGCGGCATCGACCTGCCGGAGGAGGTCATCTGGACGTCGGCGCTGGCCACCGCCGCGTTCCTCGCGGAGCAGCGGCCCGGCGGGTCGGCGTACGTCGTGGGGGAGGCGGGGATGACGACGGCGCTGCACGAGGCGGGCTACACGCTCACCGAGCGCGACCCCGACTACGTCGTCCTCGGCGAGACCCGCACCTACTCCTTCGAGGCCATCACCAAGGCCATCCGGCTCATCGTCGCCGGAGCCCGCTTCATCGCCACCAACCCCGACCCCAGCGGCCCCAGCCCGGACGGCATGCTGCCGGCCACCGGGTCGGTCGCCGCGCTCATCACCCGGGCCACCGGGCGGGAGCCGTACTACGTCGGCAAGCCCAACCCGCTGATGATGCGCAGCGCGCTCAACCGCATCGAGGCGCACAGCGAGACGACGGTGATGATCGGCGACCGGATGGACACCGACGTCGTCAGCGGGCTCGAGGCCGGGCTACGGACCGTCCTCGTCCTCACCGGGTCGACGTCGCGCGACCAGGTCGAGCGGTACCCCTTCCGTCCCACCCGGGTCGTCGACTCGATCGCCGACGTCGTGCCGCTCGTCGCCGAGCTCGCCGGCCGGTGACCGGCCCGCGGACCGACGCCGAGGTGCCGTCGTACTGGCAGGGGCTGGGGCTGCCCGGTCTGGCCGACGTCCACGTGCACTTCCTGCCCGAGCCGGTCCTGGCCAAGGTGTGGGCGTACTTCGACCACGCCGAGGAGCACTACGGCCGCGCCTGGCCGGTGCACTACCGCCTGCCCGAGGAGGAGCGGCTCGCGACGATCCGGGCGCTCGGCGTCCGCGCCGTCACCTCGCTCTGCTACCCGCACAAGCCGGGGATGGCGTCCTGGCTCAACGACTGGTGCACCGACTTCGCCGCGCGGGTGCCCGACGCCGTCCACTCGATGACCCTCTACCCCGAGGACGGCGTGGGGACGTACGTCGCCGCGGCCCTCGCCGCCGGGGCGCGCCTCGCCAAGGTGCACGTGCAGGTCGGCGTCTTCGCCCCCGACGACCCCCGGCTCGACCCGGCCTGGGGGCTGCTCCAGGACGCGCAGGTGCCGGTCGTGCTGCACGCCGGGTCGGCGCCGCTGCCCGGCCCCTTCACCGGGCCGGGCCCGGTCGAGGCGGTGCTGCGCCGCTTCCCGCGGCTCGTGCTCGTCATCGCCCACCTGGGGATGAGCGAGTACGACGCCTTCGCCACGCTCGCCGAGCGGTACCCCACCGTCCACCTCGACACGACCATGGCCGGCACGGACTTCACCGAGGCGACGACACCGATGCCGCCCGGGCACGCCTCGCGGCTCGCCGACCTGCGCGACCAGGTCGTCCTCGGCTCCGACTTCCCCAACATCCCCTACCCCTACGCGCACCAGCTCGAGGCGCTCGACCGGCTCGGGCTCGGCGACGACTGGCTGCGCGCCGTCCTGTGGGACAACGGCGCCCGGCTGCTCGGGCTGCCGGGACGCGCCGGCTGAGGTCGTCCGAGCCGGTCGGGGCACCCACCGTTCGGTCGACCTCTTCCCGGACTCCACCCAGGTCGGGGCCGCCCGCGGGTTACCCTCGGGCGAGCTCCGGGGCACCCGGGGCGGTGCCGTCCGCTGGGGGCGGCCTCGGGAAGGACCGGTTCCGGTCCGAAGGGGAGCGTGCTCGTGCGCGGACGACGTCTCGGTCGCGGTGGGGCGGCGGTGGTCGCCGTCGGCCTGGTGGCCGTCACGATGGGAGCGTCGTCGTCGGCGCTCACGCCCGCTCCGGCGCCGGTGCAGCCGGTCGTCGCGCTGCCCGCGGGACCGGCGCTCCAGGACACCCCCGCCCCCAACCTGTGGGGCACCAACGGCCGGGTGTCCGACCTCGCCGTGTCACCCGACGGCCGCTACGCCTACCTCGGCGGGGCCTTCGACTACGTGGGGCCGACCACCGGTCACGCCGTCACGACGGCGCCGTCACCGGACGCGGGCACCGTCGTGAACGGGCCGGCGCTGGGCCTCGACGGCACGGTCAGCGCCGCGATCCCCGGCCGCACCGCGGGGGAGTGGTACCTCGGTGGCTCCTTCACCCGGGCCGGCGGCGCCCGCCACGTCGGTCTCGCCCACGTCCTGGCCGACGGCACCGTCGACGCGTCCTTCACCCCCGCGGTGACCGGCTCGGTCGCGGCGCTCGCCCTGTCCTCGGACGGGACCACCCTGCTCGTCGGCGGGTCGTTCACGGGCCTGCGCGGCTCGAACGAGTCGACCGACACCGCGCGGACGAACCTCGCCGCGGTCGACGCCGTCACCGGCTTCCGCTCGACCGCGTTCACCGCGCAGACCAACGCCGCCGTCACCTCGCTGGTGGTGACCGGCGACCGGGTCTACGTCGGCGGCGCCTTCACCACCGCCGCGGGCGCCGCCCGCGCGGGCGTGGCCCGGGTCGCGGTGGCGACCGGGGCCCTCGACGCGTTCGCCCCCGCCTTCCTCGGCGGCCCGGTGCGCTCCCTCGCCGTCGCGCCCGGGGCGAGCAGCGACACGGACACGGTGTACGCCGGCGGCGACTTCACCTCCGTCCGGCCGACGACGACCGCCAGCGCGCGGTCGCGCCTCGCGGCGGTCTCCGGCGCCGGGGCCCTGCTCACCTGGACCGCGTCGACCAACGCCTCGGTGACGTCGCTGGCCCTGTCCCCGGACACCCAGAGCCTGCTCGTCGGTGGGTCCTTCACCCAGCTCGGCGTCGCCGCCCGGTCCGGCTTCGGCCGGGTCGCGGCGGTCTCCAGCACGGCGTACCCGTCCGGGACGGTGATGGCCGCCGACGCCAGGCTGAGCGGCTGCCACCTGCCGCACGGCACCCAGAACACCAACACCTTCTACCCGTGCTCGCTCTCGGTGCAGTCGGTCGCCTGGTCGCCCGACGGCCAGACCGCGTACGTCGGCGGCAACTTCACCCGCGCGCTCGGCAGCGTCCGGCACGACGCCGCCGCGCTGAGCCTGCCCGCGCCCGGCTCGCCGGGGGCCCTCACCGCGTGGGCGCCGATGCCGTCGGCGACGGTCGACGTCGTCACCGCCACCGCGACCGGCGTCCTGCTCGGCGGGGACCTGCAGAGCGCGAACGGGATCTACCGGCGCGGACTGGCCCGCATCGACCTGTCCACCGGGCAGGCGGACCCCGGCTTCACGGCGGACCTCGCCGGGTTCGCCGGCGGCAGCACCGGCCCCGACGGCAGCGTCCTCGACCTCGAGCTCGACGCGGCCGGCACCTCGCTCTACGTCGGCGGCTACTTCGCCTCGGTCAACACCACCCCCCACGCAGGCGTCGTCAAGGTGGCCGCCGCCACCGGCGTCGTCGACGCCGCCTTCCGGGCCACCACCGACAAGGGCGTGCAGGCCCTCGCCGTCCGCGGGACCTCGGTGTTCCTCGGGGGCGCCTTCACGCAGGTCGGCACCGTGACGCGCCAGCACGCCGCCAAGGTCGCCGCGACGACCGGCGCGGTCGACCCGACGTGGGTGGCGAACGCCACCGACTCGACCAACCCCGTGCTGCGCGGCGGCAACGTCTTCGGGGTGGCGGTCACCCGTGACGGCTCGCGGGCCTTCCTCGCCGGCGGGTTCACGGTCGTCAACGGCCGCCCGGTCTCCGGGGGCATCGTCGCCATCGACGGTCGCAGCGGCGCGGTGCTCCCCTCGCCCCTCGGGGGGGTCGTCCCGCCCTGCCCCGGCAAGGTCAACTACATCGTCTCGCTCTACCTCAGCCCGGACGACCAGCGCCTCTACGGCGGGGACCTCTGCCCCGACTACACCTACCAGTGGGACGCGGTCCGCCTGGCCGCCGGCCCGGCGCCCCAGGGCCTGATCTGGCGCCAGTGGTGCAACGGGGGCATGCAGGCCCGCCTCGAGGTCAACGGCACCTTCTACTACGGCACCCACGGCGGCGACGCCGGTCGCGGCGGGTACTGCGCGCCGCGCGCCTTCGAGCACTCGGAGACGCCGCAGCAGCGGGTCGCCGCGTGGCGGGCGAGCGACGGCATGCTGCTCAGCTGGGCGCCGTTCTTCGACTCGCCCATGGGCGTCTGGTCGTACGCCGTCGTCCCCGGCACCGCCGCGGGCACCACCGCCGGCCTGCTCGTCGGCGGTGACTTCACCGTCGTCGGCGGCCGCGGCACCCTCCAGCAGGGGCTCGTGCTGCTGCCCGGCACCCCCTGACGCCGCCGGCCCCGCGCGGGGGAGGCAGGACGGAAAGGTCTTTCCTGGGGATATCCGGCGAATCCCTCCGCGGCGGTCCGACCGTGGCCTAGGCTGGTCCTCGACGGGCTCTGGGGGCCCGCGGCGCCATGGGGATGGCGCGAGTCGCGTCCGGCTGGGGAGCCTGGCGCCGTCACAGGGGAGAAGCACGACACATGCGCGTCCACACGCCTGCTCGACCGTCCGACCGCCCGCGGCAGCCGGGGGAGGGGTCGGTCACCGGCCGCCGTCCGGGTCGCCGTACGGCGCTCGCGGCCGCCGCCGCGGCGCTCGTCCCGGCGCTGCTCGCCGGCACCGCGGCCACGAGCGCGACCGCCGCCACCGCGGCGCTGCCGGCCGGCCCGGCGCTGGCCGCCACGGCCGACACCACCTGGTGGGGCACCAACGGCCGGGTGATGGACATCGTCACCGACGGCCGCTCCGCGTGGCTCGGTGGCGGCTTCGACTACGTCGGGCCGACGACCGGCCACGGCGTCGTCGTCGACGCCGCGAGCGGCGCCGTCACCTCGGCGGGCTCGCTCGTCGTCGACGGCACCGTCGAGGCCTCGGTCGCCGACGGCGCGGGCGGCTACTACCTCGGCGGCTCGTTCCTGCGGGCCGGCACCAGCCGGCGGGTGGGCCTGCTGCACGTCAAGGCCGACGGCACCATCGACCGCACCTTCGCCCCCACCGTGACCGGCACGGTCCACGCCCTCGCCGTCTCCGGCGGCCGCCTCGTCGTCGGCGGGGAGCTGAGCGCCGTCTCGGGCACCGCCGTCACCAACCTCGTCGCCCTCGCGGCCGACGGCTCGGTCGACACCTCGTGGACCGCCCCCACCGACGGCGCCGTGTGGACCCTGGCCGCCGCCGGCGACGCCATCTACGTCGGGGGTCGTTTCGGCACCGTGCGCGGCGTCGCCCGGGCCAACCTCGCCCGCCTGTCCGCGGTCGACGGCAGCGTCGCCCCCGATCTCACCGCCCGGCCGGACTCGACCGTCCGCGCCCTCGCCGTCCGCCCCGGCACCACGCACGCGCAGGACCTCGTCGTCCTCGGGGGTGACTTCGGCACCGTCGCCACGCCGGGCGGCACCGCCACCGCGCCGCGGCTCACCGCGCTGACCGGCGCCGGCGCCGCCACCGGCTGGGCCCCCGCGCCCGACGCGTCGGTCGCGACCGTCGCCCTCAGCCCGACGGGGGCCCTCCTCGCCGGCGGTTCCTTCCGCACCGTCGCCGGCCAGGGCCGCGTCGCCGTCGCCGAGTTCGCCCCCGGTGGGGCCCTGCTGCCCTTCGACGCGCGGCTGGCCGGCTGCCACCTGCCGCACACGACGAAGGACACCAACCAGCTGGTCGCCTGCTCGACGACGGTGTCGGCGGTCTCCTTCTCGGCCGACGGCGCCCGCGCCTTCGTCGGCGGGCTGTTCACGACGACGCAGGGCGTCGTGCGGCACGACGTGGCGTCGTACGACGTCGCGACCGGCGCGGTCACCGCATGGTCGCCGATGCCGGGCGCGTGGGTGCGCACCGTGACCCCGGTCGGCACGGGAGTGGTGCTCGGCGGCGACTTCACGAGCGTCGGCGGCCTCTACCGCGCCGGCCTGGCCAAGATCGACCTCTCGACCGGTCGCGCCGACCCGGCCTTCCAGGCCGACGTCGACAACATGGTGCTCGACCTCGAGCTCGACGCCACCCGGTCCTCGCTCTACGTCGGCGGGTCGTTCCGCACCGTCGGCGGGGTCGTGCGCAACAAGGTCGCCAAGCTCGACCCGGCGACCGGCGCGGTCGACGCGACCTTCCGGACCGGCGCCAACAAGGACGTCCAGACCCTGGCCGTGCGCGGCGGGTCGCTGTTCTACGGCGGCCTGTTCACGCAGGTCGGCCAGACCACGAGGCTGCGCGCCGCCAAGGTCAGCGCGACCACCGGTGCCGTCGACACCACGTGGCGGGCCGACACGACCGGCCCGGCCGGCGTCCGCCGCGACGGCGTCGTCTACTCGCTCGCGGCCTCGGCCGACGGCTCGCGGGTCTTCCTCGCCGGTGGGTTCACGGCGGTCAACGGCGTCGCCGTCAACGGCATCGTCGCCCTCGACGGGACCACCGGGGCGCTCACGCCCTCGCGGCTCGGCGGCATCCGCGGCGGCTGCGGCGACAACTTCATCAAGAAGCTCTACCTCAGCCCCGACGGGCAACGCCTCTGGGGCGGCGACCTCTGCCCCGACTACATCTACCAGTGGGACGCGGTCTCGCTCGCCCAGAGCAAGCCCTTCGGCCTCAACTTCGTCACCTTCTGCAACGCCGGCATGCAGGGCGCCGTCGAGGTGGGCGGCCGGTTCTACATGGGCAGCCACGGCGGCGACCGCGGCCGCGGCGGCTCGTGCTGGGTCTCGCCGTCCAACACCTCGCTGGTGACCCAGTCGCGGGCGATGGCCTTCGACGCCGGCACGGGGGCCCTGCAGGCCTGGAGCCCGCTGTTCGACAGCCCGATGGGCGTGTGGTCCTACGCCGTCGTCCCGCAGGGCCTGCTCGTCGGCGGCGACTTCAGCGTCGCCGGCGACCGCAACACCCTCCAGCAGGGCCTCGCGCTCTTCCGCGGCACCCCCTGAGCTCGGGGGTGGGCGGGCCCCGACGGGCCCGCCCACCCGCCCACACGAATCGGATTCGGTCCCCTCGGCTCGGTGCACGACCCGAGCCGGGAGGAGCGGATCCGATTCGGCGTGTCCTGGAGGCGCGACGATGGGTGAGTGGTTGACCTTTTCTTTACCGGTGCCGCGATTTTGTCCCTTGACATGTCCGGTGGACAGCCTGTGTGGTGGGTGAAGGCTCCCCAGGGAGGAGCTGGACGTCCGCCGCGCTCGCGGCACTGCTGCAGGAGCTGGAACCGATGATGCTGCCCTCCGCCCGTCGTCGCGCCGCGCGCGATGTCAACGATGTCATCCGGCAGGAGGGGACGCCCGTACGGCGTCGCCGCCCGTCCGGCCGGCGCCTGGTCGCCGCCGTCGCGGCCGGCGCCGTCGCCGCGGTGACCCCGATGCTCGGCCACCTGCCGGGCGCCACCGCCGCGCCCACCGCGGTCGACCAGCGCGGGGGGTCCTTCTCGAGCTCGTTCGAGAGCGGCGACCGCCCGCTCGACTGGACGAGCACCGTCGAGGCGGGCCGCTCGAGCAACGTCACCGGCCCGACGCCGACCGGCCTGCCCGGCGACGTGACGCGCCAGGTCACCAGGGTCACGGCCAGCGGCGAGAACGCACCGAACGAGACGGCCGTCAAGGCCGCCGACGGCGACCCCAACAGCAAGTGGCTCGTCTTCGCGAGCAGCGGCTGGCTGCAGTACCAGTTCCCCGCCGCGCAGAAGGTCGTGCGCTACGCGATGACCTCGGCCAACGACTCGCCCGAGCGCGACCCGATGGACTGGACGGTCCAGGGCAGCGACGACGGCACGACGTGGACCACGCTCGACACGCAGACGGGGCAGACCTTCGCCTCGCGCTTCCAGACGAAGACCTACGACCTGTCCGCGGCCGCGTCGTACGCCTACTACAAGCTCGACATCACCAAGGTCGGCGCCGGCTCGGGCCTGCTCCAGCTGGCCGACTTCCTGCTCTCCGACGGCAGCGCCTTCCCGCCGCCGCCGCAGCAGATGGTCGCCGAGACGGGCACCGGCCCGACGAGCGCCTACAACTCCAAGACCAACGTCGGCTTCACCGGTCTGAAGGCGCTGCACTACGCCGGTCACGTCGGCGACGGGGGCGGTTACTCCTACGACAAGGTGTACGACGTCTCGGTGCCGGTCGGGAAGCGCACCCAGCTGAGCTACCGGATCTTCCCCGAGCTCACCGGTGGTGACCTCACCTACCCGAGCACGTACGCCGCCGTCGACCTGCACTTCACCGACGGCACCTACCTCTCCCAGCTGCCCGGCGCGGTCGACCAGCTCGGCTTCGGGATGAGCCCGCAGGCCCAGGGGGCGAGCAAGGCCCTCTACGCCAACCAGTGGAACGCGCGCGAGTCGCTGCTCGGGCAGGTGGCGGCCGGCAAGACGATCGACCGGGTCATCGTCGGTTACGACAACCCGGCCGGGCCGGCCGACTTCGGCGGCTGGGTGGACGACGTCGTCCTCCAGGACGCCAAGCCGGTCGTCGTCGGCCGCCCGAGCGACCACGTCGTGACGACCCGCGGCACGATGGCCAACGGCAACTTCAGCCGCGGCAACAACATCCCGGCGACGGCGGTGCCGAACGGCTTCAACTTCTGGACGCCCGTCACCGACGCCGGCTCGACGTCGTTCGAGTACGCGTACCACGCGAGCAACGACGCGAACAACCGCACGCCGATCCAGGCGTTCTCCATCAGCCACGAGCCCAGCCCGTGGATGGGTGACCGGGACACCTTCCAGTTCATGCCGTCGACCGCGAGCGGCACGCCGGACGCGAGCCGCACGGCCCGTGCGCTGCCCTACGGCCACGAGAACGAGACCGCCCGCGCGCACTACTACGGGGTGACGTTCGACAACGGCCTCAAGACCGAGATCACCCCGACCGACCACGCCGCGGTCCTCAAGTTCACCTACCCCGGCGCCGACGCGAACCTCATCCTCGACAACGTCAACAACGCCGGTGGCCTGACCATCGACGCGGCCAGCGGGACCTTCAGCGGCTACTCCGACGTGCGCGCCGGCCAGGACGGCGCCACCCGGATGTTCGTCTACGGGACGCTCGACAAGCCGGTCACCGCCAGCGGCAAGCTGCCCGGGGGCGGGGGCGCCGACGTCACCGGCTACGTCAAGGTCGACACCGGGGCCTCGCACCAGCTCGTCGTGCGCGTCGCCACCTCGCTCATCAGCCTGGACCAGGCCAAGAAGAACCTCTCCATGGAGGTCGGGTCGCGGTCGTTCGGCGTGGTCCAGGCCGCGGCCCAGCAGGCCTGGGACGACGTCCTCGGCCGGGTCGAGGTAGAGGGCGCGACGCAGGACCAGCTGACGACGCTCTACTCGAACCTCTACCGGATGTACCTGTATCCGAACTCCGGCTTCGAGAACACCGGCACCGTGGCGAAGCCGCGCTACCGCTACGCCAGCCCGGTCCAGCCCGCCGCCGCGTCGACGCCGACGCAGACCGGCGCGCAGGTCAAGGACGGTCAGGTCTACGTCAACAACGGCTTCTGGGACACCTACCGGACCGCGTGGCCGGCGTACTCGCTCCTCACCCCGAACCGTGCGGCGCAGATGATCGACGGCTTCACCCAGCAGTACCGCGACGGCGGCTGGATCGCCCGCTGGTCCTCGCCGGGCTACGCCAACCTCATGACGGGCACGAGCAGCGACATCGCCTTCGCCGACGCCATGACCAAGGGTGTGCCGCTCAAGGACGCGCAGTCGGTGTACGACGCCGCGCTGCGCAACGCGACGGTCGTCCCCCCGGGCGACCCGAACAACTCCAGCGTGGGCCGCAAGGGCATCCAGGTCTCGCAGTACCTCGGCTTCACCCCGACCACCGTCGGTGAGGGCGTCTCCTGGGCCCTCGAGGGCTACATCAACGACTACGGCCTGAGCCAGATGGGCGCGTGGCTGGCCAAGCAGCCCGGCGTGAGCGCGGCGCAGAAGGCGCGCTACACCACGCAGTCGCAGTACTTCCGCAACCGGGCCACGAGCTACGTCAACATGTTCGACCCGAAGGTCGGCTTCTTCCAGGGCTTCACGCCGGACCACACGCCGGAGAAGACCCCGGAGCAGTTCAGCCCGCTCGACTGGGGCGGCTCCTACACCGAGACGGACGGGTGGAACTTCGCCTTCCACGCGCCCGACGACGGCAACGGCCTGGCCAACCTGTACGGCGGCAAGGCCGGCCTGGCGAGCAAGCTCGACCAGTTCTTCGCCACCCCGGAGACGGCGAAGTACCCCGGTGGGTACGGCGGCGTCATCCACGAGATGCTCGAGGCGCGCGACGTGCGCATGGGGCAGCTGGGCATGAGCAACCAGGTCTCGCACCACATCCCGTACATGTACGACTACGCGGGCCAGCCCTCGAAGACGGCCGACAAGGTGCGCGAGATCATGTCGCGGCTCTACCAGGGCAGCGAGATCGGCCAGGGCTACCCGGGCGACGAGGACAACGGCGAGATGTCGGCCTGGTGGCTGTTCAGCTCGATGGGCTTCTACCCGCTGCAGATGGGTGACGGGCACTACGCCGTCGGCTCGCCCCTCTTCACGAAGATGACCGTCCACATGGACAACGGGAAGACGCTGACCATCAACGCCCCCCAGAACTCCTCGACGAACATCTACGTGCAGCGCCTCGTCGTCAACGGCAAGGACGTCACCGTCCCGTCGATCGACCACGCCGACATCGCGAACGGCGGCACGATCGACTTCGTCATGGGCCCGAAGCCCGGCCGGTGGGGGACCACCGGGACGATGCCGTCGATCACCACCGGGAGCAAGGCGCCGCAGCCGATCTCGGACCTCACCGGTCCGGCTCAGGGCCAGGCGTCCGGGGTGTCCGGCGCGGCGTCGGTCTTCGACAACACGTCGATGACGCAGGCCACCGTCGGCTCCGGTCAGTCGGTCGGCTACCGCTTCGTCGCCCCGAAGAACGCCGTCCAGATGTACACGGTGACCAACGGCGCGACCGGCGACGACCCGACCAGCTGGGTCCTCGAGGGCTCCCGCGACGGCACGAAGTGGTTCACCGTCGACCAGCGCTACTCGGTGAAGTGGCAGTGGAAGCAGCAGAACCAGCCGTTCTCGATCAACGGCGGCGGCCGCTACCAGTACTACCGCCTCACCGTCACCGGGACGTCGTCCGGCCAGCCGGCCGGCATCAGCGAGGTCGAGCTGATGGGCAAGCCGGGTGCGGTCCTGTCCGACCAGGCGTACGTCGACTCGTGGACCCAGGGCCTCGACCTCGGGGACACGTCGGCCGTCACGGCGAACCTCGACCTGCCGACCGCGTCCGGTGACCTCGCGGTCACCTGGAAGAGCGGGGACGCGGCCTGGCTCAACGACCTGGGCCAGCTGGTGAAGCGCCCCGCGGTGGGGGCCGACCCGGTGACCGTGCCGCTGACCGTGACCGTCACCAAGGGCACGGCCACGGCCACCCGCACCTTCTCGGTGACGATCGCCCCGTGGACCGCCGCGGACGAGACCTACCCGGCCGGTGACGACGTCGCCACGTCGTTCGCCCCCGGGCAGGCCCAGCCGCTGCACAACGACCGGCTCATCTCGGACCACATCGGCGAGTTCTGCTGCAGCATCGGCGGGATGGAGACGGCGCTGGGCACGGCCGACAACGTCCCCCAGCACGACGGGCGCGAGGTCCTGCTCTACTCGGGCGAGGCCGTCGACCCCGAGGCGTCGCTCGCGACCAGCCGGGTCCTCAGCCCGCAGGGGGTGTGGGTCAAGCCCGGCACCACGCTGTCGTACTGGGTCCACCCCGAGTCCGGCACCGGCCGGGTGAGCACGTCGGTCGTCATGGACGTCCACTTCACCGACGGGACGTACCTGCACGACCTGGCCGCCCCGGCCAGCAACGGCGGGACCTCGGACCCGACGACGCAGGGCGCCCTGCTCCAGGCCGACCAGTGGCAGCAGGTCACGCTCGACGTGGGGTCGGTCGCCGCCGGCAAGCAGGTCGAGTCGGTCGCGTTCACGTTCGGGTCCGGCACGGCCAACGGCCAGTTCCGCGGGTTCGTCGACGACGTGACGATGAGCCACCCCGCCTCCACCACCCCCGCCCCGAGCACCCCCGCCTCGAGCACGAAGGGCTGACCCCATGAGCACCTCCACCCCGCGCGCCCCTCACCGGCGCGCGGGGGCGGTGGTGGCCGCCCTGGCCACCCTCGCCCTCACCTCCACCGCGCTGGCCGGCTCGGCCGTCGCGGCGTCCGCCGCCCCGGTCACGGGGGAGCAAGCCGTCGGCCTGGTCAACCCGTTCATCGGGTCGCAGGGCGACGGCAACACCTTCCCCGGGGCCGTCGCGCCCTTCGGGATGGCCCAGCCCTCGCCCGACACCGGCCACAACACCGGCTACGCCTACGACGAGGACCACATCCGCGGATTCTCGATGGTGCACATCTCCGGCGTCGGCTGCGGCCTCGGCGGGGACCTGCCGATCCTGCCGACCACGGGCGTGCCGACCACCGGCGACTACGCCTCCTACGCGCTGCCCTACTCGCACACCGGCGAGGAGGCGAGCCCCGGCTACTACGGGGTCGAGCTCACCGCGCCCGGCGGGCCGGTCCGCGCGGAGCTCACCGCGACGACCCGGACCGGCTGGCAGCGCTACACCTTCCCCGCCGGCTCGGACGCGACGGTCCTCGTCAACACCGGCCAGGCGCTGCACGCCGTCACCAGCTCGCAGGCCACCGTGGTCGACGACCGCACCGTCGAGACGACGGTGACCGGGCAGGGGTTCTGCCAGTCGACGACGCCGTACACCCTGCACTTCGTCACCCGCTTCTCCCGGCCGTTCGCGACGACCGGCACCTGGGCGGGGTCGGCCTTCACCCCGGGGTCGCGCGCGACCGAGGGGTCGGGGCTGCGCGGTGCGTGGTTCGGCTTCGACACCAGCAGCGACCGGACGGTCACCGCGACCACGTCGCTGTCGTACGTCGACGCCGCGGGCGCCGAGAAGAACCTCGCCGCCGAGGGCACCGGTGACTTCGACTCCGTCCACGCCGCGACCCGCTCGGCCTGGGCGCAGCGGCTGGGGCAGGTCGAGACGACCGGGGGAGCGGCCGACGACCTCGGCCCGTTCTACTCCTCGCTCTACCGGTCCTTCATCACGCCGAGCGTCGGCAGCGACGTCGACGGTCGTTACCTGGGACACGACTCGCGCCCGCACCAGGCGGACGGTGCCGCGTACTACCAGAACTTCTCGCTGTGGGACACGTACCGCACACAGGTCCAGCTGCTGGCGATGCTCGCGCCGAAGGAGTCGCGCGACCAGGCGGTCTCGCTGCTGCGCGCGGGGCAGCAGGGCGGCTGGGCGCCGCGCTGGCAGTACGGCCCGGTCGAGACCAACATCATGACCGGGGACCCGGTCACGCCGTGGCTCGTCACCGCCTGGCAGTACGGCCTGCTCGACGGGCACGCCTCGGAGGTCTACCGGCTGCTCAAGCAGAACGCCGACCAGGTGCCGCCGGCGAGCAACCCGGCCAACGGCCGGGTCGGCAACCCGTCGTACATCGCGAACGGGTACGTGCCGCTCGTCGACGGGGCGAGCGGCAAGCCGGGCGACTTCGACCTCGCGCACGGCGCCTCCGCGACGATGGAGTACGCCGTCGCCGACTGCACCCTCTCGCTGCTCGCCGACGGGCTCGGCAAGACCGACGACGCACAGCGCTACGCGCTGCGCTCGCGCGACTGGCGCTCGCTGCTCGACCCGACGACGAGGTTCCCCCGGGCCCGCGACACCGACGGGGTCTTCGTCGGCAGCGCCGACCCGGCCCTGAGCCCCGGCTTCCACGAGGGCACGGCCTGGCAGTACCAGTGGCTCGTCCCGCAGGACATGCCCGGCCTCGTCAAGGCCATGGGCGGCGCCGACGTCGCGAACGGCCGGCTCGACGCGTTCTTCGACTACGACGAGCTGCTCACCGACCCGCAGCGCGTCACCCGCGAGGTGTGGGTCAACAGCGCGTACTCGTACTACGGGCAGAGCCACTACAACCCGCAGAACGAGCCCGACCTGCACTCGCCCTACGTCTACCTGTGGACCGGTCAGCCGTGGAAGACGGCCGACGTCGTCCGCGCGGCGACCACGCTGTTCACCAACGGCCCCACCGGGATGACCGGCAACGACGACCTCGGCACGATGTCGGCCTGGCACGTCCTCAGCTCGATCGGGATCTACCCGGCCGTCGCCGGCACGCAGACGCTGGTCCTCGGCTCTCCAAAGTTCACCAAGACGGTGCTGCACCTGCCGAAGCCCTGGTTCTCCGGTGACGTGACGATCTCGGCCCCGGACTCGTCGGCGAGCAACCGCTACGTGCAGTCGGCCTCGCTCGGCGGCTCGCCGCTGCGCACGTCGTGGTTCACCGCCGACGACCTGCGTCACGGCGCCACCCTCGACGTGGCCCTCGGCTCGACGCCGTCGACGTGGGCGACCAAGCCGGGGCAGGCCCCGCCGTCGCCGTGCGCGTCGACCGGGCCCGGCACCCTGACCAACCTCTCGCTGGGGCTGACCGCGACGAGCCCGTCGTCGGTCGCCGCCGCAGGCACGGCGCAGCAGGTCGCCGTACGGGCGGACGTGGTGCTGCAGAAGGCGGGGAGGGCGACCGTCGCGGTCGCCGCGTCGGCGGCCGCACCGTTGCGGGTGACCCCGTCGCAGGCGGGCGCCACGCTCGTCTCGCGCGGCACCCCGGCGACGACGTCGGTGACGCTGCACGTCACCGTTCCGAAGGGGACCAGGGCGGGGACCTACCCGGTGACCGTCACCGCGTCCTCCGCCGTCGGGGACGTCACCCGGACGCTGCCGGTCACCGTCGTCGACGCGACGTGCTCGGCCGCGGGCAGCTCGTGCCCGGTCGACCTCGGCGCGACGCTGGACCTCGACGGCGTCGCCACCGCGGCGACGAAGACGCAGGGCAGCTTCGACGGCCAGGGCTGGAGCTTCCCGGCCGACCAGCTGCCCGCGCCCGGCGTGCAGGTCCTCGGGACGCAGGCCTTCCGGGTCCCCGACACGAGCGGGACGGCGCCGAACTTCGTCGCCCCCGCGGGGACGGCGGCGACGCTGCCGGTGGCCGGGCGGTTCTCGAGCCTGACCATGCTGGCCAGCGCCCGCAACGGTGACGCGGCGGACGTGCCGGTCGTGCTGCACTACGCGGACGGCGACGTCGCGACGACGGTCTCGGTGACCGACTGGGCCGCCGGCTCCGGCCGGTTCGGCGAGACGACGCTGGTCTCCACGACGGGGCGCGTCGACGCGCACGCCGACTCCGGCATGGACGGCCTGTCCGTCCACCTGTGGGGTGTCACGGTGCCGACGGACGCGGCCCGGACCCTGCAGTCGGTGACCCTGGGTCCGGACGACCGGGTCGCCGTCATGGCGGTGACGGGCACGCACGCCTGACCGCCGGTCCCACCGAGGGCGCGCACCCCCCGACCCCGCGGGTGCGCGCCCTCGGCGTGTTCGTGGCGTCGTACCGGCGTCGTACCGGCGTCGTACCAGGGCGTGGGCCGGGGTGCGGCCGTCCACGGCGCCGCCGTAGCGTGCCGGTGTGAGCGGCACGGGCGGGCGCGGGGGCGGGGCCCCGGAGGCGACGTCCGGGACCGGGGTCGCCTTCGAGGTGGCGAGCGTCGCGTCGGTGCAGTTCGGGGCCGGTCTGGCGGCGCGGCTGTTCCCGCTCGTGGGGCCGCTGGGGACCGTGGCCATGCGGCTGGGGTTCGCGACGATCGTCCTCACCCTCGTCACGAGGCCGTGGCGGCGGCGCTGGACGCGCGCCGAGCTGCGCGCATCGCTCGTCCTGGGGCTGAGCTTCGCGGCGATGAACACGACGCTCTACCTCGCGCTCGCGCGGCTGCCGATCGCGACGACGGTGACGCTCGAGTTCCTCGGGCCGCTGGTGCTGGCCATCGTCACCGCCGCGTCGTGGGGGGTGCGGGCGTGGGCCGTGCCGGCCGGGCTCGGCGTCGCGCTGCTGGGGGGCGCGCTGTCGCTCGCGGACCTGTGGGGTGTCGTCTTCGCGCTGACCGCGGCGGCCAGCTGGGCGGCGTACATCATCGCCAACGGCCGGGTCGGCCGCAGCGACAGCGGTCTCGCCGGGCTGACCCTCGGCACGGCGATCGCCGCCGTCATCGTCGTCCCGTTCGGCGTCGTCACCGCGGGGTCGGCGCTGTGGCACCCAACGGTGCTGCTCGCCGGTCTCGGCGTCGCGGTGCTGTCGAGCGCGCTGCCCTACAGCCTCGACCTGCTCGCCCTGCAACGGCTGCCCACCGCGGTGTTCGGGGTGCTCACCAGCCTCAACCCCGGCATGGCGGCGCTCTCCGGCCTGCTCGTGCTGGACCAGCCGCTCAGCGTGCAGGAGCTCGTCGGCATCGCCCTGGTCATGCTCGCCAGCGCCGGCGTCACGCTCGCCCCGGCGATCACCGGACGGCGGCGTCGCGGCCCCGAGCCCTTCGGCGACCCCCTCCCACCCGCCTGACCTGCCCGGACATTATCGGGTCGCCCGATAACGTCAGGCTCTGCCGGACAACCGTTCTCCGGCGGAGCCCGACGTTCTCGGGCGACCCGATAATGTCAGGAGCCGCCGCAGGACCGGGTGACGAAGTCGGCGAGGTCGGCGCTCTGCCGGAGCCGCGACTCCTCGTGGACGTACATCATGTGGCCCGCCTCGTAGTACCGGTGCTCGATGTTCGCGCGCAGCTCGGGCGGCAGGTGCAGCCGGGCGAACACGTCCTCCGCGGCGTAGTGCGGGGTGGCGCCGTCGTACCAGCCGTAGGCGACGTGGACGAGCAGGTGCGGGTTCTGGCGCATCGCGCGCTCGAGCGAGGGGCTGACGTCGATGGGCCGGCCCTCGAACTCCTTGTAGCTCCAGGGGTGCACCTTGTCGGTGATCGGTGCGTAGAGCAGCTCGTTGTCGTAGCCGAGCTCGGCCTTGACGTAGTGGTGGAACGCGGCGGCGTACGGGCCGGTGATCGCGTCCATCGACGGGTCGGCGTCCATCTCCTCGGCGATCGCGCTGGCCGCCGGGCCGGTGAAACGGCCGTCGATCCGGCCGACGGTGCGCCGCTGCTCGCGCAGCAGCTCGCCGAAGAACCGCCAGTGCTCGATGCGCAGGTCGGCCCGGTCGACGTAGTCCGCCGTCAGACCCGTGATCCGCGCGAGCGTCGCCACCGCCTCCGCCCGCTCGTCGGCGCTCAGCCGGGCGCCGCGGGACAGCACGTACGGGTAGTCGCGCGCGGCGTACGCCTCGGCCTCGTCGAGCACCTCGCGCAGCGACCGGCCGGGGTGCTTGCCGTGGTAGTGCGCGATGGCGGCGTACGTCGGCACGTAGAGCGCGTGCGCCCGGTCGTTGCGCTGCTTCTCGAAGTCGAGCGAGCCGAAGTCGAGGACGCTGGAGATGAGCGCGATCCCGTTGAGGTAGAACCCGAACCGCGACTGCAGGTGCTCGGCCAGCGCCACCGCCCGCACCGTCCCGTACGACTCCCCGAGCAGCAGCTTCGGCGACATCCACCGCCCGTGCCGCGTCGTCCAGGTGCGGATCAGCTCGCCGACGGACTCGATGTCGCCGGTGTAGCCGTGGTACGGCTTGGCCTTGCCGCCCTCGACCGCGCGCGACCACCCGGTCGAGACGGGGTCGAGCAGGACGAGGTCGCTCACCGCGAGCAGGGACTCGGGGTTGTCGACGAGCCCGTACGGCGGCCTCGCGAGGTCACCGGCGTCGCCCATCACCACCCGGCGCGGGCCGAGCAGCCCCAGGTGCAGCCAGATGCTCGCCGACCCCGGACCACCGTTGAACGCGAACGTCACCGGCCTGGTCAGCGGGTCGGCGCCGTCGAGGGTGTACGTCGTCACCGACACCTCGGCCTTGGGGCGCACCCCGACGAAGACGTCGTCCTCGTACACCTCTTCCCGGAGGACGACCCGGCCGACCGTCGCCGTGTAGGCCAGCTCCCTGCCCTCCACCGTCAGGGTGTGCCGGGTGCTGACCAGGTCGTCCTGCGGCTCGGCCCGCTCCGTCTTCTCGGTCGTCTCCGTCTTCCCGGTCTTCCCGGTCTTCTCGGTGCGCGTCTCGTCGTCGTCGGCCACGACGGCACCCTATGTCGCCTCCTCATCCTCCGCCCGACAGCCCTCAGCAGGGGATGGCGTCGGGCGGGGCAGCGTACGTGACGAGGGCGCAGTTGCTCTTGACCTGCTCGTCGTCGACGACGCGCCCGGTGCGCTTGTCGATGCTCGTGCGCCAGATCTCGTTGCTGCGGAACACGCGTCCCTCGTGGGTCCAGAAGTGCTCGTCCCGCGCCTCGACCCGGTACGAGCGGGGGGTGGGCCCGTCGGCGCGCAGCTCGCCCTCGAGGTGCCGCTCGCCGACGCGGGTGAGGACCTGGAAGGTGAGGTCGGTGTCGTTGCGGACGACGAGGTCGACGTACGGCCAGACGATCGAGCAGCCGACGCCCCAGGGGAGGACGCGGCCCTTGTCGGGGAACGGGTCGAAGGAGTGCTCCGAGCGCTCGACGACGGTGAGCGGGGAGTGCAGCACCATCCAGTGCAGGAGGTTGGCGAGCTGGCAGATGCCGCCGCCGACACCGGGTCGTGCGGTGCCCTGCGACAGGCGCATCCCCTCGACGAACCCGCGCCGGCGCGTGCAGTTGCCGACGACCCGGTTGAAGGAGAACGTCTCGCCGGGGCGGATGAGGATGCCGTCGACCTCGGCGGCCGCGAGGCGCAGGTTGGTGACCTTGTTGTGCTGCAGCCACATCTGTTCCGGGTCGAGCTCGCGCAGCAGCAGCGACTTGTGCGGCTTGACCTTGTGGGCGAGCGGCGCGGCGTCGTACGTCGTCGCCCACCGGGCTCCCGAGTGCAGCCAGCGCCACTGCTGACGCACCCGGCCGCGCAGGACGGCGAGCGGGTAGAGCCACGGCAGGCGCTCGCTGAGCAGCGGCGGCGCGGTGACCCGGGCGGGCGGGACGAAGCCCGCCGGCGCCGGGGTGGCGGTGGCCGGCCCGAGGGCCGGGGGAGTCGTCGTCGTCCGGGGCGCGGGCTGGTGGGCCGGTCGGGCGGTGTGGGCGCGCAGGCCCCGGGTGCGGCTCCGGCGCCGCGCCGTGGTGGTCGTCATGCCCCCACGACTCCGCGCACCACCAGGTAGTTGCCTCCGGCACCGAAGTCGTCCGGATGGTCCCGAAGGTCGTGTTCGGCCGAGCCCACCCCGGCGACGTCAGGCGTCGCGGCCGGCGGGCGGTCCGGCGGTGACGGCGAAGCACGCCGGCGCGTGCAGGCCGCGCTCGGCGAAGGCCGCCTCGACCGCCGCCGTGACCGCGTCGACCGACCCGGCGGGCACGAGCGCGATCGCCGACCCGCCGAACCCGCCGCCGGTCATCCGCGCCCCGAGCGCGCCGGCCGCGAGCGCCGCGTCGACGGCGACGTCGAGCTCGAGGCAGGACACCTCGTAGTCGTCGCGCAGCGAGGCGTGCGACGCCACGAACAGCCGCCCCACCTGCGCGTAGTCGTCGCCCCGCAGCGCGGCGACGCAGCGCTCGACGCGGTCGATCTCCATGACGACGTGCCGCACCCGGGCGCGGCTCTCGTCGTCCTCGAGCCGGCCGAGCGCCTCGTCGAGCCCGGAGACCGGGACCTCGCGCAGCGTCCCGACCCCCAGCGTCCGCGCCGCCGCCTCGCAGGTGGCGCGGCGGACGGCGTACTGCCCGTCGTTGAGCTCGTGCTGGGCCTTGGTGTCGACGACGAGCAGCGCCAGGTCGTGGCCGGCGAGGTCGAACGGCACCTGCTCGACCTCGCCCGAGCGGCAGTCGATGAGCGCGGCGTGCGCCTCCTGCCCCCGCAGCGAGATCGCCTGGTCCATGCCGCCGGTCTGGGCGCCGGCGATCGTGTTCTCGGCGTCCTGGCACCAGCTCGCCAGCCGCGCCCGGCCGGCGTCGTCGGCGAGCAGCCCGACGCCGAGCAGGTCGTCGAGGCCGGCGGCGACGGCGCACTCGATGGCGGCCGAGCTCGACAGTCCCGCGCCGACCGGCACGTCGCTGGAGACGTGGACGTCGGCCCCGGGCACGGGGTGCCCCTGCCGACCGAACGACCACAGCACCCCGGCGACGTACGACGCCCAGCCGCCCGGCCGCTGCTCGTCGACGTCCGCGACGGCGACCTCGACCGGGTCGTCGGAGATGTCGCTGGTCACCCGCAGCAGGCCGTCCTCGCGCAGCCGCACGGCCGCGCGGGTGCGCTGGGTCAGCGCGATCGGCAGCGCCAGGCCGCCGTTGTAGTCGGTGTGCTCGCCGATGAGGTTGACCCGACCGGGGGCCGACCACACGCCGGACGGCTCCCCGCCGTGCAGGTCGGAGAAGCGGGCGGTGGTCTGGGCGGCGTCGGGCACGGCCCGAGGCTAGCGGGAGCGGGGCCCGCCGCCCCAGAGCGATCCCGTGCGGCGGGCTGGTCGGCTGCTGCAACAATGGCCGGCATGGCTGCAGAGCGGGTCGAGGCCGACGCCGGTGCCTCCGTCATCGGGGTCTCGATCCCGGTCCCGGAGCCGCACGCGACGCACCTGCAGGCCAAGCGGGCGTCGTACGGCGACCCGTTGGCGCGGTTGGTGCCGCCGCACGTCACGCTGCTGGGACCCACCGCCGTGGACGCCGACGAGCGGGACTCGCTGGTGGCCCACCTCGAGCAGGTGGCGGCCCGGGTCAGCGCGTTCCCCATGGTGCTGCGCGGGACGGGGACGTTCCGGCCGGTCTCGGACGTCGTCTTCGTGCAGGTCGCGCGGGGGATCAGCGAGTGCGAGCAGCTCGAGCGGGCGGTGCGCGGCGAGCGCTGGGGCGACCCGGCCGCGTTCCCCTACCACCCGCACGTCACCGTCGCCCACGACGTGCCCGAGGACGCGCTCGACACCGCCTTCGACGACCTCGCGGACTGGTCGGTCGAGTTCGAGGTGGGCGGGTTCCACCTCTACGAGCGGCGCCAGGACGGCACGTGGGTGCCGCTGCGCGAGTTCGCGCTCGCCGCGGCCGCCGTGACCGGGGGACGCTGACGTGGACGCGGTCAAGCAGGCCTGGGCCCGGTTCCAGCGCACCCGCGGGTGGCAGGCGTGGACCCGGTTCGGGGAGGCGCGGGGCAACCTGCTCGCGTCCGGCGTCGCGTTCTACGCCTTCTTCTCGGTCTTCCCCGCCGCCGCGCTCGCCGCGGCGATCCTCGGGCTCGTCCTGCGGAACAACCCGCAGGTCGTCGACTCCCTGACCCGGTCCCTGGCCGACAACCTGCCCGGGCTGGTCAAGACGCCAACGACGCCGGACGGGATCATCAACCTCACCGCGCCGTCGTTGTCCGTCGTCACGGTCAGCGGGATCGTCGGCGTCGTCGGGCTCGTCCTGTCCGGCGTCGGCTGGGTCGGTGGGCTGCGCGACGGGATCCGCACCGTCTTCGGCCTGACCGGCAGCCCCGGCAACGTCGTCACCCAGAAGCTGCGCGACCTCGGGGTGCTCGGCAGCCTGGGCCTGGCCGTCGTCGTGTCCGCGACGCTGACCAGCCTGACCGGCGCGCTGGGCGACCTGTTCGCCGGCGTCGTCGGCAAGGGGGTCAGCGCCGTCCTCGTCACGGTCATCGGGCTCGCCGTCGGCCTGGGCATCGACTTCGCGATCATGATCGTCTCGCTGCGGATCCTCGGCGGGGCGGGGCTGTCGGTGCGGCAGATGCGCACCGGCGCGCTCGTCACCGCGGTGGGGCTGACCGTCGTCAAGTTCTTCGGTCTGCAGCTCATCGCCAACGCGACGAAGAGCCCGCTGCTGGGCTCGGTCGCCCTCGTCGTCGGCCTGCTCTTCTGGTTCAACCTCATCGCCAAGCTCACCCTCGTCGGGGCCGCCTGGGTCGCCAACGACAACGCCGACGAGCTCGCCGCGCTCGCGGCGAGGCTGCAGGCGGAGAAGGACGCCCAGGGCGGCGAGTCCGAGCGCGAGGAGGCGGGGGAGCGCCTGGAGGGCCGTACGACGCCCCGTCCGCCCGCCGTCCCGGTGCCCCCGGCCCGCAAGGACGGGCGCCCCACGGCGGCGCGGGCCGCGGCGACGTCCGTCGCCGCCTCGGTGGTCACGCCGGCCGGCGCACCCGCGATCGCGCAGCGCCGGGGCCGGCTGGTGCTGGAGAAGGAGGCGCGGATCGCGGCGGCCGACGACCGCGCCGCCCAGCGCGCGGCCGCCGCCGACCCGGCGGTGCCGCGCGACCGCGCCGTCGGGGGCCTGCCGACCTTCGGTGACCGCGAGCGGGACCGGACCTCGCTGGCCGCCGGCGCCGTGCTCGGTGCGACGGCCGCGCTCGGGCTGGGCTCGCTCGCCCGCGGCGTCCGCGCGCTGCTGCGCGTCTACCGCTGACCCGGACTGCTATCGGGCCGGGACGTCGACGTCACCCCGGCTTCGCGGACTGCTGTGGGAGAGGGACGTCGACGTCTCGCCGGGTTCGCGGACTGCTGCGACGTCGAGGTGACGAGGGACGCGGTGAGCGCTCCGGGTTGTCCACAGGGCGGCTCCCTACGGCGTCGTCCACAGGCACCCGTCGGAGGCCGGCGCGGCCGGGTCCCGTCGTCGCACTCTGGTGCGTCATGGGGAGAACCGAGCAGGGACAGGAGCGCCGGCGGGTCGCGTCGGACCTGGCGCAGGCGCAGGGTGGGGTGGTCAGTCGGGCCCAGCTGCGCGCTGCGGGTATCGACCGCTTCGAGGTGCGGACGGAGATCCGGGCCGGCCGTTGGCGGTCGTGGGGCGCCCGGACCGTCGCCGTCACGACCGGTGACCTCGCCGATGAGGGACGGCTGTGGCGGGCGGTGTGGGAGACAGGCGGTTCCGCCGCTCTCGACGGGGCGTCGGCGCTGACGGCCGCGGGCCTGACCGGGTTCGAGGTGGACCGACCGGTGGTCTCCCACCCGCACGGCCACACCGTCGCCAGCCCGGAGGACGTCGACGTGCGCTCCGTCATCGCGCGGGAGGCGGGGGAGCTGGCCGAGGGCGGCATCCCGCGGGTGCGTCCGGCCATCGCGGCCCTCCGAGGAGCGAGCTGGGCGGTGAGCGACCGGCAGGGCGCCCTGCTGCTGTGCATGAGCGTGCAGCAAGGCATCACCACGGCCGAGCACATCGCGCAGTGGCTGCCGAAGGTGGCGCTGTGGAAGCGGCGCACGTTCATCGCACGAGTGGTCGCCGACCTGCTCGACGGAGCGAAGGCGCTCGGTGAGATCGACTTCGCGCAGGCGTGCCGGGAGCGCGGTCTGCCGGAGCCGACCCGGCAGGCGGTCCGCCGTACTCCCACCGGACGGATCTACCTCGACGTCGCGCGGGAGGAGTACGGGCTCGTCGTCGAGATCGACGGGTCGCAGCACCGGCAGGGGCTGGCGGTCACGGACGACAACCTGCGGCAGAACGAGGTGACCCTGGGTTCGTAGCGGGTGCTGCGCATCGACCTCGTCGGGCTGCGGCTGCACCTCGACCTGTTCATGGACCAGGTCGAGCGCGGGCTGCTGCTGCTCGCCCGTTCCTGACCGGCCTCCTCTTTCCGCAGCAGTCCGGATCCGGGGGTGACGTCGAGGTCCCCTTCCCGCAGCAGTCCGGTCAGTCGGGGGTGGGGGCGGGGCGGCGGGTGCGGCGCCGGGAGCCGGCGAGCCCCGCGCCGACGGCGAGCAGGACCGCGGCGAGGGCGCCGTACGTGACGGGGGAGGAGAGGGCGGCGACGGCGTTGGGCTCGCCACCGGGAGGCGGTGGCCCGGCCGGGGCGCCGGCCGCGTCGACGGCGGCGGTCGGCGTGGAGCCCGGGCTCACCGACGGCCCGGTGGTCGGCGTCGACGTCGCGGCGGTCAGCTCGGCGGGACGCGGCGTCCCGGCGGCGACGAGCGTGCCGACCGGTCGCAGCGCCGCCCGGTGCGCGAAGGCCCAATCGAGCAGGGCGGCGGTCGGCTTCCAGCTGGGCACGGTGACGCCGCCCATCTCGGTGACGAGCAGCGTGTGCCCGCCGCGCCGGGCCGCGCCGATGAAGGTGTGCCGCGCCTGCGTCGTGTAGCCGTTCTTCACCCCGAACGCGCCGGGGTAGTTGGCCAGCAGCGTGTTGTGGTTCTGGATCGCGAACGGCGCGAAGACCTTGCCGGTCGGGTCGATGCCCCCGGGGAACGTCGTCGCCGTCGTGGCCGCGTAGGCCCGGAACCGCGACTGCCGCATCACCGCCCGCCCGAACAGCGCGAGGTCGTAGGCGCTGCTGCGCTGCCCGGCCGCGTCGAGCCCGGACGGGTCGACGACGCGGGTGTCCCACGCCCCGAGCCGCCCCGCGGCGGCGTTCATCAGCGACACCGTCCGCGCCCGCCCGCCGAGGGCGTCGGCCAGGGCGTACGCCGTGTCGTTGCCGCTCACCATGACCAGGCCGAGGAACAGCTGGTCCACGGTGTACGGCGCCCCCTGCACCAGCCCCACGCGCGTCCCCTCCGCCGCGACGTCGGCGGCCGACGCGCGGACGACCTTCGTCGGCGGCAGGGCCGGCAGGGCGACGAGCGAGAGCAGCGTCTTGATCGTGCTGGCGGGCGCGAGCAGCGCGTGCGGGCTCTTCGCGGCGAGGACCTGACCGGTGTCGAGGTCGGCCACGAGCCACGAGACGTCGGTGACCGCGGGCGGCGCCGGCGTCCCGCGCGGGGCGTCGAGGACGAGCCCCGACGCGGCCAGGCGCGGCCCGCCCACCGTGTCCGCCGGCGCGATCCGCGGCCCGCGCTGCGGCGTGGGCGGGACCAGCTGGCACGTCGGTGTGAGGGTGCGCCCGTCGGCCAGGGTCGTCACCGATGGCTGCGGCCGGCCGCCGGACGGTGCGGCCGTCACCACCGTCGGGGTCGCCCCCGGTCCGCACGTCGGCCCGGCCGCGACGCTCGGGAGGGCGGACGCCGCGACGACCAGCAGGGCGGCGACGAGGGCGCCGACGGCGGCGCGGGTGCTGCGGGGTGACATGACCGGGGCAGCCTACGACAGCCGCCGACGGCGAAGGCCCCGGTTCCCCTGAGGGGGACCGGGGCCTTCGCGGTGAGTCGGGTGCGCGGGCCGCGCGGGTCGGCGTCCGCTCAGTGGCCGTGCCGCATCGCCGTACGGAGGTCCTTGTTGAGCCGGGAGATGACGTCGAGCGGGATCTCCTTGGGGCACGCCGCGGCGCACTCGCCGATGTTGGTGCAGCCGCCGAAGCCCTCGTGGTCGTGCTGGTTGACCATCTTCACCACGCGGGCGTCGCGCTCGGGCTGGCCCTGCGGGAGCAGCCCGAGGTGGGTGACCTTGGCGCCCATGAAGAGCATGCCGGAGGCGTTCGGGCAGGCCGCCACGCACGCGCCGCAGCCGATGCAGGTGGCCGACGCGAACGACTTGTCGGCGTCGTCCTTCGGCACCGGGGTCGCGTGCGCGTCGGGGGCCGCGCCGGTGTTGACCGAGACGTAGCCACCGGCCTGGATGATCCGGTCGAAGGCGCTGCGGTCGACGACGAGGTCCTTGATGACCGGGAACGCGTCGGCGCGCCACGGCTCGACCGAGATGACGTCGCCGTCGTGGAAGCTGCGCATGTGCAGCTGGCACGTCGTCGTCACCTCCGGGCCGTGCGCCCGGCCGTTGATGACCAGCCCGCACGAGCCGCAGATGCCCTCGCGGCAGTCCGAGTCGAAGGCGACCGGCTCCTCGCCCCTGCCGATGAGGTCTTCGTTGAGCACGTCGAGCATCTCGAGGAAGGACATGTCCTCGGAGACGTCGTCGAGCACGTAGTCGCGCATCCCCCCGCCGTCCTGGGGGCCGTCCTGGCGCCAGACCTGAAGGGTGATCCTCACTTGTAACTCCGTTGCTTGAGGTGGACGTAGTCGAAGACGAGGTCTTCCTTGTGCAGCGTGGGGATGCCGTCCTCGCCGCCCCACTCCCACGCGGCGACGTACGCGAACTCCTGGTCGTCGCGCAGCGCCTCGCCGTCCTCGGTCTGCGACTCGGTGCGGAAGTGGCCTCCGCAGGACTCGCGGCGGTGCAGCGCGTCGATGCACATCAGCTCGCCGAGCTCCAGGAAGTCGGCGACGCGGCCGGCCTTCTCCAGGCTCTGGTTGAGCGTCGCCCCGCTGCCGAGGACGCGCACGTTGCGCCAGAACTCGTCCTTGAGCGAGCGGATGAGGTCGATGGCCTTGAGCAGGCCCTCCTCGGAGCGCTCCATCCCGCAGTACTCCCACATGATGTGGCCGAGCTCCTTGTGGAACGAGTCCACCGAGCGCTCGCCGTTGACGGAGAGCAGCTTCTGCACGCGCTCCTCGACCGCGGTGCGCGCGGCGACGACCTCGTCGTGGGTCTCCTCGACCTTCGGGTACGGCCCGTGGGCGAGGTAGTCGCGGATCGTGTTGGGCAGGACGAAGTAGCCGTCGGCGAGACCCTGCATGAGGGCCGAGGCCCCGAGCCGGTTCGCGCCGTGGTCGGAGAAGTTCGCCTCACCGGCCACGAACAGCCCGGGGATGTTGGACTGCAGGTCGTAGTCGACCCACAGGCCACCCATCGTGTAGTGCACCGCGGGGTAGATCCGCATCGGGACCTCGTACGGCGACTCGCCGGTGATCCGCTGGTACATGTCGAAGAGGTTGCCGTACTTCTCCGCGACCGCCTCGGTGCTCATCCGGGCCAGGGCGTCGGAGAAGTCGAGGTAGACCCCGCGGGCGAAGTCGCCGACCTTGGGGCCGACGCCGCGGCCCTCGTCGCAGACGTTCTTCGCCTGCCGCGAGGCGATGTCGCGGGGCACGAGGTTGCCGAAGGAGGGGTAGATCCGCTCCAGGTAGTAGTCGCGGTCCTCCTCGGGGATGTCGCGCGGGTCCTTCTCGCAGTCCTCGCGGCGCTTCGGCACCCAGATCCGGCCGTCGTTGCGCAACGACTCGCTCATCAGCGTCAGCTTCGACTGGTGGTCGCCGGAGACGGGGATGCAGGTCGGGTGGATCTGCGTGTAGCAGGGGTTGGAGAACATCGCGCCCTTGCGGTGCGCGCGCCACGTCGCGGTGACGTTGGAGTTCATCGCGTTGGTCGAGAGGAAGAAGACGTTGCCGTAGCCGCCGCTGGCCAGCACGACCGCGTCGGCCAGGTGCGTCTCGACCTCACCGGTGACGAGGTCCCGGGCGATGATGCCGCGGGCGCGGCCGTCGACGAGGACGAGCTCGAGCATCTCGTGCCGGGTGTACATCTGCACCGTGCCGGCGGCGATCTGGCGCTCGAGGGCCTGGTAGGCGCCGATGAGCAGCTGCTGACCCGTCTGGCCGCGGGCGTAGAAGGTGCGCGAGACCTGGACGCCGCCGAACGAGCGGTTGTCGAGCAGGCCGCCGTACTCGCGGGCGAAGGGGACGCCCTGCGCGACGCACTGGTCGATGATGTTCGCGCTGACCTCGGCGAGGCGGTAGACGTTGGACTCCCGCGAGCGGAAGTCGCCGCCCTTCACCGTGTCGTAGAAGAGGCGGTAGACCGAGTCGCCGTCCTCCTTGTAGTTCTTCGCCGCGTTGATCCCGCCCTGGGCGGCGATCGAGTGCGCCCGGCGCGGGGAGTCCTGGTAGCAGAAGGACTTGACGTGGTAGCCCGCCTCGCCCAGCGTGGCGCAGGCGGCGCCGCCGGCCAGGCCGGTGCCGACGACGATGACGGTCAGCTTGCGGCGGTTGGCCGGGTTGACCAGCGCCGCCTCGAACTGCCGGGTGGTCCAGCGGTCCTTGATGTCGACCTTCGGCGCCTTGGTGTCGGCGATCGGCTCGCCCTCGCGGTACAGGCCGTGGACGACGCCGGCGTTCTGCGTGGGGGCCTCGGGGGCCTGCGGCGCTTCGGTGAGGGTGTCGCTCATGCGATCAGCTCCTGCGAGAGAGTGTTACTTGATGGCGCCGACGAGCACGAAGATCGGCGGGAGGATGAAGCCCAGCGACACGACCGTCGCGAGGACGTAGCCGGCGAGGTTGGCGCGGCGGCGGGCGGTGGCCGACCCGGTCCACCCGAGGGTCTGGCTCGCCGACCAGACCCCGTGCCGGATGTGCATCGCGAGCGCGACCATGGCCAGCGCGTAGATGACGAAGACCCACCAGACGCCCGGCTGGAAGGCCGAGACGTAGCGCCGGTACGGCGAGTCGTACTGGCCGTTGACGTTGATGGTCTGGGTCGTGAACTGCAGGATGTGGAAGACGATGAAGAGCAGCAGCGTCACCCCGCCCCAGCGCATGAACTTCGCCGACAGGGTCGAGGCGACCGCCTTCTTCACCTGGTAGCGCGTCGAGCGGGCGCTCTGCGCGCGGCTCCACAGATAGAAGGCGGAGTAGACGTGCGCGACGAGCGAGCCGAGCAGCACGACCCGCAGCACCCACAGCACCCCGCTGTACGGCGCGATGGGCTCGGCGAGGGTGCGCAGGTGGTGCGCGTACTCGTCGTAGGCCGCCTGGCCGCCGAACATCTTGAGGTTGCCGTACATGTGCGCGAGCACGAAGAGGACGAAGACGATGCCCGTCGTGGCCATGACCATCTTCATCGCGATGGTGGTCCGTCGGGCCGTGATCGTCGCGGGGAGCGTCGAGGTGGCCACGAACCAGAACTGTAGTTCCTGGGCGCGACGGTCTCAGGTCCGGGACGCCCCGTACGCCTGTGCGATTCCTCTCGTTACCTCCAGGTAGGCGTCGGGTGGCCCCGGCGGCGCTCAGGTGAAGAGCTTGACCGCCGTCGAGAGGGTCTGGACGACGCCGTACGCGAGCAGGGCGACGATGAGCGCCCACGACAGCAGCAGGCGGGCGCCGCCCGGGACCGGGCCGGGGGTGGCCACGTCGTGCGCCGACGCCGCCGCCTCGCGCTGCTCGCCGGTGGCGTGGTGCTTCTCGGCGACCCGGCGCACGAGGAGGTTCGCGACGAGCCCGACGGCGAGCACCCCGACCATGGTCAGGAGCGCCGGCCGGTAGGCCGAGGCGCTGAGGGTGCCCGGCTTGCCCTGGGCGTCGAGGAAGCCGTTGACGACGAGCGGGCCGGCGACGCCGGCGGCCGACCAGGCGGTGAGCAGCCGGCCGTGGATCGCGCCCACCTGGAGGGTGCCGAAGAGGTCGCGCAGGTACGCCGGCGCGGTGGCGAACCCGCCGCCGTAGAAGGAGATGATGAGCGCGGCGAGCAGGACGAAGAGCCACGTCGCGCTGGCGCCGACGGTGGCCAGCAGCAGGTAGAGCACGATGCCGCCGCCGAGGTAGAGCACGTAGACCGGCTTGCGGCCGATGGCGTCGGACGTCGAGGACCACACGAACCGTCCGGCCATGTTGAACAGCGAGAGCAGCCCGACGAAGCCGCCGGCCGCGGCGACGGTGACCGCCGAGGTGCTGCCCGAGCGGAAGAAGTCCTGGATCATCGGGCTGGCCTGCTCGAGGATCCCGATGCCGGCGGTGACGTTGCAGAAGAGCACGACCCACAGCAGCCAGAACTGCGGGGTCCGGACCGCCTGGGCGGCGGTGACCGCCTGCGTGCCGACCAGCGGCGCCTTGACCGACGAGGGGTCGAAGCCGTCGGGCGTCCAGCCGGTCGCGGGGACGCGGATGTTGGCGACGCCGACCATCATGACGAGGAAGTAGACGACGCCGAGGGTGACGAAGAGCAGCGTCAGCGCGTGGCCGTCGGCGGTCGAGCTGGAGACCGAGGGCTTGTACGACGCGTCGTAGGCCTGGAGCAGCTGCCGCGAGAGCGGGCTGGCCAGCAGCGCCCCGCCGCCGAAGCCCATGATGGCCAGGCCCGTCGCGAGCCCCGGCCGGTCCGGGAACCACTTGATCAGAGTCGAGACCGGGGAGATGTAGCCGATCCCGAGCCCGATCCCGCCGATGACGCCGTAGCCGAGGTAGAGCAGCCACAGCTGGGTCGTCGCGATGCCGAGGGCGGCGACGAGGAAGCCGACCGCCCACGCGCAGGCGGCGGTGAACATCGCCCGGCGCGGGCCGACCTTCTCCACCCACGTGCCGAAGACGGCCGCGGACAGGCCCAGCATGACGATGGCGATGGAGAAGACGACGCCGATCTCGGTCTGCCCGGTGGAGAAGTGGGCGACCATCGAGGTCTTGTAGACGCTCGTCGCGTACACCTGCCCGATGCACAGGTGCACCGCGAGGGCGGCCGGCGGCACCAGCCACCGGTTGAACCCGGCGGGGGCCACGGTGTGCCGGCGGTCGAGCCGGCCGAGCAACCCGGTCGGTGGGGCGGCCGGGGGAGCGGTGGGCGTGGTGGTCTGGCGGCTCATGGTGTCTCCGTCCTCGCGGGCGGCCGTCCCCTCGTGGGCCTGACGGTGCGCCGTACGGCGTCGTCGCCGGTCCCCGCACGCTAACGGCGGACGGATGCGGTCGCACCCGAGCCGGGCGGCTACCGTCGCGGGTATGACGACGACGGGGGGCGCCGTGGCGCCGGACGAGCACGCGCAGCAGGTCGAGCAGGTCGAGGGCTTCTGGGGGGTCATCCCCGCGGGTGGGGCGGGGACCCGGCTGTGGCCGGTGTCGCGGCGCACGTCGCCGAAGTTCCTGCGCGACCTCACCGGCAGCGGGCGCTCGCTGCTGCAGGCGACGCGCGACCGGCTCGCGCCGCTGGCCGGCGACCGGGTGCTCGTCGTCACCGGGGCCGCGCACGTCGACGCCGTCGTCGAGCAGCTGCCCGACGGCGTCGAGGTCGTCGCCGAGCCCACCCCGCGCGACTCGATGCCCGCCATCGCGCTCGCGGCGGCGATCATCGAGCGGCGCGACGCGGACGCCGTCATCGGCTCGTTCGCGGCCGACCACGTCATCGGCGACCTGCCCGCCTTCCACGCCGTCGTGCGCGAGGCCGTCGCGGTCGCCCGGACCGGCCGGGTCGTCACCATCGGGCTCACGCCCACCCACCCGGCGACGGGCTTCGGCTACATCCGCGAGGGCGAGGCGCTCGGCGTCGACGGCGCCCCGAGCGCGCGGGCGGTCGTCGAGTTCGTCGAGAAGCCCGACGCGGCGACGGCGCAGCGCTACCTCGCGGAGGGCGGATTCCGCTGGAACGCGGGCATGTTCGTCGTCCAGGCGTCGGTGCTGCTCGACGTCCTCGCGGCCGAGCACCCCGAGCTCGCCGCCGGCGTGCGCGCCGTCGCGGCCGAGCCGGAGCGGTTGGACGAGGTGTGGCCGGGACTGACCAAGATCGCCATCGACCACGCCGTCGCCGAGCCGGCCGCGGCTCGCGGGCTCGTCGCCGTCGTGCCGGCCGGGTTCTCCTGGGACGACGTGGGCGACTTCGCGTCGCTCGGTGACCTGCTGCCCGAGGCCCGCGAGGGTCTGCGGGTCGTCGGTGAGGCCGACGACGTGGTGACCGTCGACGGCGGTGGCATCGTCGTCACCGGCGGTCGGGTCGTCGCCGTCGTCGGGCTCGACGACGTCGTCGTCGTCGACACCCCCGACGCGGTGCTCGTCATGGCCCGCGACCGGGCCCAGGACGTCAAGAAGGTCGTCGAGCGGCTGACCGCGGCGGGGCGCACCGAGCTGACCTGAGCGCGGGGCGCGTCACCCGGTGACGAGGTCGCGCCTGCGGAACGACGCGAGCGCCGCCGCGAGCAGGGCCACAACGACGGCGGCCAGCGCCAGCAGCGGCCGCCCGTCGACGTCGGCGCCCGGGGCGACGGTGCCGTGGACGAAGGGCGAGAGGTCGACCAGCGCCTGCGGGAGGGCGAACAGCGGGCCGAGCTCGCCGAGGACGAGGAACGCGGCGAGCAGGCCCCAGGCGGCCACGACGACGGTCGGCAGGGCGCCGTACACCGCGAGGGCCAGGCCGACGCAGACCCAGACGGCCGGCACGGGGGAGAGCGCGGCGGGCAGCAGGTGCGCGAGCGCCGCCGCGACACCGCCGTACTGGCCGCCGGCGGTGGCGCCGAGCGCGGCGCCGACGACGAGCATGAGCAGGGCGCTGCCACCGAGCGCGACGAGGGCGTGCGCGCCCAGCTGCGCGCGCCGGGTCGCGGCCGTGGCGAGCACCTGCTCGGTGTGCAGGTCGCCCTCCTCGCTGCGCAGGCGCAGCGCCGCGGCGATCCCGTACGCCGCCGCGCCGACGGCCAGGAAGTGCAGCTCGGTCGAGACGAAGAGGTCGACGAGGGTCGAGGTGGACCCGCCGAGCCTGGCCAGCATCTGCGTGATCGAGTCGTCGGTGACGAAGGAGCCGACGCTGCCCGCGACCGCCCCGAGGACGAGCCCGAGGACCGCGTACCCGACGAGCCAGCCGAGCAGCAGCCCGCGCTGGAGCCGCCAGGCGAGGGCGAGCGGGCTGCCCAGCGACGCGGCCCCGCGCGCCGGTCCCGGGCGGGTGGCGACCAGCCCGGCGCCGAGGTCGCGGCGCTCGAGCAGCGCGACGGCGACGAGGACGACGAGGCAGGCCGGCCCGAGCAGGGCGACGACGAAGCGGTCGGCGCCGTACACCTCCATCCGCTCGGTCCAGCCCAGCGGGGAGAGCCAGGTCAGCCAGGACGCGGACGAGGTGTCGCCGACGGCGCGGAGCAGGTACGCCGCCCCCAGGGCGCCGTACGCGAGCCCGGCGCAGCCGCGGGCGGTGGCGGCGACCTGCGCGGCGACGGCGGTGACGCCGACGACGGCGAGCCCCGCCGCGGCCCAGGCGGCGCCGAAGGCGAGCGACCCGCGCAGCCCCAGCCCGGCGGCGGCCATCGACAGGCCGGCGAGGAGGGAGACGACGACGACCGCGGCGGAGGCGAGGACGACGGCGGCGGCCAGCGGGGCACGGCGGCCGACGACCGTCGCGCCGAGCAGCTCGGTGCGGCCGGACTCCTCCTCGAGGCGGGTGTGCCGGCGGACGAGCACCACGGCGAGCACAGCGAGCAGGACGGCGCCGAGCATGAGCGTCTTGAGGGCGCCGACCGAGTCGGGGTTCGCGGGGTCGGCGAGGGGACCGTACATGCCGACGACGGCCGGGCTGGCGTTGGCCGCCCGCGCTGCGGCGACCGCCCCGGCGGGGTCGGTGTAGAGCGAGCGGGTCGCGGACGCCGAGCCGCCCGCGAAGGCGACGAGGAGCAGCCCGGTCACGGGGAGCAGGACGCGGTCGCGGCGCAGCGCGAGCCGCAGCAGGGGGCCGGTGCCGGCGAGGCCGTTCACGCGGTCACCTGCGTGCCGACCGGGTCGCGGTAGCGGTCGGCGAAGAGCTCCTCGAGCGACGGCGGGTGCGAGGTGAGGGTGCGGATCCCGTTCTGCCCCAACGCCTCCAGCAGCGCCCCGAGGTGAGCGGTGTCGACGGCGCACCGCACCCGGTCGCCGTCGACGACGACGTCGGCGACCCCGGGCTGCGCCGCGAGCGCGGCCGCGTCGACCGGCCGCTCGAGGGTGGCGTCGACGCTGGTGCGGCGCAGGTGGCGCAGGTCGGCGAGGCTGCCGGTCTCGACCGTGCGGCCGTCGCGGATGATCGTCACCCGCTCGCACAGCGCCTCGACCTCGCTGAGGATGTGGCTGGAGAGCAGGACGGTGCGCCCGCGGGCCGTCTCCTCGCGCACGCAGTCGCGGAAGACGTTCTCCATCAACGGGTCCAGGCCGGAGGTCGGCTCGTCGAGGACGAGCAGCTCGACGTCGGAGGCGAAGGCGGCGACGAGCGCGACCTTCTGCCGGTTGCCCTTGGAGTAGGCCCGGCCGCGCTTGGTCGGGTCGAGGGCGAAGCGCTCGAGCAGCGCGTCGCGGCGGCGGGGGTCGATGCCGCCGCGCAGCCGGCCGAGCAGGTCGACGACCTCGCCGCCGGTGAGGTTGGGCCACAGGGTGACGTCGCCGGGGACGTAGGCCAGCCGGCGGTGCAGCGCCTCCACGTCGGCCCACGGGTCGCCTCCGAGGAGTCGCGCCGTGCCGCCGTCGGCGCGCAGCAGCCCGAGCAGGATCCGGATGGTCGTCGACTTGCCGGCGCCGTTGGGGCCGAGGAAGCCGTGCACCTCGCCGGTGGCGACGGTGAGGTCGAGCCCGTCGAGCGCGACGGACCGGCCGAAGGACTTGCGCAGGCCGGCGACCTCGACGGCCGGGGTGGTGGTCATGACCTCACGCTAGCAAGTTTCAGAACTTTCCGAACGTTGTAGGGTGACGACGTGACGAACCCGACGACGAGGCGACGCCGTACCCGCCGGGCGCAGCCCGAGGTCGTCGGCGACCTCGCCGAGCGGCTGGCCGCGACGTTCGCGGCAGCGGGTTTCCCCCGGCTGCCGGCGCGGGTCTTCGCGACCCTGCTCGCCCACGAGGAGGGGCGGATGACCGCGGCCGAGCTGGCCGAGGCGCTCACCGTCAGCGCCGGCTCGGTCTCCGGGGCCGTGGGCTACCTCGAGACGGTGCGGATGATCCACCGCGAGCGCGAGCCCGGCAGCCGCCGGGACGTCTACGTCGTGCGCGACGACGCCTGGCACGACACGATGCTCGGCGCCGGCCGGATCTACGAGCCGTTCATCCGGGTCATCGCCGAGGGGGTCGACGTCGTCGGCCGCGGCACCCGTGCGGGCGAGCGCCTCGCCCTGTCCGTCGACTTCCTCGAGTTCCTCGTCGACGAGATGACCGGCATCGCCGAGCGCTGGGAGGCGCGCCGGGCCGCCGGGTCCGCCTGACGCCGCCGTACGGAGACGCCCTCGAGGGAGGGTCAGGGGCGGGCGCCGGGGGCGGTGGCGGCGCGGCTGCCGGTGGCGACGCCGGCCTCGAGGCACTCGCGGGGGGTGCGGCCGGCGACCCAGGCGGCGAGCAGGCCGGCGTCGAAGGCGTCGCCGCAGCCGGTGGAGTCGGTGCAGGTGACGGCGGGGGCCGCCACGTGCTCCGGTACGACGCCCCGCGCGAGCCACCGCGCCCCGCCGGCGCCGTACGTCGCGGCGACCGCGCCGACGTGGTCGAGCACCGCCTCGCCGAGCGCGTCGAGCTCGATCTCGTTGGGCAGCAGCAGGTCCACGCCCGACACCCATCCCAGGAAGGTGTCGACGCCTACCGCGCGCACCTGCTCGGCCGACTGCGGGTCGACCGACGTCGTCCAGCCGCGCGACCGCGCCTCGGCGAGCGCGGCGAGCCCGGCGGCGCGCGAGCCAGGGGAGAGCAGGACGTAGCCGCTGACGTGCAGGTGGCCCTCGCCGGCGGGCAGCCGCACGTCCTCGGGCGACAACGCGGCGACCGCGCCGCGGTCGGAGAGCATGGTGCGCCCACCGCCCGCGTCGACGAGGACGACGACGGTGCACGTCGGCCGGACGGGGTCGACGGCGAGGCGGCAGCCGACCCCGGCGTCCTCGAGCGCCTTGCGCGCCGCGTCGCCGGCGACGTCGTCGCCGACCCGCGACAGCAGGGTGACGTCCGCCCCCGCTGCCGCCAGCCAGACCGCGGTGTTCGCGCCCGCGCCGCCGGGGGTCAGCCGCACGTCGGCGGTCGACTCGCCCCCGTCGGGCACCGGCCCGTGCGGGACGGTGAGGACGTCGACGCCGACGTCCCCGACGACGACCACCGGCCGCGGCCGGCCCGGCCCGGCGCTCACGACGGCCACCCGGACATCCCGGCCAGCTCGACGGCCACCTCCCCGGCGAGGCGGGCGTTGGCGAGGACGAGCTCGACGTTGGCCCGCAGGCTCTCCCCGCCGGAGCGCTCGTGGAACAGCTCGAGCAGGCGCGGCGTGACGTCCTTGCCGGTCACCCCCTCCGCCTCGAGCGTGGCCAGGCCCTCGGTGACGAGCCGGTCGTGCAGGGCCGGGTCGACCTGCCGGTCGAGCGGCAGCGGCTGCGCCAGCACGACGCCCGCGGAGTCGGTCGCCAGCAGCGAGCGCGCGTGCGCGACGGCCGCGGCCTCGCGGGCGCTGTCGACCCGCCACGGGACGGCGTACCCGGAGTCGCTGAGGTAGAAGCCGGGGAAGCGGTCGGTGCGGTAGCCCAGCACCGGCACCGACATCGTCTCCAGCGTCTCCAGCGTCCCCGGCACGTCGAGGATCGACTTGACCCCCGCGCACACGGTGAGCACCGGCGTCGAGGCGAGCACCCCGAGGTCGGCCGACACGTCGAAGGTCTGCGCGGCGCCGCGGTGCACCCCGCCGAGCCCGCCGGTCGCGAAGACGCGGACGCCGGCCCGGTGCGCCAGCGCCGCCGTCGAGGCGACCGTCGTCGCGCCCGTGCGGCCGAGCGCGACGGCGACGCCGACGTCGCGCACGCTGAGCTTGAGCACCTCGTCGTCGCTGCAGACGCGGTCGAGCGCGTCGTCGTCGAGCCCGACGTGCACCTGGCCGTCGAGCACGGCGATGGTCGCGGGGACCGCCCCCGACGCGCGGACCGCGGCCTCGATCTCGTGGGCGACCCGCCGGTTCTCCCCGCGGGGCAGGCCGTGGGCGAGGATCGTGCTCTCCAGCGCCACGACGCCCCTGCCCTCGACGAGCGCCTCGGCGACCTCGGGCGTCACGCGGGCGGGCAGGGGCAGCAGCGGCGGCGCGGTCGTCGTCATGAGGGCGAGAGTAGGGGCGCCGGACACCCGCGCAGCACCCCGGCTAGCCTGCTGGCCGTGAGCACCGCTGCGCGACCGACCGGCCCCGACGCCGTCCCCGCGCACGAGCCGCCCGCACCGCCCGCACCGCTCGCACCGCCCGCCCCGTCCGCCCCGCACGGCGACGCCCTCGACGCCCTGGGCGAGGAGCTGCTGACCTTCCGCCGCGACCTGCACGCCCACCCCGAGCTGTCGCGGCACGAGACGCGCACCACCGGGGCGGTGGCGGAGCGGCTGGAGCGGGCCGGGGTCGCCGTACGGCGGCTCGAGGGCTCCGGTCTGCTCGCCGACCTCGGCCCCGCCGACGCGACCCGGCGGGTGGCGCTGCGCGCCGACCTCGACGCGCTGCCCGTCCCCGAGGCGACCGGCCTGCCCTTCGCCTCGGGCGTCCCCGGGATCTGCCACGCCTGCGGGCACGACGTCCACACGACCGCCGTGCTCGCCGCCGGGCTGCTGCTCGCGTCCCGCGCCGACGAGCTCACCCGGCGCGGCCTGGCCGTCCGGCTGATCTTCCAGCCCGCCGAGGAGGTCATCCCCGGCGGCGCGCACGAGGTGATGGAGGCCGGCGGTCTCGACGGCGTCGACCGGGTCCTCGCCGTCCACTGCGACCCGGGGATCGACGTCGGCCAGGTCGGGCTCAAGGTCGGGGCGATCACCGCCGCCGCCGACGCGGTCGAGGTCACCCTCACCGGCACGGGCGGCCACACCTCGCGCCCGCACCTGACCCAGGACCTCACCTACGCCCTGGCCAAGGTCGTCACCGACGTCCCCGCCGCGCTCTCGCGCCGGCTCGACCCCCGCGCGGGGGCGGCGCTGGTCTGGGGGTCGGTGCACGCCGGCGGCGCCGCCAACGTCATCCCGGCGACGGGGACGGCCAGCGGCACCCTGCGGATGCTCGACGCGCAGGTCTGGACGACGGTCGGCCCGCTGCTGCACGAGGTCGTGGCGGCCGTCGCGGCGCCGTACGGCGTCTCGGCGCAGGTGCGGCACACCCCCGGCGTCCCGCCGGTCGTCAACGACCTCGGCGGGGTCGAGGCGCTGCGGGCCGGCGTGCTCGCCGCGGGCGCGACCGAGACCACGACGGTGCAGAGCCTGGGCGGGGAGGACTTCGCCTGGTACCTCGGGACCGTGCCCGGCGCGATGGCGCGGCTCGGCACCCGCACCCCGGGCGGGACGACGTACGACCTGCACCGGGGTGACCTCGTCGTCGACGAGCGCGCGGTCCTCGTCGGCGCGCGCGTGCTCGCGAACGCGGCCCTCGCTCCTGCGTGACGCCTGTGTGACGGCTGTCCCCACCCCTGTAACGAATGGGTGAACCGCCCCCGGAGCGTGTCCACGGACCGAGAACCGTCCGGTAATGTCGCCGCGGTCCGAGCGCCGAGCGGTGCTCTCGTCAGGTGTGGAAGAAGGAGAGCGCGTTGCGTTCATCGATGAAGTTCGTCGCGGGTGCAGCCCTGCTGGCGATGGGTCTGTCCGCGTGCGGGAGCAGCAGCTCCGGCGGTGACAGCGGCAGCGGCGCGTCCGGCGGCGCCACCGGCGGGTCCGGCGGCGGTCTCAAGGTCGGCATGGCGTACGACGTGGGTGGTCGCGGCGACCAGTCCTTCAACGACGCGGCGGCCGCAGGTCTGGACAAGGCCAAGAGCGAGCTGGGCGTCGAGGGCAAGGAGGCGGCGGCGGTCAACGGCGAGTCCGAGAACGCCCGCCAGGAGCGTCTGCAGCAGCTCATCGACGCCGGCTACACCAACGTCGTCGCGGTCGGCTTCGCCTACGCCTCGGCCGTCGGCAAGGTGGCCGCGGCCAACCCCGACGTGAAGTTCGCCATCGTCGACGACGCCTCCAAGGACTCGGCGGGCAGCAACGTCGACCAGATCACCTTCGCCGAGAACGAGGGCTCGTTCCTCGTCGGCGCGGCGGCGGCGCTGAAGAGCAAGGCCAACCACATCGGCTTCGTCGGCGGTGTCCAGACCGACCTCATCAAGAAGTTCGAGGCGGGCTACGAGGCGGGCGCCAAGGCCGTCAACCCCAGCATCAAGATCGACGTCAAGTACCTCACCCAGCCGCCGGACTTCTCGGGCTTCTCGTCCGTCGACAAGGGCAAGGCCGCGGCCGAGGGCATGTACCAGGGTGGCGCGGACGTCGTCTACCACGCGGCCGGCGGCTCCGGCGGCGGCGTGTTCACCGCGGCCAAGGCGGCGGGCAAGCTCGCCATCGGTGTCGACTCCGACCAGGCCAAGACGGCCCCGGCCGACGTGCGCGACGTCATCCTCACCTCGATGATCAAGAAGGTCGACGTCGGCGTCTACGACTTCATCAAGTCGGTCAAGGACGGCACCTTCAAGGCCGGCAACCACGTCTACGACCTCAAGGCGGGCGGCGTCGACTACGCCACCACCGGCGGCAAGGTCGACGACATCAAGTCCAAGCTCGACGACTACAAGCAGCAGATCATCGACGGCAAGATCACGGTCCCGACGACCCCGGCCTCCTGAGCCGCCGTCCCCCCGAGATCGACCCCGATCGACCCGAGCACCCCGAGACCCGGGCGACCCGAGAGGAGTCGCCCGGGTCTCGCGCCGTACGACGGCGCCCCTCTAGGTTGGAGCCCGTGCCCATGCAAGATCCCCCTGCCGTCGAGCTGCACGGCATCACCAAGCGCTTCCCCGGCGTCGTCGCCAACAAGGACATCGAGATCACCGTGCGGCGTGGCACGGTGCACGCCATCGTCGGCGAGAACGGCGCGGGCAAGTCGACGCTGATGAAGATCCTGTACGGCGTCCAGCAGCCGGACGAGGGCACGATCGCCGTCGACGGGACGACGATGGCGCTCAAGAGCCCGACCGACGCCATCAAGGCGGGCATCGGCATGGTCTTCCAGCACTTCATGCTCGCCGACAACCTCACCGTCCTCGAGAACGTCGTGCTCGGCGCGGAGAGGCTGCACGGCATCGGCGACGCGGCGCGCGCCGAGATCACCCGGATCTCCCAGGCCTACGGCCTCGGCGTCGACCCGGACGACCTGGTCGCCGACCTCGGCGTGGGCCGCCGCCAGCGGGTGGAGATCCTCAAGGTCCTCTACCGCGGGGCGCGGATCGTCATCCTCGACGAGCCGACGGCGGTGCTCGTGCCGCAGGAGGTCGAGGAGCTCTTCGAGAACCTGCGCGGCCTGACCGCCGAGGGCCTCACCGTCATCTTCATCTCCCACAAGCTCGACGAGGTCCTCTCCGTCGCCGACGAGATCACCGTGGTGCGCCGCGGCACCACCGTGCGCCAGGGCGTCGACCCGAAGGGCGTCACCGCCCGCCAGCTCGCCGAGCTCATGGTCGGCTCCGCGCTGCCGTCGCCGGAGACCGAGGACTCGACGGTCACCGACCGGGTCGTCCTCGAGATCGCCGGGGTCCGGCTCGCCGGCGCCCCCGGCAGCCCCGACCTGCTCGACGACGTCACGCTGAGCATCCACGCGGGGGAGGTGCTCGGCATCGCCGGGGTCGAGGGCAACGGCCAGGCCGAGCTCGTCGAGGTCGTCATGGGCATGCGCGACGCCACCGCCGGCCGGGTGATCCTCGCCGGGACGGACATCACCGACTGGCAGACGCGGGAGATCCGCGAGGCCGGCGTCGGCTACATCCCGGAGGACCGGCACCGGCACGGGATGCTGCTCGAGGCGCCGCTGTGGGAGAACGTCATCCTCGGCCACCAGACCGAGAAGCCCAACCTGCGCGGCGGTCTCATCGACGCCGCCGCCGCCCGCCGCGACACCGAGCAGATCGTCCGGGACTACGACGTGCGCACCCCGTCGATCGCGGTGATGGCCGAGTCGCTCTCCGGTGGCAACCAGCAGAAGCTCATCATCGGCCGCGAGATGCGCCACCGGCCCAAGGTGCTGCTCGCCGCGCACCCCACCCGGGGCGTCGACGTCGGCGCGCAGGCCGCGATCTGGGGCCACATCAAGCAGGCCCGGCGCGACGGCCTCGCCGTCCTGCTCGTCTCGGCCGACCTCGACGAGCTCGTCGGGCTGTCCGACACCATCCGGGTCATGCTGCGCGGCCGGCTGTCGGGGGACTTCGACCCCGCGACCGTCACCCGGGAGGACCTCGGCGCCGCCATGACCGGAGCGAAGGAGGAGCAGGCGTGAAGCGCCTCGACCCGCGGACGGTCGCCCTCGGCCTCGCCGCCCCCGTCCTGGCCGTCCTCGTCGCGTTCGTCGTGACGACGGTCATCCTGCTCGTCGCGGGCGACCCCGTCGGCGCGGTGTGGGCGCAGCTGCTCAAGGTGCCGCTGCCGCGCCAGGTCATCGCCATCGTCAACGGCGCGACGATCTACTACATCTCGGCCATCGCGGTCGCCATCGGCTTCCGGATGAACCTCTTCAACATCGGGGTCGACGGCCAGTACCGCGTCGCCTCGTTCGCCGCCGCGCTGTTCGCGGGCCAGGGGTGGCTGCCGGGCTGGCTCAACATCCTCGTGGCGCTCGTCGTGGCGATGGCCAGCGGCGCCGCGTGGGCGGCCATCGCCGGCCTGCTCAAGGTGGGCCGCGGCGTCTCCGAGGTCATCTCGACGATCATGCTCAACGCGATCGCCACCCAGCTCGTCTCCTTCCTGCTGGGGAAGACCGCGGTGAAGCAGGCGGGCAGCAACGCGACGAACACCGCCGACCTGCCGACCGACTCGCGGGTGCCGGGCATCTCGCTCGACGGGATCATCGCCACCCCGGCCAAGGTCTACGGCCTCGTCGTCCTCGCGATCCTCGTCGGGGTCGGCTACTGGTTCGTCCTCGAGCGCACCCGGTTCGGCTTCGACCTGCGCGCGGCGGGCCGGTCCGAGAGCGCGGCCGTCGCCAGCGGCGTCAAGGTCAAGCGGATGGTCGTCGCGTCGGTCATGCTCTCCGGCGCCGTCGCCGGCCTCGTCGGGATGCCGCTGCTCTTCGGGCAGGACTACCACTACGGCGACACGGTGCAGTCGGGCCTCGGCTTCGCCGGCATCGCCGTCGCGCTGCTCGGGCGCAACCACCCGGTCGGCATCGCCTTCGCCGCGCTGCTGTGGGGCTACCTCGACCAGCAGAGCAACGGCCTGCAGATCGCGGCCGGTGTGTCCGACCGGCTCGTCGGGGTCATCCAGGGCGTCATCGTCCTCAGCGTCGTCGTCGCCTACGAGCTGGTCCGCCGGGCCGGCGTCCGCATCGAGCAGCGCCGGGTGGCCAGCGAGCTGGCCCAGCGACCCGCCCCGGCCCCGGAAGGAGCCCCGGCATGAGCGACCGCTCGAGGATGTCGTCAGCGGCCGAGCTGTTCGTGCGGCCCGGTGTCGGTCACGAGTCGAACGCGCTGCGGGGACCGGGACCTCGGCGCCCGGGCTGGTGGTGGCCGGCGGTCGTCGTCGGCGTCCTCGTCGTCGTCTCGACCGTCCGCGTCGTCACCGGCGCCCACGACATCGACTCCGCCGGCGCGATCGCCGCGGCCATCGGGCTGGCCATGCCCATCGGCCTCGCCGGCCTCGGCGGCCTGTGGAGCGAGCGCGCGGGCGTGGTCAACATCGGCCTGCAGGGGATGATGACCCTCGGCACGTGGGGCGCCGGCTACTTCGGCTACCACCACGGGCCGTGGGTGGGCATCCTCGGCGCGATCCTGCTCGGCGTCATCGGCGGCGCGGTCCACGCGCTCGCGACCGTCGTCTTCGGCGTCGACCACATCGTCTCCGGCGTGGCCCTCAACCTGCTCGGGATCGGCATGGCGTCGTACCTCGCCGGCCGCACCTTCGACGGCCTGCCCGGCGGTGGCCCGACCCAGTCGCCGACGCTGCAGCAGCTGCCGTTCGTCAGCGTGCCGGGCGTCAGCGGGCTGCTCGACGACGTCGAGGCCTCGCACGTCTGGCTGGTCGCCGACCTCGCCGGGATCCTGCGCGCCCTGACGACGAACCTCAACGTCCTGTCGATCATCGCCGTGCTGCTGCTCGTCGCGTCGTGGTACGTCCTGTGGCGCACCCCGTTCGGGCTGCGGCTGCGCTCCTGCGGCGAGGCGCCCGAGGCCGCCGAGACCCTCGGCGTCAACGTGCTGCGCTACAAGTTCGCCGCCGTCCTCATCTCGGGCGGGATGGCCGGCCTCGCCGGCGGCTTCCTCGTCCTCGTCGCCTCCAACCTCTACCGCGAGGGCCAGGAGGGCGGGCGCGGCTTCATCGGCCTCGCTGCGATGATCTTCGGCAACTGGCGCCCCGGCGGGCTCGCCGGCGGCGCGGCGCTCTTCGGCTACACCGACGCCATCCAGCTGCGCGGCGGCGGTGACGTCGTGCGCGCCTACCTGCTGCCGATCGCCATCGGGCTCGTCCTGTGGGGCGCCTGGCAGCTGTGGCGCCGCCGGCAGGGCAAGCCCGTCACCGGTGTCGTCACCGTCGTCATGGGCGTCGCGGCGTTCGTGTGGTTCGCCCTCGTCTCGCGGGTGCCCGACGAGTTCACCAGCATGACGCCGTACGTCGCCACGCTGCTGGTCCTCGCGCTCTTCTCGCAGCGGCTGAGGATGCCCGCCGCCGACGGCAAGGTCTACCGCAAGGGCGAGGCCGTCTAGTGGCGACCACGTCAGAGCGGGACGTCGACTGGGACGCGCTGCGCGCCGCCGCCGTCGAGGCGATGGGGCACGCCTACGCGCCGTACAGCCGGTTCCCCGTCGGGGTGGCCGGGCTCGTCGACGATGGCCGCGTCGTCGCCGGGTGCAACGTCGAGAACGCGGCGTACGGCGTCGCGCTGTGCGCCGAGTGCGGCATGGTCTCGCAGCTGCACCTCACCGGCGGCGGGCGGCTGACCGCCGTCGCGTGCGTCGGGGGCGACGGTGAGCCGCTCATGCCGTGCGGTCGGTGCCGGCAGCTGCTGTGGGAGAACGGCGGGGCCGACTGCCTGCTCGCCACCCCCGAGGGCGTGCTGCCGATGAGCGCCGTGCTGCCGCAGGCGTTCGGGGCGCAGGACCTCGACGCGGCGGCGGCGCGCGACGCCGTACGGGACGGGCCGTCGGACGCGCGATGATGGGCGCATGAGCACCACCGAGCCGCACGACGCCGTCGACGTCATCGTCACCAAGCGCGGGAAGGGGGAGCTGAGCGACGGCCAGATCGACTGGGTCGTCGACGCCTACACCCGCGGCGTCGTCGCCGACGAGCAGATGTCCAGCCTCGCGATGGCCATCCTGCTCAACGGGATGACCCGCCGCGAGATCTCCCGGTGGACCGCGGCGATGATCGCGTCGGGGGAGCGGATGGACTTCTCCTCGCTCTCGCGGCCGACCGCCGACAAGCACTCGACCGGCGGGGTCGGCGACAAGATCACGCTGCCGCTGGCGCCGCTCGTGGCGGCGTGCGGGGTCGCCGTACCGCAGCTGTCCGGGCGCGGGCTCGGCCACACCGGCGGGACGCTCGACAAGCTCGAGTCGGTGCCCGGGTGGCGTGCCGCGCTGTCCAACGCCGAGATGCTGGCCCAGCTCGACGACGTCGGCGCGGTCATCTGCGCGGCGGGTGACGGGCTCGCCCCGGCCGACAAGAAGCTCTACGCGCTGCGCGACGTCACCGGCACCGTCGAGGCCATCCCGCTCATCGCCAGCTCGATCATGTCCAAGAAGATCGCCGAGGGCACCGGCGCGCTCGTCCTCGACGTCAAGGTCGGCTCGGGCGCGTTCATGAAGGACGTCGACTCCGCGCGCGAGCTGGCCCGCACGATGGTCGAGCTCGGCACCGACGCGGGCGTGCGGACCGTCGCCGTCCTCACCAACATGCAGACCCCGCTCGGGCTCACCGCCGGCAACGCGCTCGAGGTGCGCGAGTCGGTCGAGGTGCTCGCCGGGGGCGGGCCGCCCGACGTGGTGGAGCTGACCCTCGTCCTCGCCCGCGAGATGCTCGCCGCGGCCGGGCGCGACGACGTGGACCCGGCCGACGCGCTCGCCGACGGGCGGGCCATGGACGCGTGGCGGCGGATGATCGCCGCGCAGGGCGGCGACCCGGACGCCGAGCTGCCGCGCGCCCGCGAGACGCACGTCGTCGCCGCGCCGGCCGACGGGGTGCTCACCTCGCTCGACGCCCTCCAGGTCGGGGTCGCCGCGTGGCGGCTCGGGGCCGGGCGCGCCCGCAAGGAGGACCCGGTGCAGGCCGGCGCCGGGGTCGAGCTGCACGCGAAGCCGGGCGCCGTCGTCCGCGGCGGCGACCCGCTGCTGACCCTGCACACCGACACGCCGGAGCGGTTCGAGCGCGCCCTGGCGGCGCTCGAGGGCGCGTACACGATCGCCCCCGAGGGCTCGCGCCCCGACCTGCTCCCGCTCGTCGTCGACCGCATCGCCTGACGCCTGCCGGTTGCGTCCGAGATCTCGGCGGCTCCAGCCGCCAAACTCTCGGACGCTACGGATCGCCATGTCCTAGCGTCCGAGATCTCGGCGCCCCCAGCCGCCAAACTCTCGGACGCTAGGGTGAGCGCCGTGGTGAGCGTGAGCGAGGACGTACTGCGACGGGCCCCGAAGGTCGTGCTGCACGACCACCTCGACGGGGGCGTGCGGCCGGCGACGGTGGCCGAGCTGGCCGACCGCATCGGGCACACCCTCCCCGCGCAGGGCGCCGACGCCCTCGCCGACTGGTTCCGCGACAGCGCCGACTCCGGCTCGCTCGTGCGCTACCTGGAGACCTTCGAGCACACCGTCGCGGTCATGCAGACGACCGAGGGGCTGCGCCGGATCGCCCGCGAGTCCGTCCTCGACCTCGCCGCCGACGGCGTCGTCTACGCCGAGAGCCGCTACGCCCCCGAGCAGCACCTCGACGGCGGGCTGCGCCTGGCCCAGGTCGTCGAGGCGGTCAACGAGGGCTTCCGCGAGGGGGAGGAGCAGGCCGCCGCGGCCGGCACCCCGATCCGCGTCCGCGCGCTGCTCACGGCGATGCGGCACGCGGCGAACAGCGCCGAGATCGCCGAGCTCGCCGTGCGCTACCGCGACGACGGCGTCGCCGGGTTCGACATCGCCGGCGCCGAGGCGGGTTACCCGCCCACCCGGCACCTGGCCGCGTTCGAGTACCTGCGCCGCGAGAACGCCCACTTCACCATCCACGCCGGCGAGGCCTTCGGGCTGAAGTCGATCTGGGAGGCCATCCAGTGGTGCGGCGCCGACCGGCTCGGCCACGGCGTGCGGATCATGGACGACATCACCATCGAGGGCCTGCCCTTCGCCGAGTGGCTCCCGGCCGCGCAGGCGCGGGGCGTGACGTCGTACGACGACGTCGACCTCGGCTCGGTCTACCTCGGGCTGCTCGCGGCGTACGTCCGCGACCGGCGCATCCCGCTCGAGATGTGCCCGAGCAGCAACATCCAGACCGGCGCCGCGGTGTCGGTCGGGTTGCACCCGATCACGCTGCTCAAGCGGCTGCGCTTCCGGGTCACCCTCAACACCGACAACCGGCTGATGTCCGGCACGACGATGACCCGCGAGACGACCCTGCTCACCCAGGAGGCCGGCTGGGACCTCGCCGACCTGCGCTGGGTGACGGTCAACGCGATGAAGTCGGCCTTCCTGCCCTTCGACCAGCGCCTCGCGATCATCGAGGGCACGGTCAAGCCCGGGTACGCCGCCCTCGGGCTGGCCTGACCCCCGCGAATCGGATTCGCCCCACTCGGCTCGGGTCACGACCCGAGCCGAGTGCGCCGAACCCGATTCGGGTCAGAGCCAGGGCGACGGGGAGAGCGGGTCGGCGACCCGCACGCGACGCCGTACGGCGTCCTCGCGCTGGAGCCGCTCGAGGTCGCGCCGGCGGCGGTCGGCGACGACGGCGGCGAGGACGTGCTCCGGGTGGTTCCCCGGGGGCGGCGCGGGGGAGACGTACGTCGACACCTCGGCGAGCAGCGCGCGGCCCATCGCCTCCCGGGCGGACGGCTCCATCGTCGCCGCCGCGGGCAGGAAGGTGCGCACGGCCATCGCCAGCTCGTCCGGCAGGGCACCGATGTCGGCGTGCCAGGCCCACCCGGCGAGGTGCGGCGGCATCGGCACGGGCGGGGCGAGCTGGGCGGTCACCCGGTCGCGGACGACGTACGTGCCGGCGAGCAGGTCGCCGACCCGCTTCCCGCGACGGTTGACCAGCGCGCAGATGATCGCCGGGACGCCGTAGAGGACGTAGACCTCGACGTAGCGCAGCATCCCGCGCACGAACGCGTGCCGGAAGGTGATCGGACCGCCGTCGTCGCGCACGGTCCGCAGCCCGACGGCGTACTTGCCCGGCGACCGGCCCCGGGTGAGGGTCTCGAAGGCGATCGGCGAGGCGACGAGGACGAGGACGGTCGCGGTGAGCAGCACCCCCGCGATGAGCGCGTCGTCGAGCTGGTCGGACAGGGCCCCCGCCGCGGTGAGCACGCCGGCGGCCAGCCCGAAGAGCACGACGTTGTCGATGAACCCGGACAGGATCCGCGGCCCGATCGAGGCCGGCGGCAGGTCGAGGGCGACCGCCTCGCCGGTGACGAGGTCGTCCTCGCCCACGCCGACGGTCAGGCTCGTCTCGCTCACCCGTCCCCCTCCCGATCCGCCGCACCGGCCGCCGTACGGCGTCGTGCCACCCGGTGACGGCAGCCTACGGCGCGCCGGGCGCGGGGGGCACCTAGAGTGACCGCGTGGACCTCGACGCCTACGTGACCGCCCACCACGGCGAGTGGTCGCGGCTCGAGCAGCTGTCGGGCCAGCGGCGGCTGAGCGGCACCGAGGCCGACGAGATGCTCGACCTCTACCAGCGCGTCGCGACCCACCTGTCCGAGGTCCGCACGCGCTCGCCCGAGCCGACGCTCGTCGCGCACCTGTCCTCGCTGCTGGCCCGGGCGCGGCTGCGCTCGGCCGGCACCCGCACCTTCACGTGGTCCGACGTCGTGCGCTTCCTCACCGTCACCTTCCCGGCCGCGCTGTTCCACACCCGGCGCTGGTGGCTGACCACGCTGGGCGTCAACGTCGCGGCGGCGTTCGTCATGGGGTGGTACCTCGTCGCCCATCCCGCGCTCGAGACGTCGCTGCTGTCGCCGTCCGAGGTGCAGCAGCTGGTCGACAACGACTTCGCCGGCTACTACACGCAGTACGCCGCCGGCTCCTTCGCCGTCAAGATCTGGACCAACAACGCCTGGGTCACCGCGCTCTGCCTGGCCCTCGGCGTGTTCGGGGTGCCGGTGGTCTACCTGCTCTTCCAGAACGTCGTCAACGTCGCCGTCATCGGCGGGATCATGTGGACGCACGGGCGGGCCGACCTGTTCTTCGGCCTCATCCTCCCGCACGGCATGCTCGAGCTGACCTGCGTCTTCGTCGCCGCGGGCGCGGGCCTGCGCATCTTCTGGGCCTGGATCGAGCCGGGGCCGCGCACCCGCGGGCAGGCGGTCGCCGAGGAGGGACGCGCGGCGCTGTCGCTCGCCCTCGGCCTCGCGCTGGTCCTGCTCGTCACCGGCCTCATCGAGGCCTTCGTCACCCCGTCGCCGCTGCCGACCTGGGCCCGCATCGGCGTCGGGGTCCTCGCCGAGCTCGCCTTCCTCACCTACGTCTTCACGCTCGGCCGGTGGGCCGCGCGACGCGGCGAGACCGGCGACCTGGTCCCCGCCGACCGCGGCGAGACCGCCCCGGTCGTCTGACGCCCGGTCAGATCCCGAGCGTCCCGCGCACGAGGCTGTCGCCGGAGTGCTGGAGGTTCTCGTCGAAGGCCTCGCGGCTGATGTCGACGGTGACGAAGCCGTTGTCGATGACCGACTGGGCGACGGGGAAGGTGTCGCTGCCGCCGGAGCCGAGCACGCCGACCGAGACCATCCGCTTGCCGTCGCGGTTGAGCAGCCACACCTCGAGGTAGCCGGCGCCCGGGTCGAGCCGGGCGGTCGCGATCCGCAGGTCGAGCCCGTCCGACGAGCGCACGAGCGCGGCCTGGCCGAGGTTCTGCTTGGTGTCGAGCGTGTCGAGCGGCACGCTGGCCACGGTGGACGAGGTCGTCGTCGCGGTGGCCGTGGGGGTGCGGGGGGCGTCGGCGCGGTTGATGACCCAGCCCGACCCGAGGCCCACCCCGAGGCCGACGACGGCGGCGGCCGCCGACCACAGCACCGCCCGTCGGCGCAGCGGGCGCACGACGGCGGTGCCGGCCGGGGGCGCCGAGGACGCCGGGCCGGCCCGGCGGGCCCCGGCCGTCACGAGCTCGCGGTCCGGGCCGTCGACCCCGTCGAGGTCGGCCTCGATGCGGTCCCACAGCCCGGCGGGCGGCTGCTCGAGGGCGCCGGCGGTGCCGGCGACGGTGAGGGCGTGCTGCAGCTCGGAGACCGTGCGGCGGCACACCGCGCACTGCTCGACGTGCTGCTCGACGGCCAAGGCGACCTGCGGGTCGTCGTCGGCCCAGTCGGCACCGAGGACGAGACCCGCGAGGGCCTCGGTGTCGGGGTGCGCCACCTCAGACCTCCTTCAGGCGCGAACGGAGCTGGACGAGTCCCCGACGGACGTGGCTCTTGACCGTCCCGAGCGGCAGGTCGAGCTCGTCGGCCACCTCGGCGGCGGTGCGACCCTCGACCACGGCGAGCCGCAGCACCGTGCCGCGGGGCTCGCCGAGCTGCTCGAGCTCGTGGGCGACGACGACGCGGCTCGTGACCTCCTCGTCGTGCCGCACGTCCTCCAGCCGGGTGACCGAGCCGACCGCCTGCAGGTTGCGCTGGGCGCGCCAGCGCGCCGTCCGGACGTCGGCGACCTTGTGCCGGGCGATCCCGACGAGCCACCGCGGGACCGCGTCGGGCCCGGGCCGCAGCGTCTGCCGCCCGTTCCAGGCCGCGACGAAGACCTGCTGGGTGACGTCCTCCGCCTCGTGGGCGTCCTGCAGGCCGCGGACGGCGATCGTGTGCACGAGCGGCGCCCAGCGCCGGTAGGCCTCGGCGAGCGCGTCCCGGTCACCGGCGACGAGCCGCTCCGCGACGTCGTCGGGCTGCTGCACGACGTCGTCGGGCGCCCACATGGACCCACCGTAGGGGAGGAGGGCCGCCGCTGTCCGACGGGATGGCACGGGGACCGTCCGATCCGCCCGGTCAGGGGCCGGTCGGGACGGCGACGACGACGACGTTGTTCTCGTAGTGCCGGGCGACGCGGTCGTACTCGCCGCCGCAGGTCACGAGGTGCAGTCGCGGTGGTCCGGTGCGGGTGAAGAGGGCGCGCAGGTCCAGCGAGGTCTTCGCCACGCTGCGCACCGACTCGACGCGGTAGGTGTGCCGGGTGCCGTCCGCCGAGGTGACGACGACCGACGCCCCCGGGCGCACCGACCCCAGCCCGGCCATCGGCCCGACGCCGGCGTCGCGGGTGTCGACGTGGGCCGCGACGACGGCCGCGCCGTCGGGGTCGCCGGGCGCGGGTCCGTAGCGGTACCAGCCCGCCTCGAACGGGGTCGGGGGCAGGGCCATCTGCCCGTCGCCGGCGACCGCCTCGGGCACGACCGGCAGGTCGAGCCCGATCTGGCCCACCTGCAGGCGCACCGGGGCGGCGACCGCGGCCGCCGCGGTGATCCGGGCGTCCCGGGCCGTGACGGTCGGGCGGGGGGCCGCGGCCGACGCCGCACCCGTCGTCCCCGCCGCCCCCGTGGGGCCGGTGGGGGACGGGACGGCGGGAGCCGCGGACGAGGTGGGGGACGGGGGCGCCGGGACGGCGTTCGCCCCGACGTCCCCGACCGTGGCGTACGCCGTCGCGCCGCCCGCGAGGAGGGCGGCCGACAGCGCGCCGACCACCCTCCCGCGCGAGATGCGACCGGCCATGGTCAGCGCTGGGCGACCTTGGCCGCGCGGCGGCGCGGCAGCAGGACCAGACCACCGGCGAGCACCGCGGCGCCGCCGACGAGCAGCACCCGGGTCAGGTCGGCGTTCGCGGCGGCCTGGCCGCCGGAGCCGGCGTTGACGCCGCCGGGGGCGGAGTCCATCCCGGTGATGGTCTGCACCGCGAGCTGCAGGTTGTTGTCGGTGGCGCTGCCCCACGCGTAGACGACCGTGTTGGCGCCCTCCTTGAGCGGCAGGTCGGCCGGGCCGATGGCCACGGTGCTCGTGCCGGCCAGGGTCACGTCGGCCTTGACCGTGCCCGCCGGGACCACCGCGGTCGCCTCGTTGGGGTTGGTGAGGTTCTTCAGCACCGCGGTGCCGTTGGCGCGCACGTCGACGGCCGGGGCGGCCGCGTCGTGACGGACGGTGAGCCGCGCCTGGCCGGCGGGCACCATCGAGGTGTCGTTGACGTACGGCGTGAGGACCGGCTTGCCGTCCGCCGTGAGGTGCGCGACGACGGTGATGTTCGCGCCCTCGGGCACGTTGACGCCCTTGGCCTCGGTGACGGCCGTGCCGCCGGCGCCGGCGCCGGCGGCGGTGACCTTGAGGTCGTAGGTGCCGGCGGGCAGCATCTGCGGGTCGGTGAGGGTGCCCGGCTTGAAGTCGGTCAGCAGGGCCTTGCCGTTGGCGTAGACGTCGACCGTGGCGCCGGGGACGGCGTGCAGGATCGAGACGGTGGCGTCACCGGCGGCGTGGGCCGGGGCGGCGACGAGCAGCGGGGCCCCCGCGAGGGCGAGGACGGCGAGCGGGCGCAGGGCCTTCATGGCTTCTCCTGGTTTCTCGGTTGGTGTCTCGGTTGGTGTGTGACGGGGAACGGGTCAGGGGAGGTCGATCGGGCGCAGCACCGAGGTGATGCCGTGCGCGATCTGCTTGTTGCCCTTGTTGATGTCGAGCTGCGACCCGATGAGGTAGGCGTCCTTGCTGGTGGTGTCGAGGTCGCGCAGCCGCACGACGCCGTACGGCGCCGAGATGGTGGCGATGGTCAGCCCGGCCTCGGGCAGCGCGGTGTTGACCTTGGTGGTGCGCTTGGCCAGCACGTCGGCGGACGTCACGGTCGCCCCGGGGACGACGTGGTAGAGCAGGACGGCCTCGATGGTGTCGACCCCGGCGGCCGAGACGAGGGCGTTGAAGACGCCCCGCTCCTGGTGGTACGTCGTGCCGGTGAGGCTCTTGGCGAGGTCCTGGAACGCGCGGTCGGTCGGGAGGAACGCGGTGACCGGCGTGGTGCCGTCGGCGAGGACCTTGACGGGGGAGTCCGGCTTGGCCTTGAGCACGGCGACGACGGCCTGGGTGAGGATGTCGTAGTCGTCCCAGTTGCCGTCGAAGGTGTCGCCGTCGGCCATGAGGACGGAGACGAGGCTCTGGGTGCCGGAGGTGCTGGGGGCGGCCGAGCTGGTGGCGGCGCCCGCCACCCCGGCGGCCGCGACGACGGCGAGCGCGGTGGAGGCGGTGAGACAGCGGCGCACGGACAGGGACATGGCGGGTCCTCTCGGGAGGTCGGGGGCGGTCCTCGTCGACCGCCTACACCCCTACTTCCGCCGCAGCCTCGCGGCGGGATGCACCCGCCCCAGACTCTTTTCAGACGGCGTGCAGCCGGCGTCCGGCGAGGACGCTATGCGGTGCCCCGCAGGGCGGGGCACGGCACGACGACGTGCCCCTGACCTGCAAGGACTATGCCGTGCCCCGCAGGGCGGGGCACGGCATAGCGGGTGCGCCGGAGGGGCCCGACGCCCGTACGGCGCCGCCTCGCGCGGCTAGAGCAGGCCCTGGCTCTTGAGCAGCAGGTAGTGGTCGGCGAGCCGGGGCGGCAGGTGCTCCGGGTCGGCCTCGAGGACCGTGACGCCGAGCCGGCCGAGGGTCGCCGCGGTGCGCTCGCGCAGGGCGAGGGTGCGCTCGGCCGCGGCGGCGTCGTACACCTCGGCCGTGGTCGAGCGGCGCCCGGCCATCTCGGCGAGAGCGGGGTCGCCGACCGAGGCGACGACGACGCGGTGGTGCGCGGTCATCGTCGCGAGGGTCGGCAGCAGCGAGGTCTCGACGACGGAGGGCTCGAGCGCGGTGAGCAGCACGACGAGCGCGCGCCGCCGGGAGGTGTCGGCGACGGCGGACGCGAGGGTCGGCCAGGACGCCTCGAGCAGGGCCGGCTCGAGCGGCGCCATGGCCTGGACGAGGTCGGCGAGCAGCGTCGTGCGGTTGGCCGAGCCGACCCGGGCCCGGACCCAGCGGTCGCCGGCGACGAGGTCGACCCGGTCGCCGGCGCGCGAGGCGAGCGCGGCGAGCAGGAGGGCGGCGTCCATGGCGGCGTCGAGCCGGGGCTGGTCCTCGATGCGCGCGGCGGAGGTGCGCGAGGTGTCGAGGACGAGGATGACGCGGCGGTCGCGCTCGGGCTGCCAGGTCCGCACCACGGCGTGCCGGCGCCGGGCGGTGGCTCGCCAGTCGATCGAGCGCACGTCGTCGCCCTCGACGTAGTCGCGCAGCGAGTCGAACTCGGTGCCCTGGCCGCGGACCCGCACGGCCGAGCGGCCGTCGAGCTGGCGCAGGGCGGCGAGCCGCGACGGCAGGTGCTTGCGCGAGTGGAAGGGCGGCAGCGCGCGCACCGCGCCCCCGACGTCGAGCGAGCGCTGCCGGGCGCCGAGCCGCAGCGGCCCGAAGCTGCGCACGGTGACCCGGTCGGCGAGCCGGTCGCCGCGTCGGGTCGGGGTGAGCGTGGTCGTCAGGCGCCGCCGCTCCCCGCCCTTGAGCACGAGGCGGTGCCGGTCGCCGGCGGCCCCCGCCGACGGCTGCCACGCGTCACGCACGAGCGCGCGCAGGGTGCGCCGGCCCGGGTTGGTCAGCAGCAGCGTCGAGGTGCCGGAGTCGCCGAGGCGCACCTGCGCGTCGGCCTCCCGCTCGACCAGCAGCCGGCGCGGGCTGACGGCGAGGACGACGTCGAGCAGGGTGAGGACGACGACGCCGGCGACCCACAGCAGCACGACCTCGCGCGTCGGCTGGACGACGACGGCGACGAGGCCGAGCAGCAGCAGCGCGGGGACGCGCCAGCTGAGCGCCATCAGCGCGGGACGGGGACCGAGCCCACGGCGCTCGCGAGCACCGACTCGACGCTGACGCCCTCGAGCTCGGCCTCGGCGCGCAGCGCGAGCCGGTGGGCGAGGGTGGCCTGGGCGAGCGCCTTGACGTCGTCGGGGGTGACGTAGGCGCGGCCGTTCATCCACGCCCACGCCCGCGCGGTCGCCAGCAGCGCGGTGGCCCCGCGGGGGGAGACGCCCAGCGACAGCGACGGCGCCTGCCGGGTCGCCCGGGCGATGTCGACGATGTACGCCGCCACGTCGGGCGCCACCTGCACCGAGCGCACCGCCGCGGCGCCGGCCGCGAGGTCGTCGGGCCCGGCGACGGCGCGCACCCCGGCGGCGGCCAGGTCGCGCGGGTCGAAGCCGCGCGCGTGCCGCTGCACGACCTCGATCTCGGCCTCGCGCGGCGGGACCTCGAGGACGACCTTGAGCAGGAAGCGGTCGAGCTGGGCCTCGGGCAGCGGGTAGGTGCCCTCGTACTCGACGGGGTTCTGGGTCGCGGCGACGAGGAACGGCGCGGGCAGCGCCCGGGGCGTGCCCTCGACGGTGACCTGCCGCTCCTCCATCGCCTCGAGCAGCGACGCCTGGGTCTTGGGGGGCGTGCGGTTGATCTCGTCGGCCAGCAGCAGGTTGGTGAAGACGGGTCCCTCGCGGAAGACGAAGTCGCTCGTGTGGGCGTCGAAGATCACCGAGCCGGTGATGTCGCCCGGCATGAGGTCGGGCGTGAACTGGACCCGCTTGGTGTCGACCGACAGCGCCTGGGCGAGGGTGCGCACGAGCAGCGTCTTGGCCGTGCCGGGCACCCCCTCGAGGAGGATGTGCCCGCGCGCGAGCAGGCAGATGATGATCCCGGAGACGGCGGCGTCCTGGCCGACGACGGCCTTGGCGACCTCGCGGCGCACGGCGAGCAGCGCCTCGCGGGCCCGGTCGGCGCGCGGGTCGCCGGACGGCGTCGGCGGGTCCTGCGGCCCCGGGGTGGGCGGGGTCTGCGCCGCCGGCGCGGGCGGTGGGGCGTCGTACGGCGTCCCGGTGGGTGCCGGCGGGGTGGGGTTCAGCGGGGTGTCGCTCACGAGCGGCGGACCTCTCTCTCCAGGGTGGCGAGCCGGGTGGCGAGGCCGAGCAGCTCGTCGTCGGTGGCCGGTGGGGGACCGGCGAGCAGGTGGCCGACGTCGGGCTCGGGCTGCCCGACTGCGGCGGCGGTCGCCCGCACGAGGACGTCCGGCGGGGCGCCGGGCGGCAGGCCGAGGTAACCGGCGAGCCGGCGGCGGGTGGCCTCCCGCAGGACCGCGGCGGCGCGGCCGGTGTCGCGGGCCCTGCGGTAGAGCCGGCCGCGGCTCTGCGTCGTCTCGACGGCGCGGACGACGGCCGGCAGCGGCTCGCGGACCAGGCGACCGAGGCGGCGCCCGCGCCACAGCATCACCCCGAGCAGGGCGACCGTCAGCAGCGCGAGGCCGGGCCCGACCCAGCCGGGCACGACCTCCTGCGTCCGCGAGGTGTCGTCGGCCGGGATGTCGGTGAGGGTCGGGACGTACCAGACCAGCCGTGGCGTCGCGCCGAGCGTGCGCAGCACGACGGCGGCGTCGTCGGCCTCGTCGACCTCGTCGTTGTCGAGGGCGGTGCTCGACCCGAGCAGCACGAGCGGGGCGCGGTCGACGTCGCCGGGGAGGGCGAGGTACGTCGCGTAGCCCTGCTCACCCACCCAGCAGGCGGCGTCGGGCTCGACCCCGCTGTCGGGGGCCGTGCGGTAGCCGCGCTGGGCGTGGGCCAGCTGCTCGCCGTCGCGCACGTCGGGGGTGCGGCACGCGTCGCCGGTGCGCAGGTCCCCGGCGGCGACGGGCAGGGCCGCGGACTGCACGTCCGGGTCGAGGTGGCCGAGGACCCAGGACGGCGGGTCGACGACGACGAGGCGCCGGGCTGTGCTGCTGGCCTCGACGAGCCGGTCGATGGTGGCCTCTGCGAGGTCGTCGGTCGTCGCGACGAGGACGGTCGTGTCGCCGTCGACCGTGGCGGCCAGCAGCGCGTCCTGGGAGCGGACGACGTCGACCTGCACGCCCTGGCGGCGCAGCACCTCGGCGACGGCGCGGGCGCCGTACCGGCCCGGGTCGTCCGGGTCCAGCGGCGCCTGGTTCGGCGCGCCGGGCGACAGCGCGCTCATGAGGACGGCGGCGCCGACGACGAGGACGGCGAGCGCGACCCAGACCAGGCGGCGGCGCCGGGCCGGGCGCGCGGGGGCGTCGGCGGTCGCGGCGGCGGTGCCCTCGGTGGTGTCGGGGGTGGGGTCGAGGAGGGTCACGGGCCCCTCCACACCGCGTCGGAGCCCGGGTCGGCGCCCGGCCCCTGGCGGTCCTCGCGACCCGACCCGGCGACGGTGGAGACCGTCGTCGCGCGGCCGCCGCGCCGCAGGTCGCCGTACGGCGCGTCGCCGTCGGGGCGGGCGCCCGGCGCCCCGGCCGCGACGCCGACCGGGGCAGCGACCGGGGCTCGGGCAGGGGCTGGGGCGGGGGCGGGGGTGAGCCGGGGCCGGGCCCGGCGCAGCACCTCGCCGGTGTCGCGCACGTCGACGGCATCCTCGCGGGAGGCGGCGACCCGGCCGTACGCGACCGCGTCGAACCGGTCGGTGGCGCGGGTGACGGCGCCCGCGTGGTCGGGGAAGACCTGGGACAGGCGCAGCCCGACCTCGTGCGCGGTGAGGGCGGGGGCGTCGCTGAGCAGGGTGCGGTCGTCGGCGTCGCGGGCGGTGGCGCGCACGTGGTCGAGCACGGCGTCGTCGTACCGGCCGTCGGCGAACGCCCGCTCCGCGCGGTCGCGCAGCTGCTGGGCGGTGAGGGTGGAGTCGCCGAGGACGGTCGCCGAGCCGCCGCCGGCGGTGCTGCGCTCGCGGCGCACCCGGCTCGCGAGGACGACGAGCGCGACGACGACCGCCCCGGCGAGCACGGCGATGACGAAGGGGGGCAGGCTGACGCCGCCGCGGCCCGGGGTGCCCTGCAGGTCGGCCAGCCGCTGCTGCACCCAGTCCAGGAGGCGCTGGAGCAGGGAGCGACGGTCCTGGTACTCGTTGCCGGCCAGCTCCTCCTGCACCCAGCGGCGGGCCGTGTCCGGGTCGGGGTCGAGCGCGGCGGGCAGCCGCGCCGCGAGCAGCGACGCGTGGGTGGCGGCGTGCGCGGCGAGCAGCGCGACGACGCTCACCGGCGGACCGCCGGGGCGGCGCTGCGGGCGGCAGCGCGCTGGAGCAGGACGTCGAGCCCCTCGCGGCGCATCCGGGCGTCGACGTAGAGCAGGTCGACGACACCGGCGACGAAGGGGGTCGCGACGGCGGCGGCCCCGATGGTGGCGAGGTTGGAGGCGAGCAGCAGGCCGGCCTGGGCGGTGTCGCCGTCGAGGCCCGCGACGAGGGTGACCAGGGTGGCGATCCCGGAGGCGACCAGCCCGAGGACGAGGAAGACGAGCAGCGCGACGGCGGTGACGAGCAGCGTGCTGCCGGCGATCCGCCAGAAGCCGCCGGACGACAGCGACCAGGCGCGGCGCAGGGAGTCGCGCACCCCGCGGCGCTCGAGGACGAGCACGGGTGCGGCGAGCGCGGTGCGCCACAGCACGAGCGCGGTCCAGGCGAGCACGAGCAGCGTCCCGAGCAGCCCCGCGAGCAGGACGAGCGGCAGCGGGCCGGCGGAGAGCACGACGAGCGAGACGACGACGAGGACCGGCGGCACGGCGAGCAGCAGCAGGAGGACGAGCTCGAGCAGCACGAGCCGGGGCAGCCGCGGGCGCAGCCCCGCCCACAGCGCGCCGAGCCCGGGGCGCCGGCCGAGGACGGCCTCGGACACCGGCAGGGCGAGCAGCCCGACGAGCAGGAGGACGCCGAAGGCCACGCCGAGGCCGAGCAGCAGCACCGAGGCCTCGCCGGGGGCGAGCACGAAGGACGCGTCGACGGCCGACCACCACGTGCCGGTGAGCACGAGCGCGGAGACGAGGACCGCGGGGACCGCGCAGACCGCGACGGTCGCGAGGCTGAGCCCGAGGACGGTGCCCGGGTTGCGGCGCACGTGCTTGGCGGCCCCGTCGAGCAGGTCGCCGAGCGAGAGCGGGCGCAGCGGGACGATGCCGGGCTTGTGGGCGGAGCTGGCCAGCGGGAGACCGGGGGGGCCGGTCCGGCGCCCGCCCAGCCCGCCCGGGGGCAGGTACGACGGCGCGCGGCGCGGGCCGCCTCCCGTGGGGGTGCCCGGGGGCGGGCCGAAGCCGCTCACCGGCGGCCTGCCCGGCCGACCGGTCGTGCCCCTGCCTGCACGCGCCCCCCGCTCCGTGCCCTCGCGGGCCGTCGTCCGGGGGACGTCCTGCCCCCGTGTCCGGGTCAACGTACCAAGCGTGGGACGCCCGGGCCCGGTGGTGGGCGTCCTGCCACGATGACGGGGTGCGGCGACGGCGGAGCGGAGCTGAGGGGCGGACCACGGCCCCGGAGGGCCGGGTCGACGTCCGGACGGTCGTCGTCCTGGGGATGCTGTCGATGTTCGGCCCGCTGTCGCTCGACCTCTACCTGCCGGTGCTGCCGCAGCTCGCCGGAGACCTCGCGGCGTCGGCGTCGCAGGCTCAGCTGACGATCACCGCCTGCCTGGTCGGGCTCGCGGTCGGCCAGGTCGTCGCGGGGCCGCTGTCGGACCGGTTCGGCCGGCGCCGGCCGCTGCTCGTGGGGTTGGTGGCGTACGTCGTCGCGTCCCTGGCCTGCGCGCTCGCGCCGGGCATCGTCACCCTCGTCGCGGTCCGGCTCGTGCAGGGGCTGGCCGGGGCGGCGGGGATCGTCATCGCCCGCGCGGTCGCGCGCGACCTCGCGTCCGGCCGGGCCCTGCTCGTGCTGTTCTCGCGGCTGACCCTCGTCAACGGGCTAGCGCCGATCCTCGCGCCGGTGGTCGGCGGGCAGCTGGCGCGGGTGACGTCGTGGCGGGGGACGTTCGTCGTGCTCACCGGGCTCGGTGTCGTCCTGCTGCTCGCGGGCGGCCTGGGGCTGCGCGAGACGCTGCCTGCGGGGCGTCGTACGGCCGGGGGTGTGGGCGCGGCCCTGCGCGGTCTCGGCGCGCTGCTGCGCGACGCCGGGTTCACGGGGGTGGTCCTGACGTCGGGGCTGGCGTCGGCGTCGATGTTCGCCTACATCGCGGGGGCGACGTTCGTGCTGCAGGAGCTGCACGGGCTGAGCCCCGCGCAGTTCTCGCTGGTCTTCGGCGCGAACGCGGTGGGCATCGTCGTGCTCACCCAGGTCGGTGGGGCGCTCGGCCGCGCCGGGTGGCCGGCGCAGCGGCTGCTCGCGACGGGGCTGGGGCTCAACGTGTCCGGGGCACTGCTGCTGCTCGTCGCCGTGGTCCTCGACCTGCCGGTGGCGGTGCTGCTCGTGGCGCTCTTCGTCATGGTCGCGTCGCTGGGGCTGGTCTTCCCGACGGCGACGACGCTGGCGCTCGCCGAGCACCCGGAGCGCGCGGGCGCCGCGTCGTCGCTGCTCGGGCTCGGGCAGTTCGTCCTCGGCGGGCTCGTCGCGCCGCTCGTCGGGCTCGCGGGGGAGGGCACGGCCGTGCCGCTCGGGGTGGTCGCCGCGTCGTGCAGCCTCGCCGCGGTGCTCGTGTACGGCGTCGTCGCGCGCCCGCGGATGCACCGGGCGCCCGCGGCCGTCATGGCGGGTGCGGCCGCGGACCAGGCGGCGCCGCCGGCCTGAGCCGGCGGGTCAGCGGCGGTCGGCGCCGTGCGACGCGGACAGGTGCCGGGCGGTCTCGGACGGGGTGGCGCAGGTGGCGCCGAGCGCCTCCATGCGGGCGACGACGCCGGGCTCGGCGCGGCGCAGCGCCCAGCCGCGTTTGAGCAGCACGAGCGGCGGCTTGCGGCGCTCGCGCAGGTCGCGGGCCAGCCGCAGCAGGAAGGTGACGCTCGGGTGGCGCCGGACGCACCAGGCGGAGTGCAGCAGGCCGTGGGCGCGCAGCGGGGCGATGGCCTCGGCGGCGAAGATCCCCTCGGCGAGGACGAGCGCCCCGGGCGCGAGGTCGACGGTGCCGCCGCCGACCCGCCGGGAGGTCGCGATGTCATAGGCCGGCACCTGCGCGCGGCCCCGGTCGACGAGCTCGGCGAGGGCGGCGACGGCGGCGTCGCCGTCCCACGAGGCGGGGTCGTCCCAGTCGACGAGGCGGGTCCCGCCGCCGAGGTCGACGACGGGCAGCGAGGGGTCGTCGCCGTCGCGGTAGAAGTCGTCCAGCCGCACGACGGGCCAGCCGTGGGCGGCGGCCAGCCGCCCGGCGAGCCGCGACTTGCCGGCCCCCGAGGGGCCGGCGAGGACGACGACGCGGGCGCGGGGCCGCGGCGGCGCGCCGGCCGGTCCGGTCGGGTCGGGGCGGTCGTCGCGGGGGGAGCGCGGGTCGGGGCCCGGGGTCCGGGCCACGCTATGCCGTGCCCCGGAGGGTGGGGCACGGCATAGCGCCGGGCCCCTGACCTGCGGGAACGACGCCGTGCCCCAGGGGGTGGGGCACGGCATAGCGCGCGCGGAGGACGGTGCCGCGACCGGCCGGCGCCGGCACGGTCAGCGCCCCTTGGGGTGCCAGACCGTCTTGGTCTCGAGGACGGCGCGGACCCGGGCGAGGCCGGGCTCGGCGCTCCAGTCGGGCTCGACGGCGTCGGCGCCGGTGCCGGCGGGCCGGATGACCCGCTTGAGGTTCTCGGCGGCCGCGCGCTCGAGGTCGGCCCAGTCGACGCCGGCCGCGCCGGCGGCGCCGGCCAGGTCGAGCGCGTTGACGTCGCGGTGCGACGCCAGGGTCGGGGCGAGCTCGGCGGTGCGGCCGGTGACGAGGTTGACGACCCCGCCGGGCACGTCGCTCGTGGCGAGGCACTCGGCCAGCGTCACCGCCGGCAGCGGCCGCTCCTCGCTGGCCGCGACGACGACGGCGTTGCCCGCGCAGACCGCCGGCGCCACGACCGAGACGAGCCCGAGCAGCGACGACGCCTGCGGCGCGAGCACGCCGACGACACCGGTCGGCTCGGGGGCGCTGATGTCGAAGTACGGCCCGGCGACCGGGTTGAGCCCGCCGAGCACCTGGGCGAGCTTGTCGGTCCAGCCCGCCCACCAGACCCAGCGGTCCACGGCCGCGCCGACGACGGCCCGGGCCCGCGCGGGGGTCAGCCCCTCGGCCGCGGCGACCTCGGCCGCCAGTTGCTCGGTGCGCCCCTCCATCACCTCGGCGACCCGGTACAGCACCTGCCCGCGGTTGTACGCCGTCGCCGCGGCCCACCCGGGCTGGGCGGCCCGGGCGGCGACGACCGCGTCGCGCACGTCCTTGCGCGAGCCCATCGCCGCGTTGGCGAGGAAGCGCGGGCCGCGGCGTCCGGCCGGCGCCGACACGACCTCGTACGAGCGCCCGGACTCGCTGCGCGGGAAGGCGCCGCCGATGTAGAGCTTGTAGGTCTTGCGCACGTCGAGGCGCGTCCCGGCGCTCGCCGGACCGCCGCCCTCGACCCCGCCGCGGCGGGTCGCCGTCGAGCTCACAGCTGCTCCTCCTGGCCGCCCGCGAGGGCGACGTACGCCTCGAGCCCGTGCCGGCCGCCCTCGCGGCCCCATCCGGACTCCTTGTAGCCGCCGAACGGCGACGTCGGGTCGAACTTGTTGAACGTGTTGGCCCACACCACGCCCGCGCGCAGCTGGTCGGCGACCCAGAGGATCCGCGACCCCTTCTCGCTCCACACCCCGGCCGACAGCCCGTACGGCGTGTTGTTGGCCTTGGCCACCGCCTCCTGCGGGGTGCGGAAGGTCAGCACGGACAGCACCGGCCCGAAGACCTCCTGCTGCGCGATCGTGTGCGCCTGCGCCACCCCGGTGAAGACCGTCGGCGGGAACCAGAAGCCCCGCGTCGGCAGCTCGCACTCGGGCGACCAGCGGGTCGCGCCCTCGGCCTCGCCGAGGTCGGACAGCTCGCGGATCCGCTCCAGCTGGGCGGCAGAGTTGATCGCGCCCACGTCGGTGTTCTTGTCCAGGGGATCACCGACGCGCAGGGTCGTCAGGCGCCGCTTGAGTCGGCGCACGACCTCGTCGGCGACGTTCTCCTGCACCAGCAGCCGCGACCCGGCGCAGCAGACGTGGCCCTGGTTGAAGAAGATCCCGTTGACGATGCCCTCGACGGCCTGGTCGACCGGCGCGTCGTCGAAGACGATGTTGGCCGCCTTCCCGCCCAGCTCGAGGGTGGCCCGCTTGCGGGTGCCCGCCAGGCTCCGGGCGATCTGCTTGCCGACCTCGGTCGAGCCGGTGAAGGCGACCTTGTCCACGCCCGGGTGCTCGACGAGCGCCTGCCCGGTCCCGCCCGCGCCGGTGACGATGTTGACCACGCCGGGCGGCAGCTCGGCCTGCTGGCAGATCTCGGCGAACAGCAGCGCCGTCAGCGGCGTCGTCTCGGCCGGCTTGAGGACGACGGTGTTCCCGCACGCCAGGGCCGGCGCGACCTTCCAGGCCAGCATGAGCAGCGGGAAGTTCCACGGGATGACCTGCCCGACGACGCCCACCGGGCGCGGGTCGGGCCCGAGGCCGGCGTACGACAGCTTGTCGGCCCAGCCCGCGTGGTAGAAGAAGTGCGCCGCGGCGAGCGGCACGTCGACGTCGCGCGACTCCTTGATCGGCTTGCCGTTGTCGAGGGTCTCGAGCACGGCGAGCTCGCGGGCCCGCTCCTGGATGATCCGCGCGATCCGGAACAGGTACTTGCCGCGGTCGGCGCCGGACATCCGCCCCCACGGCCCGCGCAGCGCGGTGCGCGCGGCGCGCACGGCTCGGTCGACGTCGGCGGCGCTGGCCTCGGCGACCTCGGCGAGCACCTCCTCGGTGGCCGGCGAGATGGTCGTGAAGCGGGTGCCGCCCTGGGAGGCGACCCAGTCGCCGCCGACGAACAGGTCGTACGACGGCTTGAGGTGCACCACCGCCCGCGACTCCGGCGCCGGTGCGTACTCGAGCTTGCCCATGCTGGTGCGGTCCTCGTCCCTCGTTGTTCGGCTCGGTTGTCGGCTCGGGCCGGTCAGTCGGTCGTCACGTAGTCGGCGCCGGAGTAGGCCCCGGTCGCGAGCTTCTGGCGCTGCAGCAGCAGGTCGCCGAGCAGGCTGGAGGCGCCGAAGCGGAACCGGTCCGGGTCGAGCCAGTCGTCGCCGGCCACCTCGCTGACGACGACGAGGTGCTTGATGGCGTCCTTCGTCGTCCGGATGCCGCCGGCGGGCTTGACCCCGACCTGCGTCCCCGTCAGCTCGCGCCAGTCGCGCACGGCCTCGAGCATGAGCATGGTCACCGGCAGCGTCGCCGCGGGGGAGACCTTGCCGGTCGAGGTCTTGATGAAGTCGCCGCCGGCGAGCATCGCGAGCCACGACGCGCGGCGGACGTTGTCGTAGGTGACGAGCTCACCGGTCTCGAGGATGACCTTGAGGTGCGCGCCGGTACCGTCCTCGCGCCGGCACGCCTCGCGCACGGCCACGATCTCGTCGAAGACGCGACGGTACTGCCCCGAGAGGAAGGCGCCGCGGTCGATAACCATGTCGATCTCGTCGGCGCCGGCGCGCACCGCGTCGCGGGTGTCGGCGAGCTTGACGGGCAGGCTCGCCCGGCCCGAGGGGAACGCGGTCGCGACGGCGGCCACGTGGATCCCGCTGTCCCCCAGGGCCTCCCGGGCGACGCCGACGAGGTCTCCGTACACGCACACGGCGGCGGGTCGCGGGGTGGCCCGGTCGTCGGGGTCGGGCACGAGCGCCTTGGCGCACAGCGAGCGCACCTTGCCGGGGGTGTCGGCGCCCTCGAGGGTGGTCAGGTCGATCATCGAGATGGCGGTGTCGATCGCCCATACCTTCGCGGTGGTCTTCACCGACCTCGTCGCGAGCCCGGCGGCCCGCTGCTCGCAGCCGACCTGGTCCACGCCGGGCAGGCCGTGCAGCCACGTCGTGAGGGCGGCGTCGGTGAGGCGGGAGACCCCGAGCAGGTCGCGGGCGGCGTCCCGGGGGTCGGCGACGGCGGCGCTGGTGGTCACCGGAGGAGTCTAGTGCGCGTGCGAGGATGGTCCTCATGCCTGCCGCCGCCCCCTCCCGCGAGGCCCTGCGGACGCTGCGCCAGCGCGGGTCGCTCGTGCTCGGCTGGCTCGCCGTCGTCGGCGGCTACGGGATGGCCCTGTGGTCGCTGGTGTCGGGCGAGCCGTCGCTGGGCTTCATCGGCGGGGCCGCGCTCGTCGGCAGCCTCGGGGTGGTGCTCTTCGTCAAGCCGTCCCTGACCATCAGCCTGCACGGCGTGCACGTGCGGAACCCGTTGCGCCGCACCGTGATCCCGTGGGTGCGCCTGCAGGACGTCGGCACCCGGTGGAACCTCGAGCTGTACTTCCAGGGCGCGACCGGCGCCGACGGCGAGCGGCCGGACCGGCACGTCACCTCGTGGGCGATCGCCACGCACGTCCAGCGCCAGCGCGGCGGCGGGCTGCTCGGGGCGCTCTCCCCTCGCCGGCTCGAGCAGGTGACCCAGCGCGAGGCCGAGCCCGCCGCCTCCCGGGGCACGACCGTCGGGTCGGCCGCGCAGTCGGTGGAGGTCGCGCTGCAGGAGTGGCGCGAGATGGTCGCCGACCGGCGTGCCGAGGTGAGCACCGAGGGCGAGGTCGAGCGGACCTGGGAGGGCGTGGACCTGCTCGCCGTCCTGCTGCCGCTGCTGCTCATCGCCGTCGCCGTCGTCCTCTAGAGGGGCGGGCGGAGCCCGAGCAGGAGAGTGGGCCGGCCACCGTGCACACCGGTGGCCGGCCCTCGATCTCTCGTACCGACGCGCGTACCGTACGCAGCCCCCACGGCTGCTCAGGCCCCCCACGGGCCCTTCGGAGTTCGTCGGCGTTGTCTACTATGCCCGATATGGCGACGACCTACAAGTGACTCGCCGGTCGAACCGTCCGAACGTCGCATCCGTCGCGCGACGACATGGTGCTTGCAACACGGAATATGGACGTTCCGGGCGAATCACACCGTGGTGAGGGCCGAGAGGTCCGTCCGCAAGGCCGCCAGCTTCCGTCCCGCGGCCTCCCGGGCATCGACCAGCGAGGAGCCGGTCGCCACCGGTTCGACGACCTCGAGGTAGACCTTGAGCTTCGGCTCGGTGCCGGAGGGGCGCGCGATGACGCGCGAGCCGTCCGCGAGGAACCAGCGCACCCCCTCGGTCGGCGGCAGCCCGCCGTCGCCGCGGGCGAGGTCGTCGCGTCGCTCGACCTGCACCCCCGCCACCTGCGACGGCGGGGCCTCGCGCAGCCGGGCCATGAGCGCGTCGATGAGCGAGAGGTCCTCGACCCGCACCGAGAACGAGTCGGTCGCGTGCACCCCGTGGGCGACGGCCAGCTCGTCGAGGCGGTCGAGCAGCGTGCGGCCGGAGGCCTTCAGCGACGCGGCCAGCTCGGCGAGCAGCAGCGCCGCGCTGACCCCGTCCTTGTCGCGGACCGTGCCCGGCGCGACGCAGTACCCGAGCGCCTCCTCGTAGCCGAAGGCCAGGTGCGGCACCCGGCCGATCCACTTGAAGCCGGTGAGGGTCTCCTCGTGCCGCACCCCGGCCGCGCGGGCCATGGCCGCGAGCAGCCGCGAGGAGACGATCGAGCAGGCGAGGACACCGCCCTCGGGCACGCCACGCTCGAGCACGTGCGAGCCGAGCAGCGCGCCGACCTCGTCGCCGCGCAGCATCCGCCAGGCGCCGCCGTCGCCGGCCACCGGGTCGAGCACGGCCGCGGCGCAGCGGTCGGCGTCGGGGTCGTTCGCGACGACGAGGTCCGGCCCGACCCGCGTGGCGAGGGCGAGGGCGGCGTCGATGGCGCCGGGCTCCTCGGGGTTGGGGAACGCGACCGTCGGGAAGTCCGGGTCGGGCTGCGCCTGCTCGGCGACGGCGACGGGCGCAGGGAAACCCGCACGGGCGAAGGCGCGCCGGACGACGTCGTCCCCGACGCCGTGCAGCGAGGTGTGCACGACGGCCAGGTCGCGCGGCGCCTGCGGGTCGACGACGGCGGCGACGGCGTCGAGGTAGTCCTCCACGAGGTCGTCCCCGAGCGTCTCCCACCCATCGTCGTCGCGGGCGACCTGCGCCACCGCGGTGACGGCGGCGATGTGCGCCGCGATCTGCGCGTCGGCCGGCGGCACGATCTGGCTGCCGTCCCCGAGGTAGACCTTGTAGCCGTTGTCCTGGGGCGGGTTGTGGCTGGCGGTGACCATGACGCCGGCGTCCGCACCGAGGTGGCGCACCGCGTAGGCGAGGACCGGGGTCGGCAGCGGGTGCGGCAGGACCATGGCCCGACCGCCCGCGGCGGTGACCACCGCCGCGGTGTCGCGGGCGAACACGTCGGACATGTGCCGGGCGTCGTAGCCGATGACGACGGCGGGCTCGGCGACCCCGCCCTCGGTCCGCAGGTAGGCGGTCAGGCCGGCGGCGGCGCGCAGGACGACGGCGCGGTTCATCCGGTTCGGCCCGGCGCCGAGCGCGCCGCGCAGCCCGGCCGTCCCGAACTGGAGCATTCCCGAGAAACGGTCCTGCAGGTCGGCCCGGGCCGCCTCGTCCCCCGCCTCGGCGGCGTCGACGACGGCGTCCAGCTCGGCCCGCGTGACGGGGTCGGGGTCGTCGTCGCGCCACGCGCGGGCCGCCGCGACCAGGTCGCCGTACGGCGTCATGCGGCGTCACCGCCCGCGGCGATCCGGCGCACGACCTCGGCGAGCAGGGTGCCGCAGCGGTCGGCGGCGGCGCGGCCGGCCTCGAGCACCTCCTCGTGCGACAGCGGCGCGTCGGAGATGCCCGCGGCGAGGTTGGTGACGAGCGAGATGCCGAGCACCTCGAGCCCGACGTGGCGCGCGGCGATCGCCTCGAGCGTCGTCGACATCCCGACGAGGTCGGCGCCGAGGATCCCGGCCATCCGCACCTCGGCCGGGGTCTCGTAGTGCGGGCCGCGGAACTGCGCGTAGACACCCTCGTCGAGCCCGGCGTCGACGTCGTGGGCGACGGCCCGCAGCCGGGCGGAGTAGAGGTCGGTGAGGTCGACGAAGGTCGCGCCCTCGAGCGGCGAGGCCGCCGTGAGGTTGAGGTGGTCGCGGACGAGGACCGGGGTGCCGGGACCCCACGCGGGGTTCAGCCCGCCGCAGCCGTTGGTCAGCACGACGGTGGAGCAGCCGGCGGCGCGCGCGGTGCGCACCCCGTGCACGACGGCGCGCACGCCGCGGCCCTCGTAGTAGTGGGTGCGGGTGCCGAAGACGAGCGCGCGCTTCCCGGTGTCGCCGATGGCGACCGAGCGCAGCACCCCGGAGTGGCCGGCGACGGCGGCGCGGGAGAAGCCGGGCAGCTCCTCCTGCGGGACGCTCGCCAGGGTCTCGCCCACCCGGTCCGCGGTCCGGCCCCACCCGGACCCGAGGACCAGCGCGACGTCGTGGCGCTCGGCGCCCGTGCGCTCGGCGATGACGGCGGCCGCCCGCTCGGCGACCGCGAACGGGTCGGTGGCGGGGTCGGCGAGGTCGATGGCGGGATCCGCGGTGGTGCTCACGGCCCGCGACTCTAGTGCCCGGTGACGACACGAATCGGATTCGGCACGCTCGGCTCCGGTCGTGACCCGAGCCGAGCGGGCCGAATCCGATTCGGGTGGGTCCGGGCGGCGTCGTGCGGCGGTGGTTGGATGGAGGGGTGAGCCGCCAGCAGCCGTCCGTCGTCGTCCTCGGGGGAGGCCCGGGTGGGTACGAGGCCGCGCTGGTGGCCGCCCGCGCCGGCGCGCAGGTCACCGTCGTCGACCGCGACGGGCTCGGCGGCGCCTGCGTCCTCACCGACTGCGTCCCGAGCAAGGCCCTGGTCTCGACGGCCGCGTTCATGGGCGGGCTGCGCACCGGCGAGACGCTCGGGGTGCGCGAGGCCGACGACGCGACCGTCGACCTGGCCGCCGTCAACCGCCGCATCCTCGCCCTCGCGGCCAGCCAGAGCGCCGACATCGGCCGCCGCCTCACCGGCGACGGCGTCCGGATCGTCCGGGGCCGCGGCGCGCTCGCCGGTCCGGACCGGGTCCGGGTCGAGACCGACGCGGGCGACGACGAGGAGCTCGCCGCCGACGTCGTCCTCGTCGCCACCGGCGCGACGCCGCGCGTCATGCCGACCGCGCAGCCGGACGGCGAGCGGATCCTCACCTGGCAGCAGATCTACACGCTCACCGAGCTGCCCGAGAAGCTCGTCGTCGTCGGCTCGGGGGTCACCGGCGCCGAGCTCGCCCACGCCTACACGGGCCTCGGGGTGCCGGTCACCCTCGTCTCCTCCCGCGAGCGGGTGCTGCCCGGCGAGGACGCCGACGCCGCCGAGGTCATCGAGCAGGTCTTCCGCGACGACGGCATGGAGGTCCTAGGCCGCTCGCGGATGGCGTCGGTCGAGCGCACCGCCACCGGGGTGCGCGTCACCCTCGTCGACGGCCGCACCGTCGACGGCTCGCACGCCCTGCTCGCCGTCGGCTCCGTGCCGCAGACCGCCGGCCTCGGCCTCGCCGAGGCGGGCGTCGAGCTGAGCGAGTCCGGTCACGTCGTCGTCGACGGCGTCTCGCGGACGTCGGTGCGCGGGGTCTACGCCGCCGGGGACTGCACCGGCGTCCTGCCGCTCGCGTCGGTCGCCGCCATGCAGGGCCGGATCGCCATGTGGCACGCGCTCGGCGACGCCGTGTCGCCGCTGCGGCTCGGGCGCGTGTCGGCCAACGTCTTCACCAGCCCCGAGATCGCGACCGTCGGGGTCAGCCAGCGGCAGATCGACGACGGCGAGAGCGAGGCCGACGTCAACCTGCTCCCGCTCGCGACGAACCCCCGCGCCAAGATGGACTCCTTCGAGCACGGCTTCGTCAAGGTGTTCTCGCGCAAGGGATCCGGCACCGTCGTCGGCGGCGTCGTCGTCGCCCCGCGCGCGTCCGAGCTGATCTACCCGATCGCCCTCGCCGTGCAGAACGGCCTCAACGTCGACCAGGTCGCCTCGACCTTCACCGTCTACCCCTCGATGACCGGCTCGATCGCCGAGGCCGCGCGCCGGCTGCACTGAGCCGGTCCCCGGGGCGCGTCAGTCCCGGCGCAGGTCCGGGTCGTTCTCGGGGGTGTACGTCGTCGTGTCGTCCCACCCCTCCTCGCGGGCCCAGCGCTCGCGGCGCTCCTGGGACAGGTGGGCGCGCAGCCGCTTGTAGAAGGGCCAGACGACGGCGACGATCGCGGCGAGGACGACGAGGCCGAGCCAGTTGAACCCAGACGACGTCGACGAGGCAGCGGACGGCAGCAGAGGGAGCATCGGGCCCAGTCTAGGCGGGGAGGGCCCGCGCACCCGCGGGTACGGTGTCGCGATGGAGACGGCGACGCGGCCCACCTCGGTGTGGGCGACGGTGAAGGACTTCCTGCTCGGCCACCCCGAGCCGGCGGTCGGCACGATCCCCCCGGTCCCCGTGGAACCGCCCACCCCGGTCGAGCCGTCGCCGGGCGACCCCGTGCCGGCGCCCACGCCGCAGCCGCCGGGTCCGCAGGAGCCGACGAGCCCGCCCGGCCCGCTCGAGCCGACCACCCCGCCCGGGCCGCCCGACCCCACCGACCCGCCGGTGCCGGCCCCGGCCTGAGCGGGCTCCCCGGGGCTCAGCCCTCCGCGGGGGCGTCCGTGATCTCGGCGATGACGGCGCCGCTCGTGACGGTGGCGCCGACCTCGACCGCGAGACCGGTGACGGTGCCGGCCTTGTGCGCGTTGATCGGCTGCTCCATCTTCATCGCCTCGATGACGACGACGGTCTGACCGGCCTCGACGGTGTCGCCCTCGGCGACGGCGAGCTTGACGACGGTGCCCTGCATCGGCGCGGTGAGCGCGTCGCCGGAGACGGCCGCGCCGCCCCCGCCGCCCGAGGCGCGCCGCGGCGCCTTCTTCTTCGCGGTCCCACCGCCGGCGGCGCCACCGCCGATGGACAGCCCGCCGGGCAGCGACACCTCGACGCGCTTGCCGCCGACCTCGACGACGACGGTCTGCCGCTCCTGCGGCTCCGCCCCGTCGGCCGCCGGGGCGGCGTACGCCTCGATGGTGTTGTCGAACTCGGTCTCGATCCACCGGGTGTGCACCGCGAACGGCTGCGCCGGGTCGGCCGGGGCGAAGGCGGGGTCGCGGACGACGGCGCGGTGGAAGGGCAGCACGGTCGGCATGCCCTCGACGACGTACTCGTCGAGCGCGCGGCGGGCCCGCTCGAGCGCCTGCGTGCGGTCGCGGCCGGTGACGACGAGCTTGGCCAGCATCGAGTCGAAGGCGCCGCCGATGACGTCGCCGGCGACGACGCCGGAGTCCACGCGCACGCCCGGCCCCGACGGCTGGACGTAGCGGGTCACCGTGCCGGGCGCGGGCAGGAAGTTCCGTCCGGCGTCCTCGCCGTTGATCCGGAACTCGATCGAGTGGGCGTGGGGGGCCGGGTCGTCGTACCCCAGCTCCTCCCCGTTGGCGATGCGGAACTGCTCGCGCACGAGGTCGAGACCGGTGACCTCCTCGGACACGCAGTGCTCCACCTGGAGGCGGGTGTTGACCTCGAGGAAGGAGATCGTGCCGTCGACGCCCACGAGGAACTCGCAGGTGCCGGCGCCGACGTAGCCCGCCTCCTTGAGGATGGCCTTCGAGGCGCGCAGCAGTTCGGCGTGCTGCTCGTCGGACAGGAACGGCGCGGGCGCCTCCTCGACGAGCTTCTGGTTGCGGCGCTGCAGCGAGCAGTCCCGGGTCGAGACGACGACGACGTGGCCGTGGGTGTCGGCCAGGCACTGGGTCTCGACGTGCCGCGGGTGGTCGAGGAAGCGCTCGACGAAGCACTCGCCGCGGCCGAAGGCGGCGACCGCCTCGCGCACCGCGGACTCGTAGAGGTCGGGGATCTCCTCCAGGGTGCGCGCGACCTTGAGGCCGCGGCCACCGCCGCCGTACGCCGCCTTGATGGCGACCGGCAGCCCGTGCTCCTGCGCGAAGGCGACGACCTCGTCGGGGCCGCCGACCGGGTCCGTCGTGCCGGGGACGAGCGGCGCGCCGGTCTTCGTGGCGATGTGTCGCGCCTTGACCTTGTCGCCGAGCGCGTCGATGGCCTCGGGGCCGGGCCCGATCCAGATCAGGCCCGCCTCGATGACCTTGGCGGCGAACTCGCCGTTCTCGGAGAGGAACCCGTAGCCGGGGTGGACGGCGTCGGCGCCGGAGCGCTTCGCGACGTCGAGGATCTTCTCCTGGACGAGGTAGCTGTCGCCGGGGGTGGCACCGCCGAGCGCGTAGGCCTCGTCGGCCTCGCGCACGTGCAGCGCGTCACGGTCGGGGTCGGCGTAGACGGCGACGGAGGTGTACCCGGCGTCCTTGCACGCCCGGGCGACCCGGACGGCGATCTCCCCGCGGTTGGCGATGAGCACCTTCGAGATCTGCGGCATGGACCGGACTCTAGCGGCGAGGAACGAGGCTTCCGGCGGTGGAGGCGGCCGCCGGCGGGCGAGCCTCGTCACAGCCGCCGGCGGCACCACGGTGCTCAGGAGTGCGACGCCGTCCCGGGGTAGTGACCGGCCGCGATGTCCTCGAGGAGCGTCGGACCGGTCGGGACCCAGCCGGTGCGCTCGCGGGTCAGGGCGTTCGAGACGGCCGCGTCCATCGCGAAGAAGGCGCCGATCCAGCCGAAGTGCTCGGCGGCCGCGTCCGGCGCGACCGACGTCGTCGGCACCCCGATCGCGTCCCCCAGGGCGGCGGCGATGTCGCGGGCGGCGACCCCCTCCTCGGCGACGGCGTGCACGACCGGCCCGCCCTCGTCGTGCTCGACGACGCGGCGCACGAGGTCGGCCGCGTCGCGCACGTGCACGGCGGGCCAGCGGTTGGCCCCGTCGCCGACGTACGCCGACACGCCGCGCTCGCGGGCGACCCGCGCGAGGGTGGCGGTGAAGCCGAGGTCGCCCTCGCCGTGCACCGTCGGCGCGAACCGCACCACGACCGGGCGCACCCCGCGGTCGGCCAGCGCGAGCAGCGCGGCCGCGTTGGCGATCCGCGGGTGCGCGCCCGCGTCGGGTCGGTCGTCCTCGGTGGCCCCGGCGGGCAGGCCGAGCGCGCCGGAGGCGATGACGAGCGGGCGGCCGGTCCCGGCCAGGGCCTCGCCGACCGTGTCGATGACGGCGCGGTCGGTGGCGGCCGCCTGCGCCATCGCGGAGAAGTCGTGGACGTAGCCGAGGTGGACGACGGCGTCGCTGTCGGCGGCGGCCGACGCGAGGACCTCGAGGTCGTCCAGCGAGCCCCGCAGCGGGGTGGCGCCGAGGGCGGCGACCCGGTCGGCGGACGCGTCGGAGCGGGCGAGACCGACGACGTCGTGACCGTCGGCGAGCAGGAGGGGGACGACGGCGGAGCCGATCCAGCCGGAGGCACCGGTGAGGAGAACGCGCACGGGACGACCTTCCAGGAGAGGGGACGACGACTCGATGTCATCGTGTGACATGACGATAGCACGCTGATGTCAGGATGTGACATCACGCCGTACGGCGGTCGCGTAGGCTCACCCCGTGGGTCGCTGGGAGCCGGACGCCGCGGGCCGGCTGCGCCGGGCCGCCCTCGAGCTGTTCGCCGAGCAGGGGTACGACGCCACGACGGTCGCCGAGATCGCCGAGCGGGCCGGCGTGACGTCGCGGACCTTCTTCCGGCACTTCGCCGACAAGCGGGAGGTCCTCTTCGCGGGCGCCGAGGAGCTCCCCGGCCGCATGGCCGACGCCGTCCGCGCGGCGCCGGCCGGGCTCGCGCCGCTGGACCTCGTCGCCGCCGGCCTGCGGGGCGCGGCCGCCCAGATCGGTGGCTCGCGGGCCTGGTCGCGCGAGCGCAGCCGGATCATCGCCGGCCAGGCCGAGCTGCAGGAGCGCGAGCTGCACAAGATGGCCGGCGTCGGGGCCGCGCTCGCGGACGCGCTGCGCGAGCGGGGTCTCGACGACGACACCGTCGCCGTCGCCGCCGAGACCGGGGTCGCGGTGTTCCGGGTCGGCTTCCAGCGCTGGCTGACCCAGACCGAGGAGGCCGACCTCGGCGACGTCCTCGCCGACTCGCTCGACCGGCTCCGCTCGCTCGCCGGCCGCTGAACACGCTGGCCCTCAACGGTATTCCGACCCGTCTCGGCTCCTGACCGCACGGGACAGGCGCGAGCCGGCCTCCTACGGTGGAGGGATGACTGCTGTCCCCACCATCCCGCTGAAGACCCCCACCGGTTCCGTCGACATCCCGCAGCTCGGCTTCGGGGTGTGGCAGGTCGAGACCGGTGACGCCGTCCCGGCCGTGACCAAGGCCCTCGAGGTCGGCTACCGCCACGTCGACACCGCCGCCGCCTACGGCAACGAGGAGCAGGTCGGCCGGGCGCTCGCGCAGAGCGACGTCGACGCCGCCGACGTGTTCGTCACGACGAAGCTGTGGAACGACCGCCAGGGCTTCGACTCCACCCTCGCCGCGTTCGACGAGTCGATGGGCAAGCTCGGCCTCGAGACGCTGGACCTCTACCTCATCCACTGGCCCGTGCCGAAGAAGGACGCCTTCGTCGACACCTGGAAGGCGTTCCAGAAGCTGCGTGACGAGGGCCGCGTGCGCGCCATCGGCGTGTGCAACTTCCAGGTCCCGCACCTGCAGCGCCTGCTCGACGAGACCGGTGAGCTGCCCGCGATCAACCAGATCGAGCTGCACCCGCACCTGGTCCAGCAGGAGCTGCGCGATTTCCACGTCGAGCACGGCATCGTCACCGAGGACTGGAGCCCGCTGGCCTCCGGCGGCGACGTCCTCACCGACGACACCATCGCCGGCATCGCGAAGGCCCACGACGTCACCCCGGCCCAGGCCATCCTGCGCTGGCACCTGCAGCTGGGCAGCGTCGTCATCCCCAAGTCGGTGACGCCGAGCCGGATCGAGGAGAACTTCGACGTGTTCGGCTTCGAGCTGACCGACGACGAGGTCGCCACGATCACCGCGCTCGACAAGCACCACCGCACCGGCCCCGACCCGGACGAGTTCAACCTCGGCGCCTGAGCACCCGGCCCGGCCGGGCCTAGGCTCGGCCGCATGGCCACCCCGCACGAGACGCCCGACGCCCCGCCGACCCCCGGCGGGGCGTCGTACGTGCGGGAGATCGAGCCGGGCGTCCAGCGCGACTTCTCGGCGTCGATGTCGTACGGCGACTACCTCGCCCTGCCCACGCTGCTGTCGGCGCAGCACCCGCGCAGCGACCCGCCGCAGCACGACGAGCTGCTCTTCATCGTCCAGCACCAGACGTCCGAGCTGTGGCTCAAGCTGCTGCTGCACGAGCTGCGCTCGGCCCGCGCGCTGCTCGACACCGACGACCTCGCGCCCGCGCTCAAGCGGCTCGCCCGGGTCAAGCGGATCCTCGAGGTCCTCGTCGAGCAGTGGTCGGTCCTCGCGACGCTCACCCCGAGCGAGTACGCGCAGATCCGCCCGTTCCTCGCGACGAGCAGCGGCTTCCAGTCCTGGCAGTACCGCGCCGTCGAGTTCCTGCTCGGCAACAAGAACCCCGACATGGTCGTGGTCTTCGACCACGACGAGGACGCGCACGCGCTGCTGACGACGCTGCTGCACGAGCCGAGCCTGTACGACGCCTTCCTCGCCCACCTGGCGCGGCGCGGGTACGCCGTCCCGGCGGGGCTGCTGGCGCGCGACGTGACCCGCCCTCACGCCCCCGACGAGGGCCTGGTCGACGTCGTCGCCGCGGTCTACGCCGACCCGCCCGCGCACTGGGGCGTCTACGAGACCTGCGAGGAGCTCGTCGACGTCGAGGACCTCGTCCAGCAGTGGCGCTTCCGGCACCTGCAGGTCGTCCAGCGCACCATCGGCACCCGGCCGGGGACGGGCGGCAGCACCGGGGTGGCCTTCCTGCGCCGGGCGCTGGACCAGACGTTCTTCCCCGAGCTGTACGCCGTCCGCTCGCGCGTCGGCGGCTGACCGGACACAGGGAACCCCACGTCAGCGGGGCGGCGGCGCCGCCCGGACGTGGGGTTCCCTGTGTCCGGTGATCAGAGCAGGCCGGCCTTGAGCCGTACCTGCCGCTTGATCCGGCCGAGCATGCCGACCATCCCGCGCAGCCGCAGCGGCGAGACGGCCTCGGCCAGCCCGAAGCGGTACGGCGCGTCGTCCGGCACCGCGAGCACCTCGGCGGCGCTCAGCCCGTCGAGGCCCTCGTGGAGGATGCCCGCGAAGCCGCGGGTCGTCGGCGCCTCGGCCGGCGCCTGGACGTGCAGGTGGACCGTGCGGTCGCCCGCCGCCCCGTCCACCTCGTCGTCGAGCTCGACGACGAGGTAGACGGGGGACTGGCACTCGTCGACCCGCTCGAGCTTGTCCGGCTCACCGGCCAGCCGCTCGGGCAGCGGCGGCAGGCCGTCGCTGAACTCGAGCAGCAGCTGCAGCCGGTCGGACTGGCTCACCGAGGAGAAGTCCTCGGCGATCTCGGCCAGGGCGGGGGGCAGCGGGGCGCGCTCGTCGGTCACCGGACCAGTCTGGCTCACGGCGTCGGGACCCCTCACTTCTCGATCGGGACCCGGACGCTGTTGCCCCACTCGGTCCACGAGCCGTCGTAGTTGCGCACGTGCTCGAAGCCGAGCAGGTGGGTGAGGACGAACCACGTGTGCGACGAGCGCTCCCCGATCCGGCAGTAGGCGACCACCTCGTCCGACGGCGTCAGGCCCTGCTCGCCCTGGTAGAGCGCCTCGAGCTCGGCGCGCGACCTGAAGGTGCCGTCCTCGTTGGCCGCCTTGGCCCACGGGACGCTCTTGGCGCCGGGGATGTGCCCGCCGCGCATCGCGCCCTCCTGCGGGTAGTCGGGCATGTGCAGCAGCTCGCCGGAGTACTCGCCGGGGGAGCGGACGTCGACCAGCGGCTTCCCGAGGTGGGCGAGGACGTCGTCCTGGTACGCCCGGATCGGGGCGTCGTCGCGCTCGACGACCGGGTAGTCGACGGCGTCCGGGGTCGGCACGTCGCGGGTCAGCTCGCGGTCCTCGGCGACCCACGTGGCGCGGCCGCCGTCGAGCAGACGGACGTCCTCGTGGCCGAAGAGGCTGAACACCCACAGGGCGTAGGCGGCCCACCAGTTGCTCTTGTCGCCGTAGATCACGACGGTGGTGTCGCGGCGGATCCCGCGGGAGCCGAGGACGCGGGCGAAGGCCTCGCCGTCGACGTAGTCGCGGGTCACGGGGTCGTTGAGGTCCGTGTGCCAGTCGATCTTCTGGGCGCCGGGGATGTGGCCGGTGTCGTAGAGCAGGACGTCCTCGTCGGACTCGAGCAGGACGATCCCGCCCGGCGTGCCGACCTCGCCGGCCTCGATCCGCTCCGCCAGCCACGCCGTGGTCACCAGCCGGTCCGGGTGCGCGTACTCGTCGATCTTCGGGTCGCTCGCAGCAGTGCTCATGGCTCCATTATCGCCGCCATAACCGCCGGTTATGCAGCCGGGCCGGGCCGGCGCGACCGGTCGGGCTAGGGTCGGCCACGTGCCAGGGCTGAAGGTGGGCTACAAGGCGCCGTCCGACCAGGCCGACCCCCGCTCCCTGCTCGCGCACGGCGTCCTCGCCGAGCGGCTCGGCTTCGACTCGGTCTTCGTCTCCGACCACCTGCAGCCGGCGCGGCACGACGGCGGCCACGCCCCCTTCGCCCCCGGCTGGCTCGGCGCGCTCGGCGCCAGCACGCAGCGGGTGACGATCGGCACGTCCGTGCTCACCCCGACCTTCCGCTACCACCCGGCGGTGGTGGCTCAGGCGTTCGCTACCCTGGGACACCTCTTCCCGGGACGCGTCGTCCTGGGTCTCGGCAGCGGGGAGGCGCTCAACGAGGCACCGCTCGGCGGTCGCTGGCCCGACGGGCGCGAGCGCTTCGCCCGGCTGCGCGAGGCCGTCGCGGTCATCCGCGCGCTGTGGACGCAGGACCGGGTGGACTACCGCGGCGAGTACTACCGGCTCGAGCGGGCCACGGTCTACGACCGCCCCGAGACGCCCGTGCCGATCTGGCTGGCCTCGTCCGGTCCGGGGGCGACCCGGTTCGCCGGGGCCCACGCGGACGGCTGGGTGACGACCTCGGGGAAGGACCCCTCGCTCTACCGCGACACCCTCGTCCCCGCGCTCGCCGCGGGCGCCGCCGACGCCGGTCGCACCCTCGGCGACCTCGACCTCATGGTCGAGGTCAAGGTCTCCTTCGACCCCGACCCGCAGCGGGCGCTCGAGGCGACCCGGGCCTGGGCGCCGCTGGCCCTCAGCCCCGACCAGCGCGCCGGCACGCTCGACCCCGTCGAGCTCGAGCGGCTCGCGGCGGACCTCGGGACGGACCGCACCGCCCGCCGGGTCGTCGTCTCCAGCGACCCCGACGAGCACGTCGAGCGGCTGCGCACGTACGTCGACCTCGGGTTCACCCACCTCGTCGTCCACTCGCCCGACCCGGACCAGGCCGGCTTCCTCGAGCGCTACGGCCGGGAGGTCCTCCCGCTGCTGCGCGGCCTCGGTTAGGGTGACGAGGTCGCCGCCCGGGGAGTCCGGGCGGCCGAGTCCACGCCCCACCCCGCAGGCGGAAGTCGCCGGCACGCTCCCGTTGGAGAAGTCCGTGACCTCCTCTGCCCTCCGGCGCGTCCTGCGCCGCGCCCGCGACGGTGTCGCCCTCGACGTCGCCGAGGCCGAGCAGCTGCTCGGCGCCCGCGGCGACGACCTCGTCGACCTCACCGCCTCCGCGGCCCGGGTCCGCGACCAGGGGCTGGCCGACGCCGGCCGCCCCGGCGTCGTCACCTACTCCAAGAAGGTCTTCGTCCCGCTCACCCGGCTGTGCCGGGACCGCTGCCACTACTGCACCTTCGCCACCGCGCCGCACAGGCTGCCGGCGCCGTACCTCTCGCCCGACGAGGTCCTCGCCGTCGCCCGCGAGGGCGCAGCGCTCGGCTGCAAGGAGGCGCTCTTCACCCTCGGCGACCGGCCCGAGGACCGCTGGCCGCAGGCCCGCGAGTGGCTCGACGCGGCCGGCTACGACTCGACGCTGGACTACGTGCGGGCCATGGCCATCCGGGTCCTCGAGGAGACCGGCCAGCTGCCGCACCTCAACCCCGGCGTCATGAGCTGGTCGGAGCTGCAGCGGCTCAAGCCCGTCGCCCCGTCGATGGGCATGATGCTCGAGACGACGTCGCGCGAGGTCTACGAGACCGGCGCGCACCGCGGCTCGCCCGACAAGGACCCGGCGGTGCGGCTGCGGGTCCTCGAGGACGCCGGCCGCTCGTCGATCCCCTTCACCACCGGGATCCTCATCGGCATCGGCGAGTCCGTCGCCGACCGGGCCGAGTCGCTCTTCGCGATCCGCCGGGTCGCCCGCGCGTACGGCTCGGTGCAGGAGGTCATCGTCCAGAACTTCCGCGCCAAGCCGGACACGGCCATGGCGCGCCGCCCCGACGCCGAGCTCGACGAGCTCGTCGCGACGGTCGCCGTCGCCCGGCTCGTCCTCGGCCCGCGGATGCGGCTGCAGGCCCCGCCGAACCTCATCGGCGACGAGTTCGCCCGGCTGCTCGCCGCCGGCATCGACGACTGGGGTGGGGTCTCGCCGCTCACCCCGGACCACGTCAACCCCGAGCGGCCGTGGCCGCACCTCGACGTCCTCGCGCAGGAGACGGCGGCGGCCGGCTTCGAGCTGCGCGAGCGGCTCACCGTCTACCCGCCGTACGTCGTCGCCCGCGAGCCGTGGCTCGACCCGCGCGTCGTCCCCCACGTCGAGGCGCTCGCCGGGCCGGACGGCCTCGCCGTCGCCGACGCCCCCGTCGTCGGCCGCCCATGGCAGGAGCCGGAGGACGTCGCGTCGTCCGGGCGCACCGACCTGCACACGGCGATCGACCGCGAGGGCCGCACCGGTGACCGTCGCTCAGACTTCGACGCCGTCTACGGTGACTGGGACACCGTTGCCGGGGAAGCGACCCGGACCGGGGCGCCGGTGCGGGTCGACGCCGACGTGGCCTCGGCGCTGCGCGCCGCCGAGCGCGACCCGGCCGGTCTGTCCGACGCGCACGCCCTGGCCCTGCTGCACGCCGACGGTCCGGCGCTCGACGCCCTCTGCGCCCTCGCCGACGGGCTGCGCGCCGACGCGGTCGGTGGCGACGTCACCTACGTCGTCAACCGGAACATCAACTTCACCAACGTCTGCTACACCGGCTGCCGGTTCTGCGCGTTCGCCCAGCGCAAGACCGACGCGGACGCCTACACCCTCAGCGTCGACGAGGTCGCGACCCGCGCGGCCGAGGCATGGGCGCTCGGCGCGACCGAGGTCTGCCTCCAGGGCGGGATCCACCCCGACCTGCCGGGGACGATCTACGTCGACATCGTCCGGGCCATCAAGGCCCGCTGCCCCGACCTGCACGTGCACGCCTTCAGCCCGATGGAGGTCGTCAACGCGTCCGCCCGCACCGGCCTGTCGGTGCGCGAGTGGCTCACCCAGCTCAAGGAGGCCGGGCTCGGCTCGATCCCCGGCACCGCCGCCGAGATCCTCGACGACGACGTGCGCTGGCTGCTGACCAAGGGCAAGCTGCCCGCCGCCGAGTGGATCGACGTCGTGACGACGGCGCACGAGGTGGGCCTGCGCTCGAGCAGCACGATGATGTACGGGCACGTCGACAACCCCTCGCACTGGCTGGGGCACCTGCGCACGCTGGCCCGGATCCAGGACCGCACCGGCGGGTTCACCGAGTTCGTCGGACTGCCCTTCATCCACACCAACGCCCCGATCTACCTCGCCGGTGTCGCCCGCCCGGGCCCGACCGCGCGCGACAACCGCGCCGTGCACGCCATGGCGCGGGTGCTGCTGCACGGTCGGATCGACCACATCCAGTGCTCGTGGGTCAAGCTCGGCGTCGAGGGCTGCCGCGAGGTCCTCACCGGTGGCGTGGACGACCTCGGCGGGACGCTCATGGAGGAGACGATCAGCCGGATGGCCGGCTCCCAGCACGGCTCGGCCAAGACCGTCGCCGACCTGCACCACATCGTCGAGGCTCTGCCCGGGCGCACGGCCCGCCAGCGCACGACGGAGTACGGCGTCGTGCCGCAGGAGCGGCTCGAGGCCGCCGGCCGGTTCACCGGCCTGCTGCCCTCGGTGGGGTGACGCCCGAGCCCGTACGGCGCCGCGCGGCGCCGTACGGGCTCAGCGCATGGTGCCGGTGTGCCCCAGCGAGATCCGGCCCGGCTGCGGCCACACGAGCAGCCCGTGCGGGCCGCTCGCGACGGGGATCTCGTGGGTCACCCGGCCGGTGGTCGTGTCGAAGACGTAGACCACCGAGCTGTACCGGCCCGACAGCCACAGCTCCTTCCCGTCGGCGCTGACGCCGCCCATGTCGGGGGAGCCGCCGCCGGGGATGACCCACGTCGTCACCGCGACGAGGGTGGCGGCGTCGAGGACGCTGATCGTGCCCTCGTCACGGTTGGAGACGTAGACCCTGCTCGCGTCGCGCGAGAAGTAGATCCCGTGTGCGCCCTTGCCGGTCGGGATGAACCTCGCCACGGTGAAGGTCCTCGCGTCGATGACCCAGACGCCGTTGCGGAGCATGTCGGCGGCGAGGAACCAGCGCCCGTCCGGGGTGAGCCGGACGTCCTGCGGCATCGACGAGGCACCGCGGACCAGGCCACCCGCCGGGCCGCCCATCGAGCGGGCCATGGCCGGGTCCGTCGCACCCGGGGTGGCGATCGCGTCGAGGTCGATCGTCTTCACGACGTGGGTGAGCCCCGGGTCGATCTCGACCAGCTCGCCGCTGAACTCGCAGCTGGCCAGCATGGTGCGCCGGTCGGCGGTGACGTCGGCGTGGTTGAGGCCGGCGCAGCCGACGGGCACGTCGCGGACGGCGGCCATCGTGTGGGCGTCGCGGACCTCGATGGCGCGGGCCCGCTCGCTCATGACGAGGGCGTAGCGGCCGTCGGGGGAGAAGTAGAGGTTGTAGGGGTCGAAGACGTGCACCGGCGTGCCGGGCGTCCCGGTCCGCGGGTCGATCGGGGTGAGGGTGTCGCCGGCGTCGCTGTTGACCCACAGCGTCGTGAGGTCGTGCGAGGGGACGACGTGCTCGGGGGACGAGGCCACGTGGTACGTCGCGACGACCCGGTAGGTCGACGGGTCGATGACCTGGACGAGCCCCGCGACCTGGTCCGGGACGTAGACGAGCGGCTTCGCGCTGCGCGCGGCGCCGGTGAGCATCCCGACGCCGTCGGCGGCGTAGACGTCCCTACCCGTCACGGCGGCGTCCGCGGCCGTCGCGCTCGCGGTGCTCGTCGCGGTGCTCGTCACGCCGGACGGGCGCGTCGTCCCGGTGCCGCGCGAGGGTGCGGCGGTCGTCGGCGCGCCACCGGACGAGCACGCGCCGAGGAGGCCGAGGGCCACGGCGGTGGCGCAGGCGAGCACGGCGGTGCGGCGACGGGTCGCACGGGTGGGACGGGTCACGCGGGGGCCTCCAGGAGGGTCGGGACGGTGACGGCGGACAGACCGGTGGCCTGCAGCGCGTCGAGGACGCGCGGCAGCGCGGTGAGCGTGCCGGGGTGGCCGAGGTGCAGGCTGACGATGGCGCCGGGGTGCAGGCCGGCGGTGACGGTGCGCACGACGGCGTCGGCGCCGGGGTCGGTGTAGTCGAGCGAGTCCAGGTCGTAGGAGATGCTGCGCGCGTACCCGGCCGACGCGGCCGCGGCCCGGATCGTCGGCGTGCTCGTCGGGGTGCCCGAGGGACGGAACAGCAGCCCCGCGTGCCCGACCGACGTGGCGACCGCGTCCGCGCCGCGTCTCACCTCGTCGGTGGCCGCGGCGAGGCCGAGGTGGGTGAGGGTCGGGTGGCTCCACGTGTGGTTGCCCAGCGCGTGGCCCTCGGCGACGATCTCGCGACCGACGGACGGGGTCGCGGACAGCCACGTGCCGACGGCGAAGACGGTGACCTTGGCGCCGCGCTGCTGGAGCAGGGTGAGGACCCGGTGGGCGAGGGCGACGTCGCCCGCCCCGTGGAAGGTGAGGGCCACGGCCGGGGTGCTCGCGGACCCGCTGGCGATGTCGGGCCCCGGGGTCGACAGGACCGCGGGGGTCGCGGGGGCGCTCGCGGTCGTCGACGTCGTCGACGTCGTCGACACGGTGCCCGGGGCCGCGGAGGTGCCGGTGGGGGGCGGGGTCCCCGCCGCGGAGGACTGCTTGATCGGCACGGTCGTCGGGCCGCTGTCGCAGCCCGCGAGCAGGGCGCCCGCGCCGACGACTCCGCCGACGAGGCCGCCGACGACGGCGCGCCGGGGCAGGGGGCGTTCGCTCGAGGTCACCGGAGAAGGGTCACACCTGCGCGCGGGTGCTCCGTGCCACCGGGGCCCGATCCGACGAGGTTGTCAGGAACCTCCCAGCCGGCCGAGGTCCTCGCGGCAGCGGGTCCCGAAGCGGTCCAGCTCGGCGAGCGCCTCGTCGAGGTCGGCGCGGCGTTGCTCGAGGTCGGCGCGGCGGTCGTCGATCTGCCCCAGCACGTACTCCAGCTGCGAGCGGCGGCCCCGGGGGGCGTCGTACAGGTCGATGATCGTGCGGATCTCCTCGAGCGGGAAGCCGAGCCGCTTGCCGCGCAGGATGAGCGAGAGCCGGGTGCGGTCGCGCCGGTGGTAGACGCGCTGGGTCCCGCGCCGCTCGGGGGAGAGCAGGCCGAGCGACTCGTAGTGGCGCACCGTGCGGTGGGTGACGCCGAACTCCTCGGCGACCTCGGCGATGGTCCAGGTCCGCTCGTCGGTGCGGGCCGGAGCTCGCTCGGAGGTGCGCTCGGGCGTGCTCGTGCTCATGACGGCATCGTGGTTGACGTTGACGTCAACGTCAAGAGCAGTCCATGATGGCCGCATGTTCGAGCTCTCCAAGGACCACGAGGACTTCCGCGCCGTCGTACGCGACTTCGCCGAGCAGGAGGTGGCGCCGTACGTCGCCGAGTGGGACCGGGAGGCGCGCTTCCCCACCCACCTCGTGCCGAGGATGGGCGAGCTGGGGCTCTTCGGCCTCGTCGTCCCGGAGGAGTACGGCGGCTCCGGCGAGGGCGGCGGGGGCGACTTCACCGCCCTGTGCGTGGCCATCGAGGAGCTCGGCCGGGTCGACCAGTCGGTCGGCATCACGCTGTCGGCCGGGGTCGGCCTGGGGATCAACCCGATCCTCACCTACGGCTCCGAGGAGCAGAAGCAGCGCTGGCTGCCCGACCTCGTCGCCGGGCGGGCGCTCGCCGGCTTCGGCCTGACCGAGCCGGGCGCCGGCTCGGACACCGCGGCGCCGCGGACCCGCGCGAAGCGCGACGACGACGGCTGGGTCCTCGACGGGGCCAAGGCGTTCATCACCAACAGCGGCACCGACATCACCTCGGTCGTCACCGTCACCGCGCGGACCGGAGAGAACGCCGACGGGTCGCCGCAGGTCTCGGCGCTCATGGTCCCGGCGGGGACGCCGGGCTTCACCGTCGAGCCGTCGTACCGCAAGCTCGGCTGGCACCTCAGCGACACCCACGGACTGACCTTCGAGGGCTGCCGCCTCCCGGCGGACAGCCTCCTCGGCGAGGAGGGGCAGGGGGTGCGGCAGTTCCTCAAGACCCTCGACGACGGCCGCATCGCGATCAGCGCGCTCGCGCTCGGCTGCGCGCGGGCGTGCCTCGAGCTGGCGACGGACTACGCGAAGAGCCGGACGGCGTTCGGCCGCCCGATCGGGGCCAACCAGGGCGTCTCGTTCCCGCTGGCCGACCTCGCGGTCGCCGTCGAGTCGGCGCGGCTGCTGACCTACAAGGCGGCCTGGCTCAAGGACGAGCTGCACGCCGGACGGCGCTCGGTCAAGGAGGTCAAGCAGGCCGCGGCGATCGCCAAGCTCCAGTCGACCGAGGCCGCGGTGTCGGCGACCCGGGTGGCGACGCAGGTCTTCGGCGGCAACGGCTTCATGGAGGAGTACCCGGTGGCGCGGTTCTACCGGGACGCGAAGATCCTCGAGATCGGTGAGGGCACCTCGGAGGTGCAGCGGATGCTCATCGGTCGCGGCCTCGGGCTGACGGCGTGAGCGACCCACGGGTCGCGCAGGTCCGCGAGCGGCTGGCGACGGCGTACGAGGCCACGGTCAAGCCGAGCGACAAGGCTCGCGCCAAGCTCGACGCCCAGGGCAAGATCCCCGTCCGCGACCGGGTGGACCTGCTCCTCGACGAGGGGTCCTTCGTCGAGGACGGGCGGTACGCGAACAGCCGGGCGGTCGGGCTGCCGGCCGACGGCGTCGTCACCGGGCGGGGGACGGTCGACGGCCGGCCGGTCGTCGTCATCGCCAACGACCCGACGGTCAAGGCCGGGTCGTGGGGGGCGCGGACGGTCGAGAAGATCGTGCGGATGACCGAGGTCGCGCTGCGCGAGGAGCTGCCGGTCTTCTGGCTCGTCGACTCCGCGGGGGCGCGGATCACCGACCAGGTCGAGATGTTCCCGGGTCGGCGGGGGGCCGGGCACATCTTCCACAACCAGGTCGCGCTGTCGGGTCGGGTGCCCCAGGTCTGCTGCCTGTTCGGGCCGAGCGCGGCGGGCGGGGCGTACATCCCGAGCTTCACGGACATCGTCATCATGGTCGAGGGCAACGCCTCGATGTACCTCGGCAGCCCGCGGATGGCCGAGATGGTCGTCGGGGAGACGGTCAGCCTCGAGGAGATGGGTGGCGCGCGGATGCACTGCACCACCTCGGGGTGCGGTGACCTGCTCGCGGCCGACGACGTCGAGGCGATCGAGCTGGCCCGGCTGTACTTCTCCTACCTGCCCTCGTCGTGGCGGGAGGCACCGCCGTCGTACGACGCCGAGGAGCCGTCCGTCCCGCTGACCCGCGACGTCGTGCCGGAGCGTGAGTCGGTCGGCTTCGACGTGCACGAGGTCATCGACGGGCTCGTCGACGACGGGTCGTTCTTCGAGGTCAAGCCGCTCTTCGCGCCGGAGCTCGTGGTCGGGTTCGGGCGGCTGGCGGGGGAGACCGTGGGGATCGTCGCCAACAACAGCCTCGTCAAGGGCGGGGTGCTGTTCATCGACAGCGCCGACAAGGCGACCCGCTTCATCTGGCTGTGCGACGCGTTCAACATCCCGCTCGTCTACCTGTGCGACGTGCCGGGCTTCATGATCGGCAGCGAGGTCGAGCGGCAGGGGATCATCCGGCACGGCGCCAAGATGGTCAGCGCGGTCGCGTCGGCGACGGTGCCGCAGGTGTGCGTCGTCGTGCGCAAGGCGTACGGGGCCGGGCTGTACGCGATGGGCGGGCCGGGCTTCATGCCCGACGCGACGATCGCGCTGCCGACGGCGCGGATCGCGGTGATGGGGCCGGAGGCGGCGGTCAACGCGGTCTACGCGAACAAGATCGCCGAGGTCGAGGCCGCCGAGGGGGTCGCGGCGCGGGAGGCGTACGTGGCGGAGCGGCGCCGGGAGTACGAGGAGGACGTCGACCTCGAGCGGCTCGCCGCCGACCTCGTCGTGGACCAGGTCGTCGAGGCGGAGGAGCTGCGGGGCGAGCTGCTCAAGCGGCTGCGGTACGCCGCCGGGCGCGACCGGGCGTTCTCCGAGCGGCGACGACCGGTCACGCCCGTCTGACGCCGTACCCTGAGGGCACGCCCACCGCCCGAGGAGCCGCACCATCGTCACCGTCACGCCCACCGCCCGCCGGGTGCAGGAGAAGCTGCCCGCTCCCGTCCAGGCGGGGGTGCGGGCGATCCGGCGCGTCACGCCGGGGCCGGTGCCGGTGGAGGCGCCGACCGTGGCGGCCCTCGAGGAGGGCCGGCCCTGGTGGCGCCGCTTCGGGCTGTGGTTCCCGCTGGCGGTGTGGTTCGTCACGCGGGCGACGACGGCGGTCATCGCCGTGGTGGCCCAGCGCAACGAGATCGCGCTGCCGTGGAGCAACGGGATCCTGCGGATCATGTTCCCGACGGGGACGGCGCCGGGCTACTGGACGGTGATGTCCAACTGGGACGGGCAGTGGTACCGGGAGATCGCCACCCACGGCTACCCGATGGTGCTGCCCCGCGCGAGCGACGGCACCGTCGACATGAGCGCGTGGGCGTTCTACCCGGTCTACCCCCTCCTCGTGAAGGGGCTGATGGCGGTGACCGGGCTGCCGTTCGCGGTGGCGGGCGGCATCGTCAACCTCGTCCTCGGCGCCGTCGGGATGGTGCTGCTCTTCCGGCTGGTGGACCAGGCGGTGGGGCGCTGGGAGGCGGTCGTCGCCGTCGTCGGCGTGTGCACCTTCATCTCCGCGCCGATCCTGCAGGCGACGTACACGGAGTCGCTGGCCATCGTCGTCGTCGTCTCGCTGCTCATGCTGCTGCGGGCCCGGCGCTACTGGTGGGTCGCCGTCGGGCTCGTCGTCCTGGCGCTGAGCCGCAACATCGTCGCGTCCATGGCGCCGGTGATCCTCACCCACCTCATCGTGCGATGGCGCACCGAGGAGGAGCTGCCGCGGCGCAGCAAGGTGGGGCTGCTGCTGCTCACCGGGTGGGCGGGCGCGCTGACCGCCCTGTGGCCCGCGGTCATCGGGGTCGTGACCGGGATCCCCAGCGCGTACACCCAGACGCTGGCGGCCTGGAAGGTCGGCAGCGACATCAAGCTCTACTCGTGGTGGACCTACCTCGTGGCCGCCTACGGGTGGGTGGGGCCGATCTTCGGCATCGTCGCCGTCGTCGTCTTCGCGTGGTTCATGATCACCCACCGCACCTGGCGCTGGGGCCCGGAGATCTGGGCCTGGGCCGGCGCCTACCCCGCCTACCAGCTGCTCGTCACCAACAGCGGGCCCTCGCGGCTGCGCTACGCGATCCTCGCGTTCCCCTTCACCCTGCTCATCGCCTGGTTCCTCCAGGTGCGCTGGTGGCGGCGCTGGCGCGTGCTGCTGCTCTGCCTCGTCGCCGTCCTCGGCGTCGCGCAGCAGGCGTGGTACGTGAGCAACTACATCGTCGTCAGCCACCTCGACGGGAACGTCTACTACCCCTGACGGGTGCCCCGTCGGCCGAGCCCTCGGCAGGTCCGCTCGGGCCGCCGCGGGCCTTCGGGGCCTGCGCGGGACCCGTCCGCGCTCGCTATGCCGTGCCCCGCCCTGCGGGGCACGGCATAGCGCCGGCGCAGGAGGCCTCGGACAACCCCCTCCGGGGCGGCTGTCAGCCGCGTCCGAGGACGAACCAGCCCACGCCGACCTCGGCGACGAGCTCGCGCAGGAGCGGCAGGGACAGGCCGACGACGTTGTGGTGGTCGCCCTCGATCCCGGTGACGAAGGCGCCCCCGAGGCCGTCGACGGTGAACGCCCCGGCGACCCGCAGCGGCTCTCCGGTGGCGACGTACGCCTCGATCTCGTCGTCGGTGACCTCGGCGAAGTGGACAGTGGTGCTGGCGGTGGCGCCGAGCGTGGCGCCGGTGCCGCCCTCGTCCTCGTCGCGCTCGTCCCGCAACCAGTGGCCGGTGTGCAGCACCCCGGAGCGGCCGCGCATCCGCCGCCAGCGCTCGCGCGCCTCGGCGGCGTCGGCCGGCTTGCCGTGCACCTCCCCGTCGAGCTCCAGGACGGAGTCGCAGCCGAGGACGAGGGTGGAGGTCTCGACCTGGGAGGCCACCGCCTCGCACTTGGCGCGGGCCAGCAGCAGCGCCACGTCCGCGGGCTCCAGCTCGCCGTACGCCGCCCTCGCCTGCGCGACGGCCGCCTCCTCGTCGACGTCGCTGACGACCACCTGCGGCTCGATCCCCGCCGCGCGCAGGGTGGCCAGGCGAGCGGGCGACTGGGAGGCGAGGACGAGGGCGACGGGGGTGGTGGAGGACGTGGGGTGGGGCACGGCGCGACCCTAGCCGAGCAGCTCGTCGACGTAGCACCAGCGCCACTGCTCGCCCGGCTCGATGCTGCGCATCACCGGGTGCTGGGTGTGCTGCCAGTGCCGCTCGCTGTGGCGCCCCACGGACGAGTCGCAGCAGGCGACCTTGCCGCACTCGAGGCACATCCGCAGGTTGACCCAGGTCAGCCCCTCCTCGATGCAGTCGCGACACCGGTCGGGGTCGTCGGGCTCGGTCGAGCTGCACGCCTCGCGCAGGTGCTCGCAGTCGCCGCGCTGCGGTTCGGGCGTGGTGATGATCCGGTCCTGGAGCTCCGTCTCGCGGTCGTCGACGATGGTGAGCATCGACTCCTCGAGGTCGAGGCTGGTCATCACCTCGTCGAGGACCTCGCGGTCGACGGTGCCGGTGTCGCGCAGCCGCAGCACCTCCTGACGCTCGGCCTTGAGCATCTTGCGGCGCAGCCTGCGGTAGACCTCGTTGGGGCTCGGTTCGTCGATCCGCGTGGTGCCGAGCCGCTCCCAGGCCAGGTGGGTACGACGCTCGCCCTGGAACCGCAGCTGGTCGACGATCGCCTGCGGGGTGTCGTCGTGCAGGTGCTCCTCCAGGACCGCGTTGCCCTTGGCCACGGCGCGCCCGAGGACGGTCGCGGTCTGCAGGGCGTCCTCGCGCGGGTCGGGCCCGTGGACCCCGAGTCGGCGCACGAGCCAGGGGAGGGTCAGGCCCTGCAGCAGGAGCGTGCCGACGGTGACGACGAGCGCGATGAAGAGCAGGACCTCGCGGTGCGGCGTCGTCGTGGGGAGCAGCAGGGCGGCGGCCAGGGTGACCACCCCGCGCATCCCCGCCCAGGACAGCACGAGACCGGCCTTGATGGACGCGGACTCGACGTGCCGGCCGGGGGCCAGGCGCAGCGAGGCACCGAGCAGGAGGATCCACACGGGGCGGAGGAGCATGACCGTGAGCAGGACGAGCAGGGCGATGAGGACCGAACGCCCGAGACCCAGCTCGGAGCTCACGACGGCGGCGACGATGACGTGCGCGTACAGGCCGATGACGAGGAAGACGGCGTTCTCGAGCAGGAACTGGATCGTCGTCCAGTTCAGGCGCTCGGCGGTGCGCGACTGCGCGGTCTGGACGACGGGGGCCTTGTGCCCGAGCAGGATCCCGGCGACGACGACGGCGAGGACTCCCGAGGCGTGGATGGACTCGGCGGGCAGGTACGCCAGCCAGGGCGCCATGAACGACAGCGCGACGTCGGTGGTCACGTCGGTGATCCGCTGGCGCACGTGCCCCAGCACCCACGCGACGACGAGGCCGATGAGGATGCCGCCCGCGGCGGCGAGCAGGAAGTCGCCGCCGACCTCGGCGAGGCTGACGCTGCCGGCGATCCCGAGGATGGCGGCCCGGACGATGACGAGGGCGGTGGCGTCGTTGAACAGCGACTCGCCCTCGAGGATGGTGACGATGCGGCGGGGCAGGCCGATGCGACGGGCCACCGCCGTGGCGGCCACCGCGTCGGGTGGCGCGACGACGCCGCCGAGGGCCAGCGCCGCGGCGAACGGGATGTCGAGCAGCTTCCACGTCACGAGGGCGACGCCGAAGGCGGTGAACACGACGAGGCCCACGGAGAGCAGGCCGATGACGTTGCGGTTGGCGCCGAGGTCCACGAGCGAGGAGCGGATCGAGGCGGCGTACAGCAGGGGCGGCAGGATGCCGAAGAGGATGACCTGCGGACCCACCTGCAGCTCCGGGACCCACGGGACGAAGGAGGCGAGGATCCCGACGGCGGTGAGCACGAGCGGGGCGGAGAGGTTGAGGCGCCGGGCGCCGGCGGCGACGACCACGACGGTCGCCGCCAGGAAGATGAGGGTGAGGGCGGGCTCCACGCCCGCATTCTGTCAGTCGACGTCGGGCCGGGGTGCCGCGCGCAGGACGAGGGTGAGGACGGCGCCGAGGAGCATCGCCGCCCCGACGAGCCACAGCCCGGCCCGCTGGTTGCCGGTGAGGTCGGCCAGCCAGCCGGTGACGTACGGCGCCACGAAGCCGGACGTGTTGCCCACCGCGTTGACCAGCGCGATGCCGCTCGCCGCGGCGGCGCCGGAGAGGAACGTCGTGGGCAGGGCCCAGAAGGTCGGCAGGAAGCACATGATCCCGATGGCGCAGATCGAGACGGCGACCATCGCGGCCACGGGGCTGCCGAGGTAGAGCGTGACCGGGATGGCCAGGCCGCCGACCGCGAGCGGACCCGCGACGTGCCAGACGCGCTCGCCGGTGCGGTCGCCGTGCCGCGCCCACAGGAGCATGGCGACGGCGCCGAGGACGTACGGGATGGCGTTGATGAAGCCGCGCTCGAGCAGCGAGTACGACGTGCCGTACTGCTTCTCGAAGCCCTTGATGATCGTCGGGAGGAAGAAGCCGAGGGCGTAGAGGCCGTAGACGCCGCCGAAGTAGACCAGGGCGAGCGTCCACACGCGCGGGCTGCCGAGCGTGCCGCGCACCGAGGCGTGGTAGCGGCCGGCCTTGGCACCCTCGTCGGCGTCCATCGTCCCCTGCAGGGCGGCCCGCTCGTCGGTGTCGAGCCAGCGGGCGTCGGCGGGACGGTCGGTGAGGTAGAACCAGCAGGCGATGCCGAGCAGGACGGCCGGGATGCCCTCGACGAGGAACATCACCCGCCAGCCGGCGAGGCCGCCGATGCCGTGGCCGGTCGAGATGACCCACGAGGACAGCGGGGAGCCGATCGCCGTCGACAGCGGCACGGCCGCCATGAAGAGCGCGGTGATGCGTGCGCGCTCCTTCTGCGGGAACCAGTAGGTGAGGTAGAGGATGATTCCCGGGAAGAAACCGGCCTCGGCGATCCCGAGGAGGAAGCGCAGGCCGTAGAGCCAGCCCGCGTTCGGCACGAACGTCATGGCGGTGGCGACGACGCCCCAGCTGACCATGATCCGGGCGATCCAGCGACGGGCGCCGAACCGGTGCAGAGCCAGGTTGCTGGGGACCTCGAGCAGCAGGTAGCCGATGAAGAACACCCCGGAGGCGAGGCCGAACGCCGCCTGGCTGAGGCCCAGGTCGTCGTTCATGCCGTTCGGGCCGGCGAAGGAGATGTTCGTCCGGTCGAGGTAGTTGACGAAGTAGAGCAGCGCGAGGAACCACACCAACCGCCGAGCGACCTTGCTCGACGCCCGGGCGAGGGCGGGGGCCTCGACGGCGGTCACCGCACGGCCTCCTTCTCCTGGCCCAGGACGGCGTCGCGCAGGGTGTCCAGGCCGACGCCGCCGACGTCGAGGGCCCGGCGGTGGAAGGCCTTGGGGTCGAAGGCGTCGCCCTCGCGGCGCCGTACCTCGTCGCGCAGCTGGAGCCAGAGCCGCTCGCCGATCTTGTACGACGGCGCCTGGCCGGGCCAGCCGAGGTAGCGGTCGAGCTCGAAGCGCAGCCACGCCTCGCCCTGGTTGGCGTGCGCGGTGAGGAACTGCCAGGCCTTGTCGTAGGTCCAGTCGCCGCCGCCGACGGACGCGGGGGCCTCGAAGCCGCAGTGGACGCCGATGTCGATGACGACGCGGGCGGCGCGCAGGGACTGCCCGTCGAGCCACCCCATCCGGTGACCGGGGTCCTCGAGGAAGCCGAGCTCGGCCATCAGCCGCTCGGCGTAGAGGGCCCAGCCCTCGCCGTGGCCGGAGGTCCACGCCTCGAGGCGGCGCCACTTGTTCAGCAGGCCGGAGCGGTAGACCGTCTGGGCGACCTGGAGGTGATGGCCCGGGACGCCCTCGTGGTAGACGGTGGTCAGCTCCTTCCAGGTGCCGAAGGAGGTCTCGCCCTTGGGGACCGACCACCACATGCGACCGGGGCGGCTGAAGTCGTCGCTGGGGCCGGTGTAGTAGATGCCGCCGGTCTCGGTGGGCGCGATCATCCCCTCGATGGTCCGGACCGGGCCGGGGATGTCGAAGTGGGTGTCGGCGAGCGCGGCGACGGCCTCGTCGGCGCGCTCCTGCATCCACGCGCGCAGGGCGTCCTTGCCGTCGAGGCGGTAGGCCGGGTCGTCGTTGAGCAGCGAGATGGCCTCCTTGACGGAGGCGCCGGGGCGGATGCGCTCGGCGACCTCGCGCATCTGCGCGTCGAGGCGGTCGCACTCCTCCTGGCCCCAGCGGTAGGTCTCCTCCAGGTCGACCTCGGCACCGACGAAGTAGCGGGACATGAGCCGGTACCGCTCGATGCCGCAGGCGTCGGCGGCCGGCGCGACGGGCAGGAGGTCGTCGCGCAGGAAGCGACCGAGGTCGCCGTACGCGTCGGAGGCGGCCCGAGCGGAGTCGGTGACGCGGGCGGCGGTCCCGGCGCTCGCACCGCCGCGCTCCGCCATCCCGGTGAGGGCGGCGAAGTATCCGTGGGCGGAGGTCAGCTCGTCGATCTGGGCGAGGCAGGCCGCGACCTGCCGCTGCGGCGCGACGAGCCGGCGGCCCTTGGCCTCGGTGAGGGACTCGCGGTACTGCGCCAGAGCGGTGGGGATCGCGCCGACCCGGGCGGCGATGGTGGCCCAGGCCGCGTCGCCCTCCTGGGGCATCAGGTCGAGGATGTCGCGCACGCCCTGCAGCGGTGAGGCGATGACGTTGAGGGACATGGCGTCGTACCCGGCGGCGTACACCTCCTCCGCGAGCCCGAGGCGCTCGCGCATGGCGGCGACGGTGACGCGGTCGGTGTCGTCGACCGGGCGGGCCGCGTCGAGCCGGCCGAGGGTGGCCTGCCGCAGGTGCGAGTGCGCGGCGTGACCCGCGGGCGAGAGGTCGTCGAGCTCCCCGTCGTGCCCTGGGATCCCGAAGGTGGTGGCGGAGATCGGACTGATGGCGACCATGGCGTCGAAGTAGTCGTTCGCGATGCGATCGACCTCGGTCTGCGGGCGCTCCCCTGCGCTGGTGTCACTCACCGGCCGACCGTAGCGCAGGCCTCCGGCCTCCGCCGTCGTGGATTCCCACGATGATTGTTCGTGGAACGACGGTTCGGGTCGGTGGTTTCCTGCCCCCTGCGGCGTGGTCTCGACCCCGTGTTCCGCGAGCGCTATGCCGTGCCCCGCCCTCAGGGGCAAGGCTCATCCACCGCGCAAGCGGCCCTTCGGCGGCGGCTATGCCGTGCCCCACGGGGTGGGGCACGGCATAGTGCGCGCGCGTGAGGGGGTGGGGTGGTGGTCGGGCGGGGGGGCGTCGGCCGCGCGTCGGCCCCGGTTTCGGAGCTGGGCGGCGGGCTCGGTCCACAACCCCCGGGTGCTTCCGCGGGTTCGATCACGTGTGGGGACAACGTCGGTGGGGCGTGGGGGGCGCGGTCGACGATGGGGGCATGAGCGCAGCGGCCGGCACCTTCGTGGAGGAGCTCGGGCGTGCGGTGCGCGAGGTGCGGTGGCGGATGCGGGTGAGCCAGCGCGAGCTGGCCGCGCAGCTGGGGGTGAGCAAGAGCTGGGTCGGGCGGGTCGAGAGCGGCGAGGTGTCGGCGGCGCTCGCCGTCGTCGGCCGGGTGGCGGCCGACCTCGGTCTCACCGTCGTGCTCATCCCCGGCCCCGCTGCCGGCACCGACCTCGAGGACCCTCGGCGTGACGGCGCCTCGGGGGACCATGGCCGCCCCGACGACGTCGGGGCGCGCGGCGAGGTCGCCGACGACCCGCTCGTCCCGACCGACAGCGACCACATCGGAGACGGCGAGGACATCGGCGACGGCGGGGCCCGTGGCGCGGGGGCGCCGTGGCGGGACGGCGCGACCCCGGGGCCGCCGCAGGGCACGGGGAGGGGGAGGGTCGGGTCGCCGTCGTTCGACGCCGACCCGCGGGCCGCCGCGCTCGTCGAGCGGTGGCGCGAGCGGGCCGAGCGGGAGGGCGTCCGGGACGCGGCGGGACGTCGGATGCCGGCGCACCTCGTCGCCTACCCGATGAGCTACCCGCACCACTGGTGGGTGGTCCGGCACCCGCACCGGTCCCTGCGCCGGCGGCCGATCTGGAGCTTCACCTTCCGCACCCCGACGGCGGCCGCCGTGCTCCTGGTCGGCGACAACCCCCCGCCCCTGGGGCTGCACCCCGACGGGGGCTGGCCGATGCAGGGACGCCCGAGCGCGGAGGTGCGCGCGCAGTGGCCGCCCACCTTCCCGGTCCGACCGCGCTGGTACCCGCCACCGCTCAGCGGGAACTGAGCGCAGCGACGGGTGGGCGGGACGGGTCAGACGACCGGGTGCCCGTACCGCCTCGCGAGCCCCTCGACGTCCGGCGGCCCGAACCGCTGCTGCGCGACGCGGAACAGCGCCGCCTGCCGCGGCAGGCTCGCCTCCAGCCCCGCGGCGAACCGCTCCGGGTCGTTGAAGCACGGCCGCTTGGAGTGGAACCGGTCCGCGTAGCAGAGCAGCTCGGCGACCACCCCCTGCGGCGCGTAGTCACGCACCGGAAGCAGCATCCCCGACGCGCGGATGTCGTCGGCCGACAACCCCATGAGCACGTGCGTGCGCACCGCCGCCGCCACCCGCTCGTCGACGCCCTCCTCGCGCAGCAGCGTCGCCCCGATCAGCGCGTGCAGCGGGTAGGCCGGGTGGTTCCCCAGCCGCCCGTCGGGCGAGTACAGCGCGTACGTCCCGAGGTCGTGCAGCAGGCACGTCGCCCGCAGCAGGGACAGGTCGACCGGACCCTCCTGCTCGTCGAGACGCTCCGCGCATTGCGCCGCGATGTCCGCGACGACCCGTCCGTGCGTCAGCACCAGCTCGAGGACCTGCTCGCTCGGTGCGTACCGCCGGTGCAGCGCCTCCACCTGCGCGTCGTCGGGCACCCAGCCGGAGGCCCCGGCCCCCGCGCCGCCCGTCACTGCGCCTGGCTCACGCTGCTCATGTTGAACCCCTCGACCCGCACCGGCGGCACGGCCGCCCGGGTGAAGTAGTCGCCCCACTCGCGCGGGTAGCAGCGTTGCGTCGCGCCCACCTCGGTGATCCGGCCGAGGACGTCGAGCGGCGACTCGTTCCACCGGAAGTTCGTCACCGCCCCGACCACCTCGCCGCCCTCGACGAGGTACACCCCGTCGCGGGTCAGCCCGGTCATCAGCAGCGTCTGCGGGTCGACCATCCGGATGTACCAGAAGGTCCCCACGAGCAGCCCGCGCGACGTCGACGCCACGAGGTCCTCGAGCGACCCGGTCGCCCCCGGCAGCTCCAGCACGAGGTTGTCGCCCGGGGGAGCGCACGGCGTCCCCGCCGCGGCGGCCCCCGTCCCGTCGCCGCCGGCCGCCGCCGACCGCGCCGCGTACGCCCGGCTCCCCGTCAGCGTCGCCACCGCGCCGCCCCGCAGCCAGTCGGTGCGCCCGACCGCGAGGCCGTTGTCGAACACCGACTCCGTCGCCCCCGACGCCGGGGCGATGAGGAACGGCGCGGACTGCAGGCCGTCGTACGTCGGGTCGGAGTAGAGGTCGAGGGGCAGCTGCGCCACCTGCTCGCCCACCCGCGTGCCACCGCCGGTCCGCGCGAAGGCCGAGCGACCCTCGTCCGCCGCCCGGGCGCCCATGCTCCACTGGAGGTAGACGAGCAGGTCGGCCAGGCACGTGCCCGGGAGCACCGTCTCGTAGCGCCCCGCCGGCACCTCGACCGTGCGTCGAGCCCACCCGAGCCGCTGGGCCAGCTGCGCGTCCGCGCCGAGCGCGTCCGCCTCCGACGGGTCGCGCAGGCTGAACCCCAGGTAGCTCGACGCGCTCCAGTCCTCGTTCTTCGCGTTCATCTCCAGCCGCCCCGTCGGCTGCACGTGCCGCAGCCGCAGCCCGGTCGAGGACCCGAGGTACGTCGTGTCGACGATCTGCTCGGCGAACCCGAAGTGCCGCCGCGCGACCTCGTCCGACCCGGGCGCCGCGCTCCGCGCGAACACCTCGCCGAGGTCGGCCGCCAGCCCCGCGAACGCCCCGATGCTCGTCGCCTCCGGCTCGAGCGCGAAGTCCGAGCCGGTCCCCGCCTGCGCCGGCGTCACCAGCGGCGCCTCGTCGGGCGCCGGCCCGGAGGCCCGCGCCGCCGCCTCCGCCTCGGCCACGAGCGCGACGACGTCGGCGGCGTCGACGACGGTCCGCCCGACGACCCCGGACGCCGTCCCGCCGGACACGCCCGCGGTCGCCACGACGGTCACCGTCCGCGACGACATCTCCCCGTTCGTCGTCAGCGAGCTGTCGCCCCAGCGCAGGTTCGCCTCGGACCGGTCGGTGACGAGGACCACCGTCCCCAGCGACGTCGCCGCCGCCAGCGCCCGCTCGACGACCTCCTGCGGGCTCGACAGCCCACCCGTGACCGCGCCCATCAGTGCCCCGCCTCCGCCACCGTGTTGAGGATCCGCACGCCACGGAACAGCCCGGCCGGCGTCCCGTGGCTCGCCGCCGAGACCTGCCCCGGCTGCGCCTTGCCGCAGTTGAGCGCGCCCCCGCGGTAGAACGTCGCCGGCCCGCCCACCGCCTCCATCGAGCGCCAGAAGTCGGTCGTCGTCGCCTGGTACGCCACGTCGCGCACCTGCCCGGCCAGCCGCCCGCCCTCGATCCGGTAGAACCGCTGCCCGGTGAACTGGAAGTTGTAGCGCTGCATGTCGATCGACCACGAGTTGTCGCCGACGACGTAGATCCCGTCCTCGACCCGGGAGAGCAGCGCGTCCAGCCCGCCGCCGTCCGGGTCCGGCTGCAGCGACACGTTGACCATCCGCTGCAGCGGCACGTGCCGCGCGCTGTCGGCGTACGACGCCCCGTTGCTGCGCCCGAGCCCGCGCAGCGCCGCCATCGCCCGGTCGGTCTGGTACCCGACCAGCACGCCGTCGCGCACGATGTCCCAGTGCTGCGCGGCGACCCCCTCGTCGTCCCAGCCGACCGACGCCAGCCCCCAGTCGGTGTCGCGGTCGCCGGTCACATGCATCGCCGGCGACCCGTAGGCGAACGTCCCCAGCTTGTCCGTCGTCGCGAACGACGTCCCGGCGTACGCCGCCTCGTACCCGAGCACCCGGTCCAGCTCGGTCGCGTGCCCGACCGACTCGTGGATCGTCAGCCACAGGTTCGACCCGTCGACCACCAGGTCGTAGACCCCCGGCCGCACCGACGGCGCCTTGACCTTCTCGCGCAGCAGCTCCGGCAGCTGCGCGACCTCGTCCTCCAACCCCGTCGACGGCGCGAGGACGTACTCCCAGCCCGCTGCCGCCGGAGGCGCCAGCGTCCGCATCGACTCGAACCCGCCCTGGGCCCGGTCGACCGCCACCGCGCTGAGCACCGGGTGGATCCGCACCCGGGTCTGGGTCGTCGACGTCCCGAACGAGTCGGCGTAGAAGACGCTCTCGCGCGCGCTCTGCACCGACGCGTGCGTGGCGCTCACCCCGTCGCCGGCGGCGAGCCGCTCCGACAGGTCGACCAGCGTCGCCACCTTCTCGCCGTCGGCCACCGCGAACGGGTCGAGCTCGTACGGCGAGCTCCAGGTCACCCCCGCGTAGACCGGCTCGTCGGCCAGCTCGACCCGCTCGGTCGACACCGGCCGGCTCGCGACGGCGACCGCGACGGCCCGCTCGGCCAGCCGTGGCGCCTCGTCGGTGGTCAGCGCCAGACCGGCCGCGAACCCCCAGCACCCGTCGTGGACGACGCGGACGGCCAGCCCGACGTCGACCGACGTCGCCGACGACTCGACCTCGAGGTCCTGCAGCGAGAGGTGGTGCCCGTGCAGCGACACGACGCGCAGCGCGGCGTACGACGCCCCCAGCTCCCGCGCCCGGGTGAGGGCGGCGTCGGCCAGGGCGGACAGGGGCAGGGCGAGGAACTCGGCGTCGACTCCGCTCATGGCCCCACCCAACCACGGGTGGGTCGGGTCAGCGCGGCAGGCCGGAGGCGCGCCACCCGCCACGGCGGGGCCCGTACGACGACCCGAGGCCGCGCCCGGGTGCGCCCCACCGGGGCCGCGGCCCGGGGCGCCGCTCCTCGCCGTCGCCGGACAGCCCGGCGAGCAGGACGGCGACGACCGCCGCCAGCTCCTCGTCGGTCGGCTCCCCGCGCTCGACGCGCAGCACCGGCTGCTCGCTCACAGCGGGATGTTCCCGTGCTTCTTCGGCGGCAGCGACTCGCGCTTGGTGCGCAGCGCCCGCAGCGCCCGGGTGACGTTCATCCGCGTGTTCGACGGGGTGATGACGGTGTCGACGTAGCCGCGCTCGGCGGCGACGTACGGGTTGGCGAGCTGCTCCTCGTAGGCGGCGATGAAGTCCGCGCGGACCTGCTCGACGTCGCGGCCCTCGGCCTCGGCGGCGGCGATCTCCTTGCGGTAGAGGATGTTCACCGCGCCCTGCGCGCCCATGACCGCGATCTGCGCGGTCGGCCACGCGAGGTTGATGTCGGCCCCGAGGTGCTTGGAGCCCATGACGTCGTACGCGCCGCCGTACGCCTTGCGGGTGATGACGGTGACGAGCGGCACCGTCGCCTCGGCGTACGCGTAGAGCAGCTTGGCGCCGCGGCGGATGATGCCGTCCCACTCCTGGTCGGTGCCCGGCAGGAAGCCGGGCACGTCGACGAAGGTCAGCACCGGCACGTTGAACGCGTCGCAGGTGCGCACGAAGCGGGCCGCCTTCTCCGACGCGTCGATGTCCAGGCAGCCGGCGAACTGCATCGGCTGGTTGGCCACGACGCCGACGGGCAGACCGTCGACGCGGGCGAAGCCGGTGATGATGTTCGGCGCGAACAGCGCCTGCACCTCGAGGAAGTCGCCGTCGTCGACGACGTGCCGCACGACCTCGTGCATGTCGTAGGGCTGGTTCGGCGAG